>DATMQL010000343.1:0-15963 GCA_035566815.1 Steroidobacteraceae bacterium | reverse complement strand
TCTGGATCCAGATGTGGGTCGAGCTGCCGGACGCACGCGTCCGCGAGCGCATGCAGACATTCATCGATACGTACTGGGCCGAACAGCGTAAGGCCGGTCGCTTCGAGCGCCCACGCAACAACCAGCTCATCAACGAGACCCAGTGGCTGGTGGATCAGCAAGTCGTCGGGACTGACGACCGTATCCTCGTCGGCCTCGCATTTGCGTTCCTGGCGGTATGCCTGATCAACACGGTGGGCCTGCTGCTCGCCAAGTTCCTGAACGGCGCAGCGTTGACAGGCGTACGCCGGGCCCTTGGCGCCAGCCGCCGGCAGGTATTCGCTCAACATATGGTCGAGACGGGCATGCTGGCCGGCGCCGGTGCGCTGCTCGGTCTCATTCTCGCCGCGCTCGGTCTCTGGGGCCTACGCACGCTTTACGCCGTCGAAGCGGAGTTCGGCGCCAATGGCTATCAGGACCTCGCGCACTTCGACAGCGCCAGCATCGTCATAGCGATGACGCTCGCCATCATTGCTGCATTCGCCGCCGGACTATATCCGGCCTGGCGCGTGGGGCGCGTCCCGCCGGCTGTATACCTCAAGAGTCAATGAAGGGGAGCGAAGAAATGAGTCTCAACATACGCCCCATCCTCTCGTCGTTGCTGCGTAATCGTACGGGCGCACTACTCGTGTCGCTGCAGGTCGCGCTAGCCCTGGCTATCCTCGTGAACGCGACCTACATCGTGAAACAGCGAGTAGACAGCATCAACCGTCCGACGGGCATCGACGATGCAAATATGTTTGCCATCGACTCTACCGGCTTCACGAGCCGGTACGACTACGCCTCGTCCGTGCGTGACGACCTCGACTACCTGCGTGGCCTGAATGGCGTCATCACCGCGACGCCGACCAACGCGATCCCCCTGAGCGGCAGCGGTTCCAGCGGACCGTTGTACAAAACGCCTGAGCGGAAGAATTCGGACGCCCAGTTCGCGATGATGTACGAGATGGACGAGCAAGGGCTGCAAACACTCGGCACGCATCTCATTGCCGGACGCAATTTCCGCAAAGACGAGATCCTGACTCCCATGACGACGGACAACCAATCGCGCCCCATACCGCAGGTCATTGTGACGGAATCCCTGGCGCGGCACTTCGCCGGAAACGCAAGCGCGGTCGGCAAGGTAATCTACGACCCCTTCGGCAGACCGAGCACCATCATAGGTGTGATCCCCGACATGGCCGGCCCTTTTATGAACGTGCCGTTCCGCCGCTTATTGTTCGTGGTCCCCCAGCAACCCCTCATTTTCGGCTTCCACTATCTCGTGCGGACTCAACCCGGCCGGCGGGATGAGATCATGCGAATCGCGGCGGAGCATCTCGCCGGGTCCAACCCCGACCGGGTCATCAAGTCGGTGCGGTCGGTGGAGCTCTACAAGAAAGAAGTCTTCCTCACGGAACGGATCACGGCCATCTGCCTGGTCATTGTCACCGTGTTGCTGCTGGCCATTGCCGCGCTCGGTATCTTCGGACTCGCGACATTCAACGTCAGCACGCGCACCAAACAGATCGGCACCCGGCGCGCGGTGGGGGCTCGCAAACGTGACATTATCCGGCATTTCCTCGTCGAGAATGGGCTCGTCACCAGCACGGGCGTTATCGTGGGCTGCGTTCTGGCGCTCGCGGTGGGCTATGGACTGTCCCGGCAATACCAGCTGCCACGGCTCGACCTGTACTACCTGGTTGGAGGCGTGCTCGTGCTGTGGCTCATAGGCCAACTTGCGGCATGGCAGCCCGCCCGTCGCGCCTCGATGGTATCGCCCTCTGTCGCCACACGTACGGCCTGATAACATCTCCCAATGACCCCTGACAGCAGTCCTCTGCGAGCGAGCCTGGCGGGCCGGACCGCGCTGGTCGTCGACGACAACGAGGCCGTTCGCACGGCCTTCGACGTGCTGTTGTCATTGCACGGCGCGCGAGTTGTCGCGGCGGCCACGCCCGCCGAAGGTCTGGGGGCACTGCAGGCTGGCCCGGTCGATGTCGTGATCCAGGACATGAATTTCCGCCGTGAGGCCACCGGTGGCGAGGAAGGAATCGCCCTCTTCCATGAGATCCGGCGGCGCTTCCCCGACATACCGATCATCCTGCTCACCGCATGGACTCACCTGGAAACGGCGGTGGAACTAGTCAAAGCCGGAGCCGCCGACTACGTCGCCAAACCGTGGGACGACGACCGGCTGCTGACGACGGTTCGCAACCTCCTTGATCTCAGGAGCGCCCGCGCGGAAGCGCAGGACATTCGTGCCGAACGGCGCGAGGCCCGAGACACGCTGGCGGAACGCTTTGATCTCTGCTCCATCGTTTTCGAGAGCCAGGCGATGCTGACGCTCGTCGCCACGGCCACGCAAGTGGCACACGCCGACGTTCCGGTGCTCATCACGGGCCCGAATGGCGCCGGCAAAGAAGTGTTGGCAGACATCGTGCAGGCCAACTCAACCGTGCGCGGCAAGCCGTATTTGAAGGTGAATCTGGGTGCACTTCCCAATGACCTCATCGAGGCCGAGCTGTTCGGCACGGAGGTCGGTGCGTTTACCGGAGCCCGTGCGCGGGTGGGCCGCTTCGAAGCGGCCGACGGCGGCACGCTGTTTCTCGATGAGCTGGGCAACCTCTCGGGCAGCGGGCAGGCTAAGCTGCTGCGAGTTCTGCAGACCGGGGAATTCGAGCGGCTGGGGTCCAACACGACCCGCCGGACCCGGGTCCGCATCATCGCCGCGACCAACGCCAATCTCAGGCAGGCGACCCGCGAGGGCCGCTTTCGCGAGGATCTCTTCTATCGCCTCAATGTCATCGAGCTCGAAGTACCGGCGTTGGCGGATCGTCGCGACGATATTCTCGCGTTGGCGAAGCACTTCCTGCAGGCTAATTTTGTGTTGGCCGCTGACGCCGAGCGCGCACTGACGCGATATTCCTGGCCCGGAAATGTCCGGGAGTTGCAGAACGTCATGCGTCGAGCCTGTCTTTTGTCGCGCGAGCCCGCGATCGGCGCGGCCGCTTTGAACTTGCCCACTGACACCCAACCCGCAACGGACGAGCCGGCGCTCGATCGTACGGTCATCGAGCAGGCGCTCTCGCGAGCGCAGGGAGTCGTCGCGCAAGCCGCTCGCGAGCTGGGATTATCGCGCCAGGCGTTATATCGTCGGATGGAAAAACTAGGCCTGAAAACCGATATCGGCCGGCCCTCTCCGCCGCCGTCGCAGATGTCATGATGCGCGCACCCCTCGTGGTGCGCGTTGTCGGTGTAGCAATGCTGGCCGCCACACTTGCAGTCTGCAGCAGCGTTCTTGCCGCAAAGTGGCTCGGCTCCGCGTGGCTCGCCGCCCTGACAGCCCTGCTCATCGCACTACCAGCCTCATGGTGGTGCGCACAGCTAGCGACAAATTCCTGGTCAAAGGTCGTGCGCGCCGTACGTGACGGTGTGCTCAGCCTGCGCGATCACGATTTCAGTATGAGTATCACTCCGGTCCCGAACGGCGAACTGCGCGAGCTCGTCTCGGCCTACAACTCTCTCGGGGACTTGTTGAGGCGCGAGCGCCTCGATCTCTACCAGCGAGAACTGCTGCTCGACACGGTAATCCAGACGACACCGCTCGTCATGGTGCTCACTAACACCTCGGGACGCATCGTCTACAGCAACGTCGCCGCGCGACAGCTTTTCCTCGGCGGGCGCAAGCTCGAGGGGCTGGACTTCCCGGCCCTCGTCGCGGAATCCCCCGCACCGCTGCGTGCGGCGATGACCGCAAGCGGAGATACGCTATTCACCATGGAAGTCGCCGGAGAGCCCCAGGTCTACCACCTCTCGCAACGGGGCTTCCTGCTCAACGCCCAATCGCATCGCCTCGTGTTGCTCAAACAGCTGACTCGCGAGTTGGCGGCCCAGGAAGTCGCGGTCTGGAAGAAAGTCATCCGCGTCATCGCGCACGAGCTCAACAACTCCCTCGCGCCGATCTCATCGCTCGTGCACTCGGGGCGCCTGTTGGCTCGCGGAATGCCCGAGCACGCGCCCGCGCCCCAATTGGAGCGGGTCTTCGCGACGATCGGCGAGCGAACCGCCCACCTGACTTCCTTCATCGACGGCTATGCGCGCTTCGCCAAGTTGCCACGGCCCCGGCCTACGCCGGTCATCTGGGGGGATTTTCTGGGACGCCTCGAGGGAACCACGCGCTTTGAGATCAAGGGACCGCTCCCGCTGACCCAGGCCAGTTTCGACGCCAGCCAACTCGAGCAGGTGATGATCAATCTGCTGAAGAATGCCGCGGAGTCAGGCTCCGCCGCGGACGACATCGCGGTCTCGGTGCGCGAGTCACCTGAATCCGGGCAACGCAACGGCTTCACTATCGAAGTCGCGGACCGCGGCAGCGGCCTCGCCGACACTGTTCTGCGCGACGCGCTATTACCGTTCTATTCGACCAAGCCTACGGGAACCGGGCTCGGACTCACATTGTGCCGTGAGATCGTGGAGGCACACGGGGGGCGGTTGAGTATTGCCAACCGCCCCGGCGGAGGCGCGCTGGTCAGCGTGTGGTTGCCGTCGACCGGCGAGGCGATCGTGCGCTAACGCGCTTCCCCGATCCGCTGCCGTTGTGTTCCCCGTTCACCTTGTTGCGAACCCCGGACCCCGCCGGGTGGGCCCGCTCCTTGACTTCGCGGTCGTTCTTCGACGCCACCGTGTCGAGGTTGATGTGTTGGAGATACTTGCGGAATTCCTTGCCTAACTGCGGGTGCGCGAGCGCGTACTCCACGGTCGCCTGCAGGTAACCCAGCTTGCTGCCGCAATCGTACCGCTTGCCCGTGAAGCGATGTGCGTACACCGCCTCTTCACCCATGAGGGCCGCGATGCCATCGGTGAGCTGAATCTCACCTCCCGCTCCCCGGCCGATCTTCTCCAGATGCTCGAAAATGGCCGGCGCCAGCACATAGCGACCGACGACCGCGAGGTTGGAAGGTGCGACAGAGGGCTTCGGCTTTTCAATGATGCTGCGCACGCGGCTGGTGGGAGATTTATCGGCCTCCACAGCGACGATGCCGTACTTCTCCGTGTCCTGGTGCGGCACCAGTTGCACGCCCAAGACGCTCGCGCGCTTCGATTCGTAGACTTCAGCCATCTGCTGCAAACAAGCCACATCGCTGCGGATGAGGTCATCCGCGAGATGTACGAAGAAAGGCTCCGCGCCCACAGCGGGTTGTGCGCACAACACAGCGTGGCCCAGACCTAACGGCGCGGGCTGGCGGATGTAGATACATGAGGCGTACGAAGGAAGCACGCTGCGAAGCTGGTTCAGGAGGTCGCTTTTCCCCTGCGCCTCGAGCATGTGCTCCAGCTCCTGGTCGGAATCGAAGTGGTCCTCGATGGCCCGTTTCGCCGCCCCGGTAATGAAGACGAGCCGGGTCGCGCCCGCGGCCAGGGCCTCCTCCACCGCATATTGGATGAGCGGCTTATCGACGACCGGGAGCATTTCCTTCGGGCTGGCCTTGGTGGCGGGTAGAAAGCGCGTACCACGCCCCGCAACGGGGAATACGGCGGTGCGAATGACCGATTTCGGAGCCGTCCTCATCAATCTTCTCCAGCAGAGGCGGTTGAATGCACCGCCAAGTTTAACAACGAGATATCAAGCAAGGTACATGCCACGGTTATCGGCTTTATGACACTCCCGCCCGCTCCGCCCATTTAAACACCGCGGGATGCATGCTGTCCCAGGAGCGACACTTGGGGCAGCGCCAATACCACCCGACGCTATTTAACCCGCAATCATCGCACTGGTAGCGACCGCCGGAATCGCCTATGCGGGTGAGTAAAGTGCCCAGGGATGCGGCGTCCGAGGCGGTTTCCATGTCGGCCCCCAACTCACCGGTGATCCCCGGCAAGCGACGCACATCCTGCGGCGGCAGGGCCGTGGCCAGAAGCCATACGAGTTGCCGCGCGCTCACCCGCCCGGTTCGCTGCAACCGCTGCGCCAGCTCACCCAGCATGTCGGTCTGTCCCACTTCCTTCGCCAGCACCAGCACTCGCGGAATAATCTCGAGCGCCAGGTCGGGAGAGACCTCCAAAGCCTTCAAATACAGTAACAGGGCGCCAGCGGGGTCGCCCGTGCGCTCGGTAATGCGCGCGGTGAGAATGTCGGCGCGGGGCAAATCGGCGTGATGAGTCAGAGCCTGCCGCAGCAGTGTGCGGGCCCGTTCCGTATCACCCTGCACCAACGCCTGTTCGGCGAGCTCGCAAAGGTAGTGAGCGGCAACCCGACGCCGCTCGAGTTGTACGGCCGGCGGCAACTCGTGAAAGACCTTCAGAGCATTGGCCCAGTCGCCCTGGGATTCGTAGATGCGGACCAGGTGATCGAGCGCGATTTTGCGATATTCGCGCGAGGCCGCCAGTTCCTCCAGCAGCCGCTCGGCCCGGTCCATGAGGCCGGCGCTCAGGTAATCCAGGGCCAGCGCGAACGCCGCTTTGTCGCGCAAAGCCGTGCTGCCCTGGTCGCGAAGGCGTGAGTGAACGGCAATGGCCCGGTCGACCTCACCCCGGCGCCTGAAGAGGCTCCCGAGAGCGAACTGGATTTCGGCGGCGTCGTCATCGGCCTCGGCCATGCGCGCGAATATCTCGGCGGCGTGGTCGAAGCGATCGTTGATGAGATGATCGAGGCCCACGTAATAATCACGTGGCAGACGCACCGTGCGCGCGGCACCCATGCGTCGTCCCAGAAACCAGGCGGCAGCACCGATGGCCACAAAGGCCAGCGCGAGCAGAAGTGGAGGCAGCTCGAACACAAGCGGAATGTAACAGAGGCGGGCGCACGGAGAATACCAAAGCCTCTGCGGTGACCGCCCGCCTTCGCAGAGCTGGCTCGCAGGTAACGCTGACGCGCCACGCGAAGCGAGCAGTGAGATAAATGAGGCGACCTTCCGGCTATTCCCTTATCGGCCGATCAGCCCCGTCGTTGACCCGCTCACGCAAGTCCTTGCCGGGTTTGAAATGAGGAACGTACTTGCCGGAGAGCGCGACGGCCTCGCCGGTCTTGGGGTTGCGGCCCTGGCGCGGTGGCCGGAAGTGCAGCGAGAAGCTGCCGAAGCCGCGAATCTCGATACGCTCCCCCTGGGAGAGCGCGTCACTCATGATTTCCAGGATCTGCTTCAGCGCCAGCTCCACGTCTTTCGCGGGCAAATGCTTCTGCTTCGCCGTGATGATTTCGATGAGTTCCGATTTCGTCATGGTTGTCGTCATAAGGTTTCTTCACGCGCTGCGCGCGGGATGATTTACGAGGCCCGCCGTAAGGCGGGCCTCGTCCGGATGGCGGCGCGACTGGCGCGCCGGAAGACAAGACCGTGATCGAAACTCAACTGGACCCCTAGTAGGCGTCAGCCACGATCCCCCGAGCCGATCTGCTCTTTGAGAAGGTCGCCCAGGCTCGTTCCCCCCGAGGAGGAGCCCGAATCCGAGCGATAGCTCTGTACGGCTTCGGCTTCTTCGTGAATTTCCTTGGCCTTGATCGACAGCGAGATGGTGCGCGACTTGCGGTCGACACCCGTGAACTTCGCCTCGATCTCCTCGCCGGGCTTGAGCACCGAACGCGCATCCTCGACGCGGTCGCGACCGAGCTCGGACGCTCGCAGCTGGCCTTCGATCCCGTTGCCGAGATCGATGACGGCACCGCGTGCATCCACGTCCTTCACGACTCCCCTGACGATCGTTCCCTTGGGGTTTTCCGCGATGTAGGCGGAGAACGGATCCTTCGCCAGCTGCTTGACACCCAGGGAGATGCGCTCGCGCTCCGGATCGATGGACAGCACCATCGCCTCGAGCTGGTTGCCCTTGGCGTAGTTGCGCACCGCTTCCTCGCCTGGCATATCCCAGGAGATGTCGGAGAGATGCACCAGGCCGTCGATGTTGCCCGGCAGACCGATGAAGATGCCGAAGTCGGTGATCGACTTGATCTGGCCCGACACCTTGTCGCCACGGTTGTAGTTCTCGGCGAACTCCTTCCACGGGTTGGCATTGCACTGCTTGAGGCCGAGGGAAATACGGCGACGCTCTTCGTCGACGTCGAGCACCATGACCTCGACTTCCTGGCCGGTGTGCACGACCTTGGCGGGGTTGACGTTCTTGTTGGTCCAGTCCATTTCCGAGACGTGAACCAGGCCTTCGACGCCGTCCTCGATCTCCACGAACGCGCCGTAGTCGGCGATGTTGGTGACCTTGCCGAACACGCGGGTGTGCGGCGGATAACGGCGTGAAATGTTCTCCCACGGATCCGCGCCCAGCTGCTTGAGGCCCAGGCTGACGCGCGAACGCTCGCGATCGAACTTCAGAATGCGTACATCGATCTCGTCGCCCACCTTCACGACCTCGGACGGATGCTTGACGCGCTTCCAGGCCATGTCAGTGATGTGCAGCAGGCCGTCGATGCCGCCCAGGTCCACAAACGCACCGTAGTCGGTGAGGTTCTTGACCGAGCCGCGCACGACCGCGCCTTCCTGGAGGTTTTCCATCAGCGCGCTGCGCTCTGCGGAGAACTCCTGCTCGACCACCGCACGCCGTGAAACCACGACGTTATTGCGCTTCTGATCGAGTTTGATGACCTTGAACTCGAGCGGCTTGTTCTCGAGATACGACGTGTCGCGAACCGGACGGACGTCGACGAGCGAGCCCGGCAGGAATGCGCGGACGTTCTCGATTTCCACGGTGAAACCACCCTTCACGCGGCCGGTGATGACACCAATCACGATCTCGGCCTTGTTGAAGGCCTCTTCCAGGCGGGTCCAGGTGCGCGCGCGCTTGGCTTTTTCGCGCGAGAGACGCGTCTCGCCAGTGCCATCCTCGACGGAGTCGAGGGCAACCTCGACGCTGTCACCGGTCTTGACTTCCACCTCCCCGCGCTCGTTCTTGAACTGCTCGAGGGGGATGACCGCTTCGGACTTCAGGCCGACGTTGACAATGACCACATCGGCTGTCACGTCGACGACCAACCCGGTCAGGATCATTCCCGGGCGAATACGCTGGTTGGCGAGACTTTGCTCGAAGAGCTCTGCAAAACTTTCTGTCATACCTTCACTCGCACGGACATTACCGTGCATGTACTGGACTCTCATCCGCTGCAGTCCAGGCAATGTAACAACGGCATGCGCATCCTGCGCCTGCCCACTATCGACAACTTCCGCCGCGCGGTGAAACGCCCGGGTGCTTTCCCGGACTAAGCCCAGAGGCGGCCCGCACCCCATTCGAGTACCCGGGCAACGACGGCTTCGATCGACAATCCGGTCGAATCGATCGTCCGGGCATCGGACGCGGGCTTGAGGGGGGCGACCGCTCGGGTCGAATCCCTTAAATCCCGCTCGGTGATCTCGCGCGAAAGGGCGGCAAGGCTAACACCGGACCCCTTGTCTTTCAACTGCTTATAGCGCCGTTGGGCGCGCTCTTCGGGGCTTGCGGTAAGAAATATCTTGAGGTCGGCCTGGGGGAATACAACCGTGCCCATATCGCGTCCGTCCGCCACCAGCCCGGGAGGGGCGGCAAAGGCTCTTTGGCGCTCCAGGAGCGCTATACGCACGACAGGCCAGGCGGCCACACGAGATGCGCCCTGCCCCGCTGTTTCTGAGCGGATGTCGGCCGTCACATCCCGCCCGCCCAGGGTCACCAGCTCACCGCCGTGGGAGTCGATACCGAACACCACGTCCATCGTGCCAGCCACGCGGGCATGCCCCTCCCGGTCCTCCGCGGCGAGGCCCTCGAGCGCACCCGCCAGCGCGATCAGGCGGTACAAGGCGCCACTATCGAGGAGATGCCAGCCGGCGTGTCGGGCCACGGCCCGGCTGATCGTGCCTTTACCGGAGCCGCTGGGGCCATCGATCGTGACGATCGGGACGGCGCCTGAGGGCGTAAACAGGGTTTGCGGCATCGTGCCAGAAGCGTCCGTCAGGTCGCGTCGATGTGCAAGCCCGCCGCGCGCGCCGTGGCGAGGAAGCTCGGGAAGGATGTGGCGACGTTGGCCACGTCCAGGATCTCAATGGGCGCCCGCGCCTTGAGACTCGCGATGGCGAAAGACATGGCGATCCGGTGGTCACCGTGGCTGTCGATGGTGCCCCCACCAAAGCCGTCGGTACCTCGAATCCACAGCCCGTCAGCCAGCAACTGGTTCTCAACCCCGAGCGTGGTCAGCCCCTGCGCCATGGCGGCGAGCCGGTCACTTTCCTTCACCCGCAGCTCCAGCGCGCCCCGCACCAGGGTTTCACCTTCGGCGCAGGCGGCGGCCACGAACAGGATCGGAAACTCGTCAATCGAGAGCGGCACCAACGCTTCCGGGACTTTGATGCCGCGAAGGCGGCTCTTACGGACTTCGATGTCCGCGATCGGCTCGTGGTTCGGGTTGTCACCGCTACTGCGGCCGCCGTGCGGGAGTACCCGGATGTCGGCGCCCATCTGCTGCAACAGCTCGATGAGGCCGATGCGGGTTGGATTCACGCCGATATTGCGCAAAAGCAGGCCGTTTTCCGCGGCCAGGCACCCCGCCACGATGAAAAACGCCGCAGAGGAGAAATCGCCCGGCACGTTCACCCGGGTGGCGCGCAATGTCTGGCCCCCCTCGATGGCGATTCGCGGGCCATCGCGCAGCACCTCGACACCAAACGCTCCCAACATTCTCTCGGTGTGATCCCGGGAGGGAGCGGGCTCGGTGACATAGGTGCGGCCAAAGGATTGCAGGCCGGCCAGCAGGATGGCCGATTTCACCTGCGCGCTGGCGACCGGCAGGGCGTAGTCGATCGCCCGCATGCCGCTGGAGGCGCCTATTTCCACCGGCGGACGGCCCTCGAGTGTCTTGATGTTGGCGCCCATCGAGCGCAATGGGCCGGCCACACGCTCCATCGGCCGCCGCATCAGGGAGTCATCGCCAATCAGCGTCGAGTCGAAGCGCTGCGGAGCCAGGAGTCCCATGAACAGACGGATCGCGGTGCCGGCGTTTCCCATGTCGAGAGCGGCGGCCGAAGGTTGTAGGCCGTCGGGTCCGACACCGTGGACCAGGACGCGCTGTTCCTCTGGGCGGTCGATCCGCACTCCCATCGCTTGCAGCGCGCGTAGCGTGGACAGGCAATCCTCGCCGGCGAGAAAGCCCGTAATTTCGGTCTCGCCCTCGGCGATCCCACCGAACATCAGCGCACGATGCGAAATCGACTTGTCACCCGGGACGGTGAGCTCGCCGTCGATGCGGCCACCGGGATGGGCCAAGTAACGGGCCGGAGGATGGGAACCGGTAGTCATGCGCCAATCGCCTCAAAGTACGGCCCGGGGGTACGACCCGAGCACACGGAACAGCGAGGAACGCTTCTTCAGATCCGCAAGCGCTTTCGCCACGTGCGGCTCGTCCGCGTGTCCCTCGAAATCGATAAAAAACACGTAGTCCCATTTACGCCGGTGCGATGGGCGCGACTCGATGCGGCTCATGCTGATCCGATACTTCGCCAGCGGCTCGAGCAACCGGGACAAAGCGCCGGGGGCATCGGTATGGCCCACCGAGACGAGTAGCGTAGTGCGATCCTCGCCGCTCGGGGTGAATAGTTTACGCCCGAGAACCAGGAAACGCGTCGTGTTGTCACTGCGGTCCTCGATCTCCGCGGCCAACACCTTCAGCCCATAGACTTCCGCCGCAGTCTCCCCGGCAATGGCGGCGGTGCCCTTCTCGTCCCGGGCGCGGCGCGCGCCTTCGGCGTTACTCGAGACGGGCACCTGCTCGACGTTCGGCAGGTGTTCCTCCAGCCAGGCCCGGCATTGCGCAAGCGACTGCGGATGGGAGCAGATCCGCACCACGCGACCCAGTGAATTCATCAGACCCATCAGGTGGTGATGGATACGCAGCTCCACCTCGCCGCAGATCTTCAGCGGCGACAACAGGAAGCGGTCGAGTGTGTGGTTCACCGTGCCTTCGGTGGAGTTCTCGATCGGCACCACTCCAAAGTCGGCGCTCGCGGCCTCGACCTCGTGAAACACCTCGTCGATGGATGCCAGGGGGAGAGCGCGAACAGAATGACCGAAATGGGTGAGAACCGCGGTCTGGGTGAACGTGCCTTCCGGTCCGAGGAAGGCAACCTTCAGAGGCTCCTGCTGCGCCAGGCAGGCCGACATGATTTCGCGGAACAGCCGCAGAATCTCCGCATCGGCCAGCGGTCCGGAGTTGCGCTCGCGGGCCATGCGTAACACCTGCGCTTCGCGCTCGGGACGATAGAAATCGACCGTGCGGCCCTCGCGTGTCTTGGAGATGCCGACCTGCTGCGCGAGGCGCGCGCGGTCGTTGATCAGGCCGTGAATCTTCTCGTCGATGGCGTCGATCTGGCCGCGGACTTGCTCGAGATCCAGGGCAGGCGGCTGTGCGAGGGTGTTTCGATCCGCGCGCGACCCCGCCTTGGCGAGGCGGGATTTTTTCTTTTTTGCCATCGAAATGCTCTTGAGAGTTAGATCATCCGCGCCGAGAGAATGCCGTCGATCGCACGGATCCTGTTCAGCAGATCATCGCCGATCGCGCCTTCGGCGTCGACGAGGGTGTAGGCGTATTCGCCGCGGGACTTATTTAAGAGCTCCGCGATGTTGATGCGCGCGGTGGCCAGGCAGGTGGAAATCTGCCCGACCATGTTCGGCACATTGCTGTTGGCGATCGCGAGCCGGGTCGTGTTCGGCGCACGCGGCAGCACCGCTTCGGGATAGTTCACGCTGTTCCTGATGTTGCCGTTCTCGAGGAAGTCGCGCACCTGGTCCGCGACCATGACCGCGCAATTCTCCTCCGCCTCGCCGGTAGAGGCACCGAGATGCGGCAGGGTCACGACCTTCGCGTGATCCTTCAGGAGGGTGTTGGGAAAGTCACAGACATAGGCGTGCAGGCGGCCCGCGTCGAGGGCGGCGATGACGGCTGCATCGTCGACGATCGCGGCACGCGCGAAATTCAGGAGGATTCCCGACTTCTTCATCAGCTTCAAGCGCGCCTCGTTGACGAGTTTCCGGGTGTGATCATTCAGCGGCACATGGACGGTCACCGCATCCGCCCGCGCGAACAGGTCATCGAGCGATAACGCCTGCTCGACACTGGCGGACAATTGCCACGCGCGTTGCACCGTGATCTGAGGATCGTAGCCGAGGACTTTCATCCCGAGAGCCAACGCCGAGTTGGCAACCTCGACACCAATGGCACCGAGGCCAACCACACCGAGCGTGCGGCCCGGCATCTCGAATCCGACGAACTTTTTCTTTCCGCTCTCAACGGCTGCGTCGATGGCGTGATCATCGCCCTTGAGTGAACGGGCGAACTCCCACGCGGGACAGACATTGCGCGCCGCGAGTAACAGACCCGCCAACACGAGCTCCTTCACGGCGTTCGCATTCGCACCCGGAGTATTGAACACCGGAATTCCGCGCTTACTGAACTCCGCGACGGGAATGTTGTTGACGCCCGCCCCGGCGCGGCCGACGGCCAGCACGGTTGCGGAGATGGCTGCCCCGTGCATGTCGCCGGAGCGCACCAGAATGGCATCCGGACGCTCGAGGTCGGGGGCGACCTCGTAACGGTCCCGCGGCAGGCGCTCCAGGCCGCGGGCGCTGATGTTGTTGAGAGTCAGTATTCGGTAGCGCATGAGCGCCGGTTTAGCCGGTGCTGTCGGGAGGTCCGGAGCTTTCGGGGCCGGGCTCATCGCTGCCCGCGACACCGCCGCCCGAGACATCGGATTCTGGCGACTCGCCGCCCGCCTCGACCCCCGCGCCATCCGCGGTGTCGAGACTTTCGATGCGCTCGATTCCAACCAGGCGCTCGCCTTCGGCGAGCCGGATGAGACGTACGCCCTGCGTATTGCGTCCGAGCACCGAGATCTCATCGACAGGAGTCCGTACCAAGGTACCGGTCGAGCTGATGAGCATGATCTCGTGGCCCGGCATCACCTGGAGCGCGGCGACCGTCGTGCCGTTACGATCCGAGGTCTGTAAGGCGATGACGCCCTGCCCGCCGCGACCATGAGACGGAAAATCATCGAGCGGAGTCAGCTTACCGTAACCGGTCGCGGACGCCGTCAGGACATTCCCCTCTCCAACGACGATGAGTGCGATGAGCTCCTGCTCGTCTCCGAGTTTGATGCCACGGACGCCGGTGGCCTCGCGGCCCATCGGCCGCACTTCATCCTCGAGAAAGCGGATCGCCTTACCACCACTCGAGACCAGGATGATCTCACGCTGTCCATCGGTGATGGCAACACCCACGAGACGGTCGTTCTCGGCCAGGTCCACCGCGATAATGCCGCTGGTGCGTGGCCGGGAAAAAGCGGTCAGGGGCGTTTTCTTGACCGTGCCCTGGCTCGTGGCCATGAACACGAAGTGTTGCTCGTCGTATTGTTTCACCGGCAGCAACGCGTTGATCTTTTCGCCCTCCTCCAGCGGGAGGAGGTTCACCATGGGTTTGCCGCGCGCGCCACGCCCGGCCTGCGGGAGTGTGTAAACCTTCAGCCAATACACTTTTCCGCGGTTCGAGAAACACAACACGGTGTCGTGCGTGTTGGCGACGAAGAGCTTCTCGATGAAGTCCTCGTCCTTCACTGTCGTAGCCGCCTTACCGCGTCCGCCGCGCCGTTGCACCTGGTACTCGGTGAGCGGCTGGGATTTCGCGTAGCCGGCGTGAGACAGGGTGACCACGACGTCCTGTGGCTCGATGAGGTCTTCGGTCGTCAGATCGAGGTGATCGCGGTTGATCTCCGTGCGGCGCGCGTCGCCATACTGCTCCCGGATTTCCAGGAGCTCGTCACGCACCACCTGGGTCAGCCGCTCGGGGCGAGCCAGGATGTCATCGAGATCACGGATGCTTTCCAGCAGTCCTTTGTACTCATCGATGATCCGGTCCTGCTCCAGGCCGGTGAGGCGGTTCAGGCGCATGTCGAGAATGGCCTGCGCCTGCTCTTCCGACAGGTAGTACGTGTCGCCCTTCATCCCGAATTCGGCGCCCAGGTCGGCGGGCCGGGTCGAGATCGCGCCCGCGCGCTCGAGCAGCTGCGGCACGATACCCGAGTTCCAGGCACGGCCCAGCAATGCCGTACGCGCCTCAGCCGGGGACGGCGAGGCTTTGATGAGAGCGATCACATCATCGATGTTGGCCAGCGCAACAGCGAGGCCTTCGAGGATATGGGCGCGCTCGCGGGCCTTGCGGAGGTCGTAAATCGTGCGCCGGGTGATGATCTCGCGCCGATGCCGGATGAAGGCATCCAGCATCTCCTTCAGTGACATCAACTTCGGCTGGCCGTCCTGCAGGGCGACCATGTTGATGCCGAACACCGTCTCCATCGGCGTCTGCGCGTAGAGGTTGTTGAGAACGATCTCCGTCACCTCGCCGCGTTTCAGCTCGATGACGATGCGCATGCCGTCTTTGTCGGACTCGTCGCGCAGGCCATCGCTGGCGATACCGTCGATCAGCTTCTCGCGCACCAGCTGCGCGATGCGCTCGATGAGGCGCGCTTTATTGACCTGGTACGGGAGCTCCGTGACGATGATGGCCTGCCGGTCAGCCTTGCCAACGTCCTCGATTTCGATCTTCGCGCGCACCGACAGCCGGCCGCGCCCGGTGCGGTAGGCCGTCGCAATTTCCTGCGCGCCGTTGATGATGCCGCCGGTCGGGAAATCGGGACCCGGGACGTGTTGCATCAGGGCTGCCAGCGGCAGCGCCGGATCATCCAGCAGCGCCAGGCAGGCGTTCACGATCTCGGTCAGATTGTGCGGCGGGATGTTGGTGGCCATGCCGACCGCGATGCCGTTCGAACCGTTGACCAGCAGGTTGGGAATTCGGGTCGGCAGAACCATGGGCTCTACCGTGGTGTCATCGAAGTTGGCAACGAAGTCGACCGTGTCCTTATCGATGTCGGCCAGCAACTCTTCCGCAATCTCGGTAAGACGCGATTCCGTGTACCGATAGGCTGCGGGCGGATC
>DATMQL010000342.1:0-8007 GCA_035566815.1 Steroidobacteraceae bacterium | reverse complement strand
TGGCCTTCGCGGTCGAGGAGTTGGCGCATGGCTGCGATCCGACCGTCCATCATGTCGCTGGGGGCGACGGCGTCGGCGCCCGCGCGGGCGTAGTTCAGAGCGACCTTCGCGAGTGTCTGGATCGAGGAATCGTTCTCGATCGCGCCTTTCGGTGTGATGTGGCCACAGTGACCGTGGTCGGTCGCCCCGCACAGGCAGACGTCCGCCCAGACGAGCAGCTGCGGACAGGCGTCCTTGATGGCCGAGATTGCCTGCGCAGCGAGGCCCTTGGGGTCGAGCGCTGTACTGGCCTTGGCGTCTTTATCAGCGTCGGCGGGGGCAGCAAACAGCAGAACGGCTGGCACACCTAACGCTGCCGCGGCCTTGGCTTCCTTCACGATCTCGTCGACCGAGAGTTGGGAAATCCCCGGCATGCTCTGGACGGGATTCCGCACACCGCGGCCGGGCACGGCGAAGAGTGGGTAGATGAGCGCGTCGAGTGACAGCCGCGTCTCACGCACCATGCGGCGCCAGGCGTCCGACTGCCGCGTCCTACGCGGCCTATGTGAGGGGAATCGCATCAGAGTTCTCCGTTGAGGGCGGCGGCGGCGGCCAACGAGTTGCGCCCGATCGAAAATGCAGTGTTCGAATTTGCGGCAACGGCAAATCCGTTGGCAGTGATCGTCGCCCTAAATGGGCTAGACGGCCGTGAAGGGTGCGACGCATGCGTCGCACGGGCGGGGCCGCCAGGCCACGCCCCGGGCCAACTGTGAGCGCACAACGTGCGCGTAGCAGGTGCCGACCTGCGCGCTGATAGGAGTAAGTGCATGCGTCGGCACATGTCCGAATGCAGGTGACCCCGTGTGAAGCGCGAAGCAGGAGATTGAATTGAGCAGGTTGGGAACACGCGAAATTCAGTCAGAAGTGCGCTCAAGAGAGTTCTCCGTCGGCGAGGCATGGCCTCGTTTGCAGCAGACGGTAGGTAGTGTGTGCAAGACCTTGCAAAGTCGCCGACTCGGCCAGCACGGACGCGTGGCCGCGGTCGGCGAGCGCCCTGGCGGTCGTCGGGCCGATTGCAACTGCGGCCGCAGCGGACAGCAGCCGATCGAAGTCGGCTTTGCCAAGCGCGTGCGCCAACTCATCGACTGCCGAGGGACTCGCGAAAGTCACCGCACCGATGCTGCCGCGCGCGATCCAGGAGCGGCAGTCTTCTACGTCGAGGACGTTGGAGGACTCGGTGCGGTAGGCCTCCACCTGAATAACGTCAGCGCCGAGTTGTTTCAGGCCGACGGCGATTGTGGGGAGGGCGCGGGAGCTGGCGGGAAATAGGATACGTGCGCCTTCCACAGCGCCGGCGGCGAAGGCGTCCACCAAGGCGGCCGCGTTCGCCTCGCTCGGTAGAAGATCGACGGACCAGCCGCGTTGGCGCAGCACCTGTGCGGTGGCCTGACCTACGGCGGCGATCCTGACATCCGCGGGCTGTATCGCCATGAGATCTGTGACCGCCGCGACGGCGTGCCGGCTGGCGAACACGATCCACTGGAAGGAGGTTATGTTGGCGAGCGCCTCTTCGAGGGGACCCGTCTCGGTCATCGCAACTGTCACGGCCGGCCACAGCAACACGGGGAGGCCGAGATTGCGCAGCTCGGAGCTCAGCGGGCCATCGCGGGCCTCGGAGCGGGTTACGACCACGTGCTTCGGCACATGATCAGCCGGTGACCGCTCGCGATCGGCTGGCCGCGACTCACCGGTGACCTCCGTGCCGCTGAGCGTTGTCACGGCTCCTCCGCATCGCGATGTGCGGCACGCTCTTGCGCGATGAGCCGCGCGGCGCCCTTCGCTAGCAACTCATCCGCGAGTCGCTGGCCGAGGGTCACAGCGCGCTCCGCGCTCGATTCAATTTCGCCGCGAGCGGTCAAGGACTTGGAGCCGTCGAGGGCGCACACCGTCGCGTGAAGATGCAAAGTGCCGCCGATCGTGGTTCCCAAGGCGCCCAATGGCACCTGGCAGCCACCCTCCAACCGTCGCAGCAGTGCCCGTTCGGCCGTCGTGGCGACTCGCGCCGCCCGATCATCCAACGGGCGCAGCCATCGCAACGTCTCCACGTCGCCGGTCCGACAGGCAACTCCAACGACGCCCTGTGAAACGGCCGGGGGGAAGTCTTCCGGAGGCAGGAACTCGGAAATATGCTCCTGCAGACCGAGCCGGAGTAAGCCCGCGGCGGCGAGGACGATCGCGTCATAGTCGCCATTCTTCAGACGGTCTACGCGCGTCGGCACGTTACCGCGGAGTTCGAGCAGCTGCAGGTCCGGCCTCGTGCGGCTCAGAAACGCGCGGCGCCGTAAACTGCTGGTACCCACGCGCGCGCCGCGGGGGAGGTCTCTCAAACCATCACCGGTGCGACCGGCCGGCGTACCGGTCAGCAGTGCGTCGCGCGGATCCTCCCGAGTCAGCGTTGCCGCGAGCTCGAGTCCGGTATCCAGCACGGTCGACAAGTCCTTGAGGCTGTGCACGGCAAGATCCACTTCACCGGCAAGCAGCGCGCGATCGATTTCCTTCGTAAAAAAGGCACTCCCTTTCAGGGCCCACAACGGCACGTCGGTCCTGACGTCGCCCTCGGTCTTGATGTGCACCAGCTCAACCGTCGGAGCACCGGCCAGTCCTGCGATGAGGCTCTCGACATGGCGCGCCTGCCACAGCGCAAGTGCCGACGCGCGCGTACCGATTCTGAGTGTGCCGCGACCGCTCATGCCTCATCCTCCGTCATAAATCGGTATCCCACTCCCCAGACGGTGAGGAAATGGCGGGGATTGGCCGGATCGCGCTCGAAGCGCTTGCGCAGCCGGAGGATGAAGTTATCTACCGTGCGCGTGGAGGGAAACACGTCATAGCCCCAGACTCGCTCGAGCAGATCCTCGCGGGAAACGATCTCACCGGGACGCTCGGCCAACACTTTCAAAATCATCGCTTCCTTCTCGGTGAGCTCCTGCGCTATGCCGTTCCAGGAGCGGGCACGGAACGCCCGGAAATCCACCTCGTTACCGCCGAAGTTCAATACCGCGGTCGCCGCGGTGGAGGAAGCGCTTTGATACCAATCCCACCGCCGCAGTATCGCGCGGACGCGGAGCAGGAACTCCTGGAGGTGGAATGGCTTGGCGAGGTAGTCGTCTCCGCCGGCCTCCAGTCCACGCACCCGGTCCGCCGGATCACCGCGCGCCGTCAGAAACAACACCGGCGTGTTGTTTCCTTGCGCCCGGAGAGTGCGGCACACGGTAAACCCATCGACCTCCGGTAACATGACATCCAGAACGATCAGACCGACATGCTCGGCGCCAAGCCAATCGAGCGCCTGGCGACCGTCGGTCACCGAGTGCGTCTCGTAGCCTTCGGCGCGAAGGTTTTCGACTACACCGGCCGCGAGATGGGGGTCGTCCTCGACCACGAGAACGCGGTTGGCTTGTGGAGGCAGATCGCTCACGATGGTTCCGCCGGAGCCACCGGCCAGGTGAGCACAAAACGGGCACCCTGCCCCACACCCTCGCTGTGCGCACTGACACGGCCGCCGGCGAGTTGCATCAAACGTCGCACGATGAACAGGCCGAGGCCAGTGCCGTAGTAGCTGCTGCCGCCGCCCGGGTGCAGGCGCGTGAACTTCTCAAATAGCCGCACTCCGTCAGCGGGTCTGAAGCCGACACCGCTATCGCGTACCGCGAGCTCAATCTCGCTCTCCGTGCGCCGCGCGACGAAGGCGATGGTGCCTCCTCCGACCGGACTGATCGCTGCTATGGCGTTTTCGAGGAGATTGCGCACGACGACGTCGAGCGCTAGCGGATCGGTGAGTACGTAAAGACCGCGTGCGATATCGGCGGTAATGGTGATTTTGTCTTTGTGAGCCCGTTCCTCGAACTGCGCGACGACGCGGGTCACCGCGCCCGACAGATCGAGTGGCTCGCGACGCAGGTCTACTCTTCCCCGCTCCAGGCGTACGCTTTCGAGAATCTGCGTCACCATGGCTTCCATTCGTCCCAGATCCGAGAGCATGCGATCGATGAGGGTGCGTGCCTGGTCCGGAGAAAGCGTACGCATGACCATCGTTTCGAGCGAGAGTTGCAGGCTCGCCAGTGGCGTTTTGAACTGGTGGGAGACGAGCGCCAGGAAGTTATCCTGCTCCTGGATGACTTTGGCTTCTGCCTTGAGCGCACGCGCAATCACGCCGATGCAGACTGCCAGGGCGAGGAGGAAGAAGGCGCCCTCCCACGCGTATTGATTGATGCGCCGATGGGCTTCGTTCAACAGCATCTCGTCGACCGTTGGCGACAGGGTCGCCTTCGAGCCCGTAACGGCGACGCCGGGAAGTAACTGCTGGACGCGCTCCGCGGAAACTCCCGATTCCAACATAACCTGCGCTGCGCCCACTTGCCGCGAATAGAGGGTGCGCTCCGCCTGCACCCTCTCCATCGCATTCGTCCTCTGGTCGAGCAACCACCAGCCGACCTGGACGGCGGCGACAACCACCAGTGCGAGAGCGGTAAGTTGAAAGACGCGGGTTGCTTTCATGATGGGTGAGGTGGATGGCGGCTTGCGTTCCAGGATAAACGCGGTGGTTTGGCTCGATTCAGCGGATGGCGGCGAACGACTCGCGCAGCGACTGTGTGAACCGGTGGAGGTCAGCGCTCGTATGGGCGAGGGAAAGGAAGCACGCCTCGTACGCCGACGGCGGCAGATACACCCCGCGGTCCAACATGGCGTGGAACAGGGCACTGAAGCGTTTTGACGCCGCTTCGGTAAGTGGCGCCGCGGTTCTCGGCGCGCCTCCTTCGTGAAAGGACATCCAGAAGAGCGACCCCTGCCGGGTCAGGTGCACCGGGAACCCCGCCTTCGCGAGCACCGGCTCGAGCAACGCTTCCAACTCGGCGCCGAGGGCTTCGAGCTTCTGCCAGCCGTTCTGTTTGATGAGAACGTCCAGCGTGGCGATACCCGAGGCCATTGCGACCGGATTGCCTGAGAGCGTGCCCGCCTGGTAGGTGTCCCCGTCCGGAGCGAGGCGCGCCATGATCTTGCGCGGGCCGCCGAAGGCGCCGACGGGCATGCCGCCGCCGATCACTTTACCGAACGTCGCGAGATCGGGAACGATTCCGGTGAGCTCGCTGACACCGCCACGCGCCAGGCGGAAGCCGGAGATCACTTCGTCGAAAATCAACAGCGTGCCGTGTTGGCTCGTGACTTTACGGAGGGTCTGGAGGAATTCTTTTCTCTGCAGCAGCAGGCCGTGATTCGCCGGTACGGGCTCGATGATGACGGCGGCGATACGAGCGCCCTCCTTCGCGAACAGCGCCTCCACGGCCGCTTCGTCGTCGAGAGGCAGCACGCGGGTGCACGCTGTAAAAGCTTCGGGGACACCCGCGGAAGAAGGACGGCCGAACGTTGCGAGACCCGAGCCCGCGGCAACCAGCAAGTGATCCGCGTGTCCGTGATAGCAACCCGAAAATTTCACTATCAGGTCGCGGCCGGTGAATGCGCGCGCCAGGCGGATAGCACTCATGACCGCTTCGGTGCCCGATGAGACGAACCGGACCTGCTCGAGTGCGGAGTAGGACGCGACGATGCGCTCAGCCAACTCAACTTCGCCTTCGCACGGCGCACCGAACGTAGTGCCGTTCCGCGCCGCCTCTGTGATCGCGGCAACGACAGCGGGATGCGCGTGACCGAGAATCAGGGCACCCCAGGAGTTCACGAAATCGAGGTAGGTGTTGCCGTCAGCGTCGGTGACGTGTTGAGCGGCACCGCGAGCTATGAAGCGCGGCGTGCCCCCGACGGCGCGGAATGCGCGTACCGGAGAGCTGACACCGCCGGGGATGACGCCTACGGCGCGCTTGTAGAGGGCCTCTGAGCGCACCACCGTCTGCGGCTCGGCCGACTGGGGTTTGGAGTTGTTCATCTGTTTTCTCTGGCGTTAGCTTTTGTTGTCGTCGTCCGTGCCGTTGCCCGTACCGGCGCCCACGCCGGCCAACGGCGTGCGTCTGAGTTTTGCCTCGCGGAAGAAGGCGTCAACCGCATCCGCGCTTGCGTGAGCCGCTGCCGCGCGCAACCCGGCAAGGGGGAGATGTGCGAGGCGACGCGCCACGGTCTCGCCCAACCGTTGCAGGATCTCACGTTGGCTGTCGTCGAGACCGCGCAACTCCGCAGCGAGCGCGCGATCGACTTCTTCCGCGGCGATCTGTTCAAAGGTCCCGCGGAGGTCCGCGAGCTTACGCCCAATCGCGCGGGTTGCTAGATCACCGCGCAGACGGGTGAGGCGCTCGTCGATTGCCGCGCGCACCGGGGCCATACGCATGAGTTGCGAGAGGCGCCGCTCCTGTGCGGCTTGGATGAGGTCGTTCATGCCGACGCGTGGGAAACCCACGAGCCGGGCCGCCTCGGGCTCGACGTTTGGGGGGACGCCGAAATCGATGATCAGCGGGGGGCGGGTTGTTATTTGCGGGAGTGTCGCTGCGTGCGATGACGTCGCCGATTGTGCGGGCGTGGTCGCTTGCGCCAGCGTCGCTTGGGATAGCGTCGTCGATTGCGCGAGCTTCGCTACTTGGGCCAGCCTTGCGAGAGCGTCTGTGTCTAGCACCGGCTCGCCACCACCGGCCGCCAGCACTAGAGCGGCGACCTCACGTGGTCGCGCGCGGAACTCATCCAGCGAGAGCGCCTGTGCTCCGACCGTTTGTGCAAACTCCTCCGCCGCCTCCAACGTACGGTTCACGACGAGTAACGGTACCCCGGCTCGATGGAGTGCCTTCCCGCAGCGCTTTGTCATTGGTGAGACGCCGACCAGCGCGACAGTTCCGGGTTTCCCCGCCAGGTGGAGTACCGCGCGGTCCGCGGCGAGATCGGCGAGCGAGGGAGCGCGGACGCCCGCTTCGAGGCGATGCACCCGATTCGCCATCCCTAACGCCTCGCCGAGGAGACGGTCGAGAATCGGGCCCGATGCATGTGCTTCGCGTGCGGCTTCCCAGGCGCCGCGCAACTGGATAGCAATTTCCTGCTCACCGGTTTGCGCGGAATCCAAACCGCAGGCGACGAGGAAGAGGTGCTCTACGGCCGCTTCACCCGTCCAGGCGCGCAGGATACGCGTGGCCTCCCCAGGTTGCGGATCGCGCCCGGTCAGAGCCCGGAAAACGTCTCCCCGCGAGTCCCCCGCCGGACTTCCGTCGCTCGTGGCGAAAAGCACTTCGACACGATTACAGGTGCCCACGTAGAGAATTTCAGACGCGCGCAGGAAATCACGCAGCGCCGGGAGGCGCGCCGCGACTTCTGCCTTCGGGAGAGCGAAACGAGCGACCTCGTCAACGCCCACATGGCGATAGGAAAGACCCACGACACCGATTTGGTGCATCGGGGTAGGAGAACATGGGCGTGGGCGGCGTGTGTCACCGAATGGTCATGGGATACGCCGCAGCGACACCCGGAGCGGGTCTCCGGGTGGTTTTCGGCCTAAAAGGTCAGGAGCCTGTCTCGCGGTAGAGCGCGCGACCCCGGATCGAGCAGGTTCTGGTTCAGCTCGAACGGCGCGAAGCCAGCGTCGTCAGCAGCACGCCGGCCAGCAGTCCGATTCCGAGAGCGAGAGCGGCCGCTTTGTAAGGCTGCGCTTCGATTGTCTGCTGCGCGTCGCCCCAGCGCCCCTTGGCCCAGTCCTGTGCCTGTGATGCGCGGGTCCGCGCCCACTCCTGGGCTTGTGCAGCGCGAGCACGCGCAGCACTCGCAGCTGCGTCACCGGCCGCTTTCAAATGTTCCTTGACCTCGGCGGTATCGGCCGAAGATTCACCGTTCGTCGTCGTGTTCATATTGCCGTCCTCACTGGAAGGGCCGTTGTACGTTTGGTGGCAATCAAACGCGGCTAGAGCGACCCGGTTCCCACTGGGCTTGGGCAGTAGCGTGCCCGACACAGACTCCCCTGCTGCCGGGCTCCCCTGCTGCCGGGCTCCCCTGCTGCCGGGCTCCCCTGCTGCCGGGCTCCCTGCTGCCCGGCTCACCCTCTACGGG
>DATMQL010000341.1:0-13956 GCA_035566815.1 Steroidobacteraceae bacterium | reverse complement strand
TCTCACTCTGGGGGACTGGACCGAAGCGTGAGTCGAAGTGCGCCCCCGACCTCAGTACACCGGGTATCCGTTTGCTAAAAACCCCAGCCTGTAAAAACCTTCGCGGGCTTGCGGGGAGCGACTCGAACCACATCGCTCAAGGACCCGCTTCGCAAAAGGGTGGGAAAGTCATGTGGGTTGAGGTTGTCGAAGGGGGGGCGCTGCTGGCGGTGGCCATCTGCGCCTGGGGCTGGCTCACGGCTGCGCGGCGCCTGGCCGAGACCGCCCGTGAGCGCGAGGATCTGGCCAATTCCTCCGCCGTGATCGAAGGCGAACGTCGCGTGTTGGAGTTGGTGGCGCAAGGGGCGCCGCTACGCGACGAGCGCCGCCGCTGTACTCTATCTCGACCTCGACTCTTTCAAGCCGATCAACGACGGGCACGGACATGATGCGGGAGATGCCGTTCTGCAAGAGGTGTCGCGGCGCATCCTTGCCGAAGTGCGTGCGACGGATACGGTGGCTCGAATCGGAGGCGATGAATTCGTGATCGTGCTGCCCGGCCTTGGGGATCGCGGCGAGGCGAGCCGCATCGCTGGCGCGATCGCGAGCGCCGTCGCTCGACCTATTGAATTTGGCGGGCAGCAGCTTCGCATCGAGGGAAGCATCGGAATCAGCATGTATCCGGTTGACGGCACCAACACGGATACGCTCTTGCGGTGTGCGGACGAGGACATGTATCGCGTGAAGTTGAGCCATCGCGGCGACACCTCCGCAGAGCACATCGGCCGCAAGGCGAAAGCCGCCAAATAGGCTGGCTGATCATGCCCCTTGCCGGCATGGCAGGGTTGGCATAGACTCCGAATGCAAACGTTTGCATTAGCGGAAAGGATCACTCATTGTGTCGACGCATGATTCGCTGAAATCCCACACCATCGGCTGGATCGGGACGGGCCGCATGGGATTTGCCATGGCCAGGCGACTTCTCGAGGCAGGCTGCGACGTTGCGGTCTACAACCGGACTCGCAGCAAGGCGCAACCCCTGGCCGGGCTCGGCGCCAAAGTGGTCGACTCGCCCGCGGAGCTCGCCGACCGCGACATCGTGTTCAGCATGGTTTCAACAGGAGATGACCTCAACGAGGTCGTCTCCGGCAAGCAGGGCGTGCTGGCCGGCAACTCGGTCCCCAAGCTGTTGGTCGATTGTTCCAGTGTTTCGGAGCGGGCTTCATCGACGGTGCGTGCGCGCGCGCTCGAGCGAGGGGTGCGCATGATCGCGGCTCCTGTTAGCGGCAACGCCAAGGTCGTAGAGGCCGGAAAGCTCTCGATCGTCGCATCCGGATCGCGCGACGCGTTCGCGATCGTCGAGCCGTATTTGAATGCGCTGGGAACAGGTGTCACTTACGTTGGAGACGGCGAGTTGGCCCGCATGGTGAAGATCTGCCACAACCTTCTGCTGGGCATCCTCACGCAGGCCATGGCGGAGATTACCGTGCTCGCTGAGAAGGGCGGCGTGTCGCGGCACGATTTTCTCGAGTTCATCAGCCGGAGCGTCCTGGGGTCGGTGTTCTTACGCTACAAGATGCCCGCGTTCGTGAATCTGGACATGACTCCGACGTTCACACCGGTGCTGCTGCGGAAGGATCTCGATCTCGGCCTGAAGGCCGGCGAGGAGCTGGGTGTGCCACTGCCACTCACGGCCTTGACGCGCGAGTATGTGCAGAAAACCGTGGATGCGGGTTTCAAGGACCGGGATTTTGCGGTATTGCTGCTCGAGCAGGCCCGGGCCGCGGGTCTCGAACTCAAACCGGAGAACGTGCCGGTCAACGATGGTTTGTGAGGCGCACAGCGGATGCGGTTGCGCCTGATGGTCGCGCCGTCGAGCCGCGCACCACCAACGACGGCTGCAACTGGATGGAGGGAAGGATTGTCTTCGGGTCGCGTATCTTCCGCAGCAACAGCTGGGCTGCCTGGTGGCCCATCTCTGTTAGTGGGATTCTCAGCGTGGTGAGCGGGGGTGCGAAGTGTGCAGCGAACGGCATGTCGTTGTAGCCCGTCACCGAAACGTCCGCCGGACACTTCAGCCCGGCTGCGCTCAAGGCGGCATAACATCCCAGCGCCAGCAGGTCGTTCGCGGCGACAATGGCAGTGAAGGGCCGTTTACCCTCGATGAGGCTCTGGCAGGCGGCCTCGCCGGCAGTGGTCGTCAGGGACTTGCATTCGATCATGATGCGCGCATCGGGTTTGAGGCGGTAGGCGCTCATGGCTTCGGTGAACCCCTCCTGGCGAGACTTGCCGGTCGAGGTGTTGAGTGGACCCCCCACGTAGGCAATCTTGCGGTGGCCGAGCGTGACCAGGTGCTCCACGACCAGACGGATCCCGTAGAAATCGTTCGTCACCACGCCCGTCACGGCCGGGTCCGTGACGGTGCGATTCACGAGTACGAACGGCACCTGGCGCTCCTGGCATTCCGCGACGATCTCGTCGTTCAACAGTGCGGTAGCGAGCAACAGCCCATCGACCTGCCGGGAGCACAGCGATTCGAGGACGCTCCGCTCGGTCTCGATAGAATTGTCCGTATCCGCCAGCACGGTGACGTAACCCTCCGTGCCCATCGTGCGCTCCACCGCGCGCACGATGGGCGGGAAGACGGGGTTGGTCAGGTCCGGAACGATGACTCCGATCGTGAAGGACCGGTTGGTCTTGAGGCCGACTGCCATGGAATTGCGCCGGTAGGCAACCGACTCGGCAATATTGAGGATCTTGGCCGCGACTTGCGCCGACACAAGTGTGCGGGTCTGCGGATTGAGCACGCGCGAGACGGTGGAAGGATGGACGCCGGCGCGCTTTGCGATTTCCTTGATACCCGAGACAGTCTTGCGCATATGTCTTGAAAGAATAGGGTATTAGCTCGAGGGCGACAAGCATGGGCGGCGCGCTGTCGGGCGGTGTCAGGATTCCAGCTGGACGCAATCGATCTTGCGCATCGGGACGATTGAAGTATAGTGATGCAAACGTTTGCATCAAGTCGCTGGCCGGGAAGCGAGCTATGAGGGGGACGGGTCGGGCTCGGGCACCCGTTGGAGGTTGAGTGCATGGCGACGATTCGCACGGCCAGGCCGTTCTACTCGAAACTACACAACCAGGTGATCATCGCCATTGCCGTGGCGATCCTCCTGGGCGCGGTGTGGCCCGATACGGCGGTGCAGTTGAAGCCGCTGGGCGATGGCTTCATCAAGCTGCTCAGCATGACGATCACCCCGATCGTGTTTTGTACCATCGTGTCGGGAATCTCCGGCCTTGGAAACGCTCGCGGGGTCGCCCGTATCGGCGTGAAGTCGCTCGTGTTTTTCTACGTGGTTTCCGGGCTGGCTCTGCTGCTCGGCCTGGTTGCAGCCAACCTGATACCGACCGGCGCCGGGCTCAACGTCGATTCGCGCTCCATCGACACCTCCAGCATTACCGGCTATGTCACCGCCGCCAGGGAACAGGGGGTCGTGTCGTTCCTGATGAACATCATTCCGGTCACCATGGTCGATGCCTTTGCAAAGGGCGCCATCCTGCAGGTGATTCTCATTGCCGCGATGTTCGGCCTGGCGCTCATTTCCCTGGGTGACCGCGCGAGCGCGGTGAAGGTCCTGGTGGATCAATCAACACGGGTGGTGTTCGTCATAGTCGAGATGATCGTGGCGCTGTCGCCCATCGGGGCTTTTGGCGCCATGGCCTTCACCGTCGGGCGGTTTGGCCTGCACTCCCTGTTGCCCCTTTTGAAACTCATACTCGTGTTTTACGGCACCTGTATTGCATTCGTGCTCATCGTACTGGTGCCAGTCGCCCGCTACGTCGGCTTCAGTGTTCTGAAATTCTGCCGCTACCTGCTCGACGAGTTACTGCTCCTCCTCAGCATCGCCAACTCCGAGGCGCTGTTACCGCGCCTGATGGAGAAGCTCGAGCGCCTGGGAGTCCCGAAATCGGTCGTGGGTCTGGTGGTGCCCACGGGTTATTCCTTCAATCTCGCCGGCAGCAGCATTTACTTCACCTTGTGTGTGATCTTCATCGCGCAGGCTACCAATACGGCACTCCCGCTACATCGTCAGCTCGTCATTCTCCTGGTGACAATGCTGATGTCCAAGGGAGCTACAGGTTTCACCGGGGCTGGTTTTGTAGTGTTGGCGGGCACGCTGGCCGCGCTACCGGACATTCCGATGGCAGGTCTCGCCCTGCTGCTCGGTATCGATCCGTTCATGCAGCGAGGCCGGGGACTCACCAACTATATCGGCAATGGCATCGCGGCCATTGCGATTGCCGCCTGGGAGAAGGAAGTGGATATCGGGGAACTCAACCGGCGCCTCCGGTTGGGTCCGGATGCCGACACTGCTGTCGCACCGAATGCGCCGGCGCCCCAACTCCAGGAAGGACCGCCGCTCGAAGATGCTGGCGCCGCCAAAATCCAGTCCAGAAGTCTGTCTGGCTGACGAATAGCTCATGACCAGGCGCGGAACTGTCGCACTTCCCGGGAATCGAATTTGTCGTGCAAACGATTGCACGATGGCGTATATGTATTGCGAGGCTTGCATCAAGCGGGGCACACCGCACAAATGGCAACCGTAGAGGGGGGTATATGCGTGAGTGGCTGAACCAGGGCGCTCCAGCGCGGAATACGCGCGGACGCTGGGCACGAGCGGGACTGATCACACTAACAGTGGGTACGACGTTCGCCTTAGGTGCTACGGCGTCGGTGGCCGGGGAGGGGGGAAACTCCCCGTCCGCCACCGCCTCGGACGAGAGCGCCGGCGGCGTCAGACTCGAGGAGATCGTGGTGACCGCGCGCAAACGCAGTGAAAACCTCAGGGATATTCCAGCCTCGATCACCGCGATTCCCGACTCCATCATCAAAGACACGCATCTGACGCAGCTCGACGATATCGGCGCGCTGGTGTCAAACCTCAATATTTTCGAAGCGCACGATAACTCGCCGGCCGTCACCCTGCGGGGCGTTGGCGCGTTCGAAGTGGTGCAGGGCGTTGGATTCTATGCCAACGACGTGCAGCTGTTCGAGGGTCAGACCGTGCGACCGAACGATATAGAGCGGATCGAGGTCCTGAAGGGCCCGCAGGGCACCCTCTATGGCGGCGCCAATATTGGCGGCGCCATCAAGTATGTGACCAAGGATCCGACCCAGACCTGGGAAAACGAGGCGACCCTCGAGGTCGGGCAATATAGAACGTGGAACCTGGACGCCGTGATTTCCGGTCCGATCACCGACCAGCTCGCCGTTCGCGCCAGTGCCTACGATGACAACCATCAAGGCTACATCCACGACACCTACCATGACCAGACTTTCGGCAATACCTATGACCGCGGCGGGCGCGTGACCTTGCTGTACGAGCCGCAGGCGGCCACCAAGGTCCGCCTGTCCGTCAATGCCGATGACTACAATTCGGGTAATCAGAATCTCCTCTACCGGGTGAGCGCCGCTCCCCAGGTCACCACCCCGTATACGGCGGATGACTACAAGTACACGGTGGATGACTATTTCTATCCGTCGTTCCTGCGCAAGATCATCTCCTCGACGCTGCAGATCGATCAGCAGCTCACCGATGATGTCGCGCTCACCGCGATCACCGCGCAGTTCTGGTCCTACAACCGTGGCCAGACGGATTTTGCCAAGCAGCCGATACCGCTCGACCTGTTGTTTCAGAACCAGGACCACCGGGTCTACAGCCAGGAGTTGCGGCTGGCCTCGACCGGTCATACCAACCTGGATTGGCTGGTCGGAGCGTTCGTTCAGTATCACCACATCCAGATCACGAACGCCGACACCAATTACAACGGCGACCCGGTCAATCCAATGGTCACCGGCACCGACTACGATCGCGACAACAAGCTGCAGAGGCAATTTGCGCTGTACGGGGATCTGACCTACCGCCTGGACCGGTGGCAGTTCGAGCTCGGTCTGCGCGCTGAGTACTACAACAGCTACGAGAACGCCTACAATAACCTGGCGCTACAGGCGCCGGTACCGTTGAATCCAACACTCACGCCGGCGAGTTTGACGGGGCACCAGTTCTCCCCGCGCGTGTCGGTGCAGTACAAGCTGACCCCGCAGACGAACGTCTACGGCACGGTCGCGCGCGGCTTCGAGCCCGCCGACGAGGTGGAGCAGAACTTCAAGATCAGCTCGATCCGGCCGGAAATCGCGACCAGCTACGAAGTGGGGGTGAAGTCGCAGATCGCGCGTGCGCAGTTGACCGCCGCGCTGTTCTATATCAATTACCAGGACCGCCTCTACAACGTCATGCGGCTCGACCCGGTGTTGAATATTGTCGAGGTGGAAACCAACATCGGGCCCTCGCAAAACTATGGCGGCGAGCTGGATCTGGCGGTGCCGCTGGCGTACGGATTCAAGCTGACGGGCGGTCTCGGAGTTACGCGCGCCATATGGGGGAATGCCCAGTACGCCGATCCGCAGCTGACGGCCGCCGCGGGCGGGGCGACTATCGTGTACCGCAACCTCAAAGGGTTGACAGCGCCGTTCACTCCCGAGTACTCGGGAAATATCGCGCTCGATTGGAGCCACCTGCTCAGCAACGGTTACAAGGTTGGCGCCAGGATCGACGGGTCGGCCGTGGGCCAGTCGTACTGGGATCCGAATGACTTTGCCCGTCAACGCCCGTACCGGCTGATGAATCTCGGTACACACCTCGACAGCGGCAACTGGACGTGGTCGGCGCACGTCTCCAACGTGACGGGTACGCGCTTTAACACCATTTACTGGGACGCGAACGATGTCGGCGCGCCGCACAGCATCGGGCGTATCAACCGGCCGCGGACGTTCCTGGTGAGTGGCACGGTGCGATTTTGAATCCGGTAAGAGGACTTTTCCCGTGACAGCGAAAGTTTCTGAGCGGTTGACCATCTCCCCCGAGGATATCGATCCGCGCCACGACTGGAAGCGACCCTTGGCCGCGCCAGGAGTGATGGCCGTCGATTTCGAGGAGCGGGTCGACTTTCGGCGGCTGCACCGTTATCGCCTGGGCCGGGCGCGGCAGGCATTGCGATCCTCGGAGCTCGGCGCGCTGCTGGTCTTTGATAATAACAACATCCGCTATCTCACCAGCACCGCCATTGGCGAGTGGGCGCGGGACAAAATGTGTCGCTTCGCCGTGCTGGCAGGGGATGGGGAGCCGCACCTATGGGATTTCGGATCGGCGGCCGCGCACCACCGGATCTACGCTCCGTGGCTGCAGCCCGTCTGTTGTCACGCGGGAATGGTGGGCTTGCGCGGCACTGTCCCGCCTGACGCGGGCCTCGTTCGCCGCGCGGCATTGGAGATCAAGGCGGTTCTCGATGAGAACGGCGTAGCCGGAATGCCGCTCGGTGTTGACGTCGTCGAGCCGCCCATGCTGTTCGAGCTGCAGCGACTGGGTATCGACGTCCGTGATGGACAGCAGACCCTTCTCGATGCGCGTGAGATCAAGAGCCGCGACGAGATCATGCTACTCAACACCGCGGCGTCGATGGTCGACGGCGCCTACCAGATGATCTACGAGAAATTGAAGCCCGGCGTGCGGGAATCGGACATCGTCGCGAGCGTGAATCACATGCTCTATTCGATGGGCTCGGATGACGTCGAAGCGGTGAACGCCGTGGCGGGAGAGCGCTGCAGCCCGCATCCGCATAACTTCACCGACCGCATCATACGCCCGGGCGACCAGGCGTTCTTTGACATCATCCAGTCTTACATGGGCTACCGAACCTGTTACTACCGCACGTTCAGCGTCGGGCGCGCGACGGCACCCCAGCGTGATGCCTACAAGAAGGCACGCGAATGGATGGACGCCGCCATAGCGATGGTGCGGCCCGGTGTTGGCACGGACCAGATCGCGGCGGTGTTTCCACGCGCTGAAGAATTCGGGTTCGAGAACGAGATGGAAGCCTTCGCGCTGCAGTTCGGGCACGGCCTTGGCGTGGCTCTGCACGAACGACCGATCATCAGCCGGCTGGTATCCCTGTCGAATCCCTACGAGATCAAGGCGGGCATGGTGTTCGCGCTGGAGACCTATTGTCCGGCGACTGACGGGCGGTCGGCCGCACGCATCGAAGAAGAGGTTGTGGTGACCGACCGGGGCTGCGAAATCATCACCCTGTTCCCTGCGGCCGAGCTTCCCGTCGCAAACGCCTACTGAGCAAGCGCTAGAGGACCTTTATGAGCCAGTTACGGGCCGCAGCGTCGGCCTTGGACGATTCCGTGGATCGCGCTACGCGGCTGAATCTCTACCGCTCCATGACTAACGTACGATTGGTCGAGAAGCGCGCGTATGACCTGTTTCTTCAGAACCAGATCAAAGGTACGAGCCATCTCGCGCTCGGACAGGAGGCGATCGCTGCCGGCTTCGGTGTCGCGATGCGGCCCGACGACTACACCTTCTGCACCTATCGTGGTCACGCACATACACTCGCACGGGGAGCGCCGTTGGCGGGTGTCCTCGGCGAGCTGATGGGCCGTGAGTGCGGATTGATGGCAGGAAAGGGCGGCTCGATGCATCTCACGAGCGCGTCCCATGGTGTGCTCGGATCTTATGCAATCGTTGGCGCGCACCTGCCGATCGCAGCGGGCGCGGCATGGTCCGCGCAATATCGTGGTACGAAGCAGGCGGCGGTCTGTTTTTTCGGTGACGGCACCACCAACATCGGCGCGTTTCACGAGGCACTCAATTTAGCGGCTGTCTGGAAGCTGCCGGTCGTGTTTGTCTGCGAGAACAACCTCTACATGGAGTACACGCCGATAGGTTCAGTGACCGCAGTCGAGCATCCTGCCGCGGACCGGGCGTCCGCGTATGGCCTCGAGTCGATCATTGTCGACGGAAATGACGCGGACGCCGTTTACTTAGTAGCAATGCGTGCGCTGGAGCGCGCCAGGGCGGGCGCCGGACCTTCGCTCATCGAAGCCAAGACCTACCGTCACAGTGGGCATTCGCGCGCCGATCCAGGCAAGTACCGTCCGCCGGCGGAAGTTGAAGCGTGGATGAAGCGCGATCCGTTGACTTTGTATCGACGGAAGCTCCTGGGTCTCTCGATCCTCGAAGGTGAGATTGCGGCGATCGAGGAAGAGGTACGGGCGCAGGTCGATGCAGCCACGGAGGCCGCGCAAAAGTCGCCGCCGCCTGCTGTAGAGCTTGCCTACACGCAAATGTGGGCTAACGGGGGATTCGAATGGAGGAACTGACTTATCGCGACGCCGTCACGCGCGGAATCGCGCAAGAGATGGCGCGTGATGCGAATGTAGTATTTCTCGGCGAGGACATCGCCTCCGCCGGCGGCGTCTTCAAAGCAACAGTCGGATTGCTCGATCGCTTCGGTCCGATACGCGTGCGCGATACGCCTATTTCCGAGCAAGCCCTGGTCGGCGCGGCCATGGGCGCCGCGATGACCGGCCTGCGCCCGATCGCCGAGATCATGTTCTCCGACTTCCTGGCCGTGTGCTGGGACATCGTGGCGAACCAGATCGCGAAGATGCGCTACATGACCAATGGGCAGGTGAGTCTGCCGCTGGTGATACGCACGGCTAACGGCGCGGGCTCGCGCTTCGGCGCGCAACACTCGCAAAGCGTCGAGAATTGGGCGATGGCCGTTCCCGGTTTGAAGGTGGTAGCGCCGTCAACTCCGGCCGACGTCATTGGCCTGCTCGCCGCCGCTGTGCGTGATCCGGATCCGGTGTTGTTCTTCGAGCACAAGTCGCTGTATGCGTCCAAAGGCCCCGTCCCTGATGGAGAAGTGATCGACCAACTCGGACTTGCAAAAGTCCTACGGAAAGGAAACGACGTCACACTGGTCGCGCTGGCGGCGATGGTGCCACGCGCGCTGGCCGCGGCAGAGCGGTTGGCTGCCCATCATGGAGTCAGTGCAACGGTAGTGGACGTCCGTTCGCTCGTACCGCTCGACACTTCGACGTTACTACGCGAGATCGAGCACACCGGCCGGCTCGTAACGATCGAGGAGAACCCACGTTTGTGTGGTTGGGGTGCGGAGATTGTATCAATTGCGGCCCAGGAGCTGTTCTACTCTTTGGACGGTCCCATGCTCCGCATTACCACGCCGCATCTCCCATTGCCCTCGGCCGACAACCTCGAAGACGCTGTTCTGCCGAGCGTCGACCGGATCGTAAAAGAGGTCATTGAGACGTTCGACTAGGACCCGCCAGAATGAAGACCGACCTTTTTATCAACGGCGAATGGCGGCCCGCGGCTGACGGCCGGAAGTTCGCTGTATATGACCCCGCGTCCGAGCAAGCGCTGACGAACGTCGCGGACGCAAGTCCGGATGACGCGTTCGCCGCAGTGGCGGCGGCTGACGGCGCGCAGAAGTCATGGGCCGCTCGCAGTCCGCGCGAGCGCGGCGAGATACTCCGTCGCGCCTATGAGTTGATGATTGAGCGGCGCGACGAGTTGGCGCGCCTGATTGTGTTGGAGAACGGGAAATCCCTGCGTGATGCCATTGCCGAGGTGAACTACGCCAGTGAGTTCTTTCGCTGGTACGCGGAGGAGGCGGTGAGGGCGCTGGGTGAGGTTTGCAGGGCGCCCGGAGGCTCCAATCACATTCTCGTGCAGTTGCAGCCGGTTGGCGTTGCCGTATTGGTGACGCCATGGAATTTTCCCGCTGCGATGGCTACTCGCAAGATCGGCCCGGCGCTCGCAGCCGGGTGCACAGTTGTTTTAAAGCCCGCTTCGGAAACGCCGCTCACTGCGCTCGCTATCGCAGATGTGCTCGCAGGAGCGGGCGTACCCGCGGGGGTCGTGAATGTAGTGACTTCCAGGAGATCGTCGGCGGTCGTGAGCGCAATGCTGAGCGATCATCGCGTCCGCAAGCTCTCATTCACCGGCTCGACGGAAGTCGGCCGGCTGTTGCTTGCGCAAGCTGCCGAGCGCGTCATCAGTTGTTCGATGGAGCTTGGCGGCAACGCCCCATTCATCGTACTCAACGATGCCGATGTCGAGGCAGCTGTGCAAGGCGCCATCGTCGCCAAGATGCGCAATGGTGGACAGGCCTGCACGGCCGCAAATCGCTTCTACGTACAACGCGAGATCGTGTCCGGGTTCGTGGCGCGACTCGTTGATGCCATGGGTGTACTGAAGGTGGGTAATGGTCTGGAAGCGGGTGTCGACTTGGGTCCGCTGGTGAATGCCGGCGCGCGTGACAAGGTTCACGAGTTGGTGGAGGACGCGGTAGCTCGTGGGGCGCGCGTGCGCCTGGGTGGTGCCGCGCTGCCGGGGCAGGGGTTCTTCTATCAGCCGACGGTGCTCGATCATGTCCCACACGGCGCGCGTGTGCTCGAAGAAGAGATCTTCGGCCCGGTGGCGCCGATCGTCGAATTCCACGATGACGAGGAAGCCATACACCTCGCCAACGACACCGAGTACGGACTGGTCTCCTACATCTACACGAAAGATCTGCGACGTGGGCTGCGTATGGCCGCCCGTCTCGACACGGGCATGGTGGGGCTCAACCGCGGCCTCGTATCGGATCCGGCGGCGCCTTTCGGGGGCATGAAGCAAAGCGGCATTGGCCGCGAGGGCGGACATGACGGGCTACTCGAGTTTCTGGAAAAGAAATATTTGGCCGTCGAGTGGTGAAGGGGCGCGGTCATGAACATCCTGATGCCGCAGCTTGGCGAAACGGTCACCGAAGGCACCATCATCACCTGGTGCAAGCGGGAAGGCGATCCCGTGCGGGCGGACGAAGTTCTGCTCGAGATCGAAACTGACAAGGCCGCCACCGAAGTGCCGGCGCCCATGGCAGGCGTACTGGCGCGGATTCTGGTCGCCGCGGGCGAGACTGTCGCTGTGGGTACAACCCTCGCCGTGCTCGAGTCCGCCGATATTTCCGTTGTGTCACCATCCCAACCGACCGTGCCATCAGCGGTGCCGGAGCAGGTGGCGGCCCCTGCCGCAACTGAACGGTGGACGCGCGAACTGAAACTGGATCGGGCAGGACGACCGCTTTCACCGTCGGTCCGTCGCCTACTTCGTGAGCATGCGCTGGATCCCGCGCAAATCCCGGGCGGGGGTCGCCGTGGAAGGATTCGCCGCAGTGATGTCCTTGCACGTGTGCAGAGTGTGGCTCCAAAACCGAGCGGGGCCGAATTGGACGGCAAACGACTCATACCGTTCAACCGAATGCGAAAGCGTACTGCGGAGCACATGCTCCGATCGAAGGCGACCAGCCCACACGTGCTCCAGGCTGTGGAGGTGGACTTCAGCGCCGTCCTGGCTGCGCGCGAGAAGTACAAGGCTGACTGGCTTGCGCGTCACGGCGTAGCGTTGACATTCCTGCCGTTCGTTGCCTATGCGACCTGCCGGGCACTCGCCAACTATCCGGCCCTCAACGCAAGTGTCGAGGACGAGGCCCTTCGCTTGCACCCCGATGTGAATCTGGCCATCGCGGTCGATCTGAACTTTGAAGGCCTGGTTGCGCCGGTCCTGCCACGCGCCCAGACACTGACCCTCGCCGGAATCGCCGTCGGCATCAAGGCCATGACACAGCGTGTCCGTTCTGGAAAATTCAGTCCCGATGAGCTCAAGGGTGGTACATACACCCTTTCCAACTCCGGGAGCTTCGGCACCCTCATTACGGCGCCCATCATCAACCAACCGCAGGTCGCCATTCTCTCGCTGGATGGCATCCACAAGCGCGCCACGGTGATCGAGAGTGAGGCCGGCGACTCGATCGCCATTCGACCGATCGGGGTGCTCGCACAGTCATTCGACCACCGCGCTGTCGACGGCGCTTACTCGGCCGCGTATCTGCGCACGCTCAAGGGACTAATCGAAGCGCGCGAGTGGGAAGCGATCGTTAACTCGTAAGCTCTGCTGGTCACGGCAAAACGGCGAGGGCGTGCTCGAGATCCGCGATGAGATCCGCGACGTCCTCGATACCCGTGGAGTAACGGATCAAACCCTCCGGGATGCCTGCGGCGGCGCGCTCCTCGGCCGTACATTCAACATGGCTGGTCACGGCCGGCGGACCGACAACCGTTTCGACACATCCCAGGTTGGCGGCCCGGTGCGCGTAGCGCAGCCGCGGCAGCACCTGTTTGATCGCCTCGAATCCGCCGCGGACGCTGAAACTGAGCATCCCGCCGAAGCCGCGCATCTGCCGCTTCGCCACGTCGTGATGAGGGTGCGTTTCCAGCCCGGGGTAGTTGACGTGCTCCACGACGGACTGTTCCTTCAACCAACGCGCGATGGTCAACGCGCTCTGGTTCTGTCTTTCGACACGCAAGGCCAGCGTTTTCATTCCACGCAGCAGATGATAAGCATCCATGGGCGCGAGCGTGGCGCCGTTAATCTCACGGAAATGGTGCAGAGTCCGGATCAACGCTTCACTGCCGCACGCGGCTCCGCCAAGAGCGTCCGCATGCCCGCCGAGATACTTGGTCGCACTGTGCAGCACCAGGTCCGCACCCAATTGGAGCGGATTCTGGTTGATCGGGGTGGCGAACGTGTTGTCCACCACCACCAGGGCGCCCACAGCATGGGCGGCGCGCGCCAATCGCTCGATGTCCATGATCTTGACCGTTGGATTGGTCGGAGTCTCCAGGTATAAGACCTTGCAGCCCCGTGCGACCTCGGCTTCGATCTCCTCGAAGTCGATGGTGGTGCATAAACGTACTTCGATGCCGAAAGACGGCAGGAACTCGGTGAACAGTTTGTTCGTACCGCCGTAGCTGTCGCGGATCGAGACCACGCGATCGCCGGGCCGCAGGACAGCGAACAACGTGCCACTGATGGCGGCCATTCCGGACGAGAAGCTCGTGGCCGCCGCCGCCCCCTCGAGGTCGCGGATCTTCTCTTCAAACGCGCGCACCGTCGGGTTGCTGTTGCGCGAGTAGATATGTCCGGGCTCGCGGCCGAGAGCGACCGCCTGCCACGTGTCTACGTCCTCGTAACCGAAGGACACGCTGTGCACCACCGGTACCTGGGT
>DATMQL010000340.1:0-5627 GCA_035566815.1 Steroidobacteraceae bacterium | reverse complement strand
TCCTCGGATCGCACCGTGCGGGAATACGCCAACGAGATCTGGCACGTACCGAGCGTACCCATCCGCCTGCTGTCGCAGAAGGACCTGAATTTCGGTCTCGCCTAGCTTGTGGCCGCGGCGACCGGTTGTGCGATTCACGTCGTCGCCGGCATCCCCAGGTGCTTGTTCGCTAAGAGTTCCATTTTCGATGTCGATCACCAGCCAGACAGTCTCCCAAGTTCCCTTGACGCTCCCGCCACCGCCCCCTAGTGTCCCCCCTCACTATGCGCGCCGCTGTCTACCACGGCCGTCAGGACCTGCGGCTAGAAGAGGTCCCAGAGCCCGTCGCCGGCCCAGGCGAGGTGAAGCTGAAAGTGCTGTACAACGGCATTTGCGGCAGTGACCTCCACGAGTACTACGACGGTCCGATCACCACTCGCACGACCACGCCTCATCCACTTACCGGGGTGAAAAACCCCGTGATCATGGGACACGAGCTGTGTGGCGAAGTGGTCGACGTAGGCGATGGGGTGGAGGATCTGTCGCTCGGCGACCGTGTGGCGGTCGAGCCGGTCGAAACGTGCGGCCACTGCCTCTATTGCACTTCGGGGCAATATAACCACTGCGGCTTGTTGGCCTTCCACGGTTACAACCGCAGCAGCGGCGGACTGGCGCAGTTCTCGGTGGTGCTCAGGTCGATGGCGCACAAGCTGCCGCGCAGCCTCACCCCGATGCAGGGCGCACTCATCGAGCCGATGGCGATCGCTTGGCGAACGGCAGACCGCTGCAACATCGAGGCCGGCCAAACGGCTGTCGTGCATGGTGCGGGTCCCATCGGAATCGGTGTGTATTTCACACTGAATCGTCGTGGAGTTCGCGTGATCATGTGCGATCCGTCGCCCGCGCGTCGCGCGGTCCTGAAAAGCCTCGGTGTCACGACGATTCTCGACCCGAGCGACGGAAAGGTGGTCGCCGCGGTAAAGGATCTGACAGGCGGGAGGGGCGCGGACGCCTCGATCGATGCCGCCGGAGTGCCCAAAGCTTTTCAGGCGGCACTACTCGGTACAGCGGTGGACGGCAACGTCGTCGTCGTCGCGATTCACACCCGTCCGCTCGAGATCGGGGCGATGGACATTCTCATGTCGGAAGCGCGGATCACCGGCGTTGCCTTGTCCTGCAACGCCTTTCCGAGTGTCATCCAGGAGATGGCGGCAGGCACCTATCCCACTGCGGGTTGGGTGGAGACCATTCCATTCGACGGACTCATCCAGGATGGCTTCGAGCGCCTCCACCGGCAGGAAGGCACGAAGATCCTCGTCGACGTCGCGAGTGCCAAGAGCCTGCCTGCCTGATTCGCGCCTGCTGGGGCCGTCTGCTACGCGCGCTTCGCGCGCTCACAGCCGCGCCGGGGTGTGGCCTGGCGGCCTCACCCGTGCGACGCATGCGTCGCACCCTTCCGAACGTTGATCTCGATCTTCACGCCGTTGGGATCTTGCAGAAACAGCTGGCGCAAGAGGCCGCCCGGCACGTCGTTGCGGGCAGCCTGCACTCCGTGCGCCTCGAGTCTGGCGACCACGTCGTCATAGTCGTGCGCGTTGAAAGCGATGTGGTCAACCGGGCCGGTGCCATTCGCGCGCGAGGAAACGGCGATACCTTGTTCCAATGAATGAGCCGTATAACTCGCCCACTCGGCGATGTGAATGCAGGGCGTCTCGCCCACATACACCCAGTAGCCCGGGAAGCCCAGTGGGGGTCTGAACCCCACGTGCATTCCGAGCGCCTGGACGTAGAAGTCCCGCGTCGCATCGATGTCGTCCGTCAGGACGAGATAATGCTCCATCTTCGTCAGTGGCATGTCATTCCACCGACGAGCCGGTATGTTTGAACGCCGGCACTTCCACGGTGGATTCTTCTTCGAGAGTCTGTTGCGCGCTCACCGAGAGCGCCGTCACCGACGCCGTGCCGCTGCCGTCACGGCGGGGAAATGCTTCGGCGCGGCCGTGCGGCACCGTGAAATCCAACTCGGGTCCGATCGGAATGATGCCGGTCGGATTGATGTTGAGATGACTGCCGTAGTAATGGGCCTTGTACTCCTCGATCGACACCGTCCCCGCGATTCCCGGGATCTGATACAACTCGCGCGTGTAGGCCCACAGGGCGGGGTAGTCCCTGATACGCCGTACGTTGCATTTGAAATGCCCGTAATACACGGCATCGAAACGCACGAGCGTGGGGAACAGGCGCCAGTCGGCCTCGGTAATGAGGTCGCCGAGCAGGTAACGTTGCCGCCGCAGCCGCTCCTCGACCCAGTCGAGTCCCTCGAAAATCCGCTTCGCCGCCGCCTCGTAGGCGGTTTGTGTCGTGGCAAATCCCGCTCGGTAGACACCATTGTTGATGGAGTCGTAAACGCGGGAGTTCACCTCGTCGATCTCGTTCGCCAGCGCGTCCGGATAGAAATTCGTCAGTTCGTGAGTGAGTTCGTCAAACTCAGTATTCAGCATCCGGATGATGTCAGATGACTCGTTGTTGACGATGCCGTGGCTTTCCTTGTCCCATAGAACGGGCACGGTGGCGCGGCCGGTGAAAAGCGGGTCCGCCTGCTGATAGATCTCGTAGATGTGACGCGCACCGGTGAGCGGGTCGGGCTGCGGAAACGTCCAACCCTGCTCCCGCATGGTCGGATTGACGAAACCGATGGAAATGATGTTTTCCAGCCGTTTCAGCACGCGGTAGATCATGGCGCGGTGGCACCACGGACAGGCGCGCGAAACGTACAAGTGGTACCGCCCCGCCTCGGCCTTGAAGCCCGAGCTGCCGTCCGCCGTGATCTGGTGACGGAAAGTGCTCGTCTGGCGGACAAAGTCGCCCGCATCGCCCTGAGCCGGCGGCGCGCCGCGCCATTCCCCATCGATCAACAGTCCCATCACCCGGCTCCGTAGTCTGATGGCCCCCTTCAGGAGCGAAGGCTCCTGCCCCCCAAATCGGGCCAACATCCTTCGGCCCGGTGCGAGGGTAGCCTGCCGGCCTCCATGCCGGTAGGGGGTGCACTGTCGGTACATTGCGAATTCGCTCGCAAGCGAGGCCGCATTGCCTTGCTTGGCCAACTGGCGCACATTCCCTGGGCATGACAATACCAGTAGCGCGTCGCGAATTCCTCCATGTCACCGGTGTTTTAACGGGCCTGCTGGCCGTCGGGAGCCCGCTCGCGCTCCTGGCGCCGTCGCGAGCCTGGGCCGTTGACCTGACATCTCTCACCAGCGCGGAGGCGGCGACGCTCCTGGCCGCCACGCGCACCATAGCCCCGCACGACAAGCTCGAGGATGCGGCTTATGCATTCGTTGTCCGCGCGCTGGATGCGGCCGCGGCCAAGGATGAGGCTTTACAGAGTCAGCTGAAGGAGGGCGTCGCGAGCCTGGGCGCCGGGTTTGCCGGCGGGTCGGAAAGCGTACGGGTGGAGGCGCTGCGCCGGATCGAAGCCACCCCGTTTTTCCAGAATCTGCGGGTCCAGACGCTGTTGGTGCTGTATTCGACACCGTTGGCTTACGCGTATTTCGGATACGAAGGCGAGGCATTTTCCAAAGGCGGCTACCTGCAACGCGGCTTCAACGACCTGCGTTGGTTACCCGACGTGCCTGCGGCTGACAGCGGCCCCGTGCTCGCGTGACGCGTATCGAGCAGACTGACGACGGCGCTGTCGTCATCATCGGATCGGGCGCGGGTGGCGGCACGCTCGCCCACGAATTGACACGCCGGGGCATCAAGGTCGTGCTCCTCGAGGCCGGCCAGCGGCAATCGCTCGCGAGCTTTTCACAGAATCCCGGTGAGGCATTCGGCCAACTGACCTGGTTGGATCCGCGTACGCAGTCCGGAAGTTGGGATCCTGTGAAGACCTCCCCGACGTTGCCCGTCTGGATCTGCAAGACCGTGGGTGGCACGACGGTTCACTGGACCGGAGCCACTCCCAGGATCAGGCCCTGGGAGCTGCGGGCTCGCAGTACTTACGGCGACGTCCCGGGCGCCTCTCTCATCGATTGGCCGATTGCCTACGATGAGTTGAAAAATTACTACCAGCTGGCGGAGCGCCGGCTGCTGGTGACGCGCCGAAACGGCAATCCGGGCCTGCCCGCCTCCAACAACTTCAAAGTCATGTACGCCGCGGCGAAGAAGGTCGGCTACAAGCGGGTCCACACCGGTTACATGGCCATCAACACGCGTCCGGCGGACGGCCGCGGCTTCTGCATCCAACAGGGTTTTTGTGTGCAGGGCTGCAAAACAGGCGCGAAATGGAGCGCCCTGTACACCGAGATCCCGCGTGCCGAGGCCACTGGCAATCTCGATCTGCGCACGCAGTGCATGGTGACCCGAATCGAGCACGGCGCTGACGGGAGAGTCACAGGCGTGTTATATCGGGATAGCGCGGGTCATGAGCAGCGCCAGAAGGCGCGGATCGTCTGCGTCGCCGGTAACGCGATAGAGACACCCCGGCTGTTGTTACTGTCGGAGTCCGCGAAATTCCCTCACGGTCTGGCGAATTCGTCGGGGCATGTGGGTCGTAACTACTGCCATCACATCAATGGTTTCATCTGGGCTACGTTCGACAAGCCCGTCCATTTCTGGCGTGGAGTGGTCCTCGGCGGCATCATGGAGGACGAGACGGTGAATGAGCCGAAGCGCGGCTTTTTCGGCGGCTATCACCTGGAGTTGATTGCGCTCGATCTGCCCACTTTGCCGGCCGTCGGCATGCCGTATGGTTGGGGCCGGGACTTCGCATCGTTCATCGACGACTATCGCAACATGGCCGGCATGTTCATCAACGGCGAAGACCTGTCACAGCCGACGAACCGCATCACACTGGATGACAAGGTAAAGGACGCCAACGGCCTGCCGGTGGCCCACGTACACGTTGATGAGCACGCCAATGACAAGGCGATGCGCCAACACGCCCGCATGCAAGGGAAAAAAATGTACGAGGCGATCGGCGCGAAACGCGTCGTTCTGAGCCCGACGACGCCGGCCACACATAACATGTGCACGGCGAGGATGAGCGCGCACCCGAACGACGGCGTCGCGAACGCTCACGGGCAGACCCACGACATCCCGAACCTCTTCATCTCGGACGGGAGCGCCTTCTCCTCGCCGGGCTCGGCGAATCCCACTCTCACCATCGTGGCCCTGGCCCTGCGGCAAGCCGAATACATCAGCCGCCAGATGACCGCGCGAGCCATCTAGGAGCCTGTTTGAGCAACAATCGCCCACTGCGGCTCCTGACCTACCTGGGCGGCGCCGCCGCGACCCGATACACCGGATAAAGGTTGAGCCGCTCGTCCCACGAGGGACTGAGCCGATAAAAGTAATCCAGCCGCGCGTCCGGATCAGCCGCGAACTTCGGGTCCTCGGCGAGACGCTTTTTGAAGGCCGCCGCAACCTTGGGGTCACGCGCCAGCATTTCGGAGGCGACCTGCTCCGCCACGTAGGGCTCCATAGATTCTTTCTGCTCGAAAGCGTTGTCAAAGAAGCCCCAGGCCGCGAGCGAGTCGACGCCACGAGGCTCGAGTAACGCGACCACCAGCCGCGCGTTCGGCTGGGCAATGGGGACGAACAGAGACCCAGCGGGAATGGCGCGCTTCTCCGGCGCCCAGGCGCCTGAG
>DATMQL010000339.1:0-5410 GCA_035566815.1 Steroidobacteraceae bacterium | reverse complement strand
CCTCGCCCCCTGCGCTCGCCCCTTGGTCATTGACGAGCAGCGCAAGCCGTTCGTCATCCTCGTCGTCGGGGTGAATGGCTCGGGAAAAACGACCACCATCGGGAAGCTGGCTCGCCGCCTGACCGAGGAGAATCGCGAGGTCATGCTCGCTGCGGGAGACACGTTCCGAGCCGCGGCGATGGAGCAGCTGAATGTCTGGGCCGAGCGGTCCGGCGCCATGTTCGTTGCGCAGCAGGCCGGTGCCGATCCCGGTGCGGTAGTTTTCGACGCGCTCCAGTCCGCCCGCTCGCGAGGCACCGACGTCCTGCTCGCCGATACAGCCGGTCGCCTCCATAGCCAGTCGCATCTGATGGAAGAGCTGAAGAAGGTGAAGCGTGTCATTCAGCGGGTCGATCCGACGGCGCCCCACGAGGTGCTGCTCGTCCTGGATGCCAACCAGGGGCAGAACGCGCTTTCCCAAGCCGTGCAATTCCACGAGGCCGTTGGCGTTACGGGTCTCGTCATGACGAAGCTCGATGGCACCGCGAAGGGCGGCATCGTGGTGGCGATCGCCCGCAAGCTGGGCCTGCCGATCCGCTTCATCGGCATCGGTGAGCAACCGGAAGATTTCGGCGAGTTCGATGCAGAGGCGTTCGCGACGGCGCTCGTGCAGGGCCCACGGGATTCCGAAGCTGCCGGCGAATCGCTTTCCGGCGCGGGCAGGTAATGGCGAGATGATCTCTTTCGACCGGGTGAGCAAGCGCTATCCCAACGGGCGAGAGGCGCTCTCCAATGTAACTTTCAACATCAACACCGGCGAGATGGTATTCCTCACCGGTCGTTCCGGCGCGGGCAAGAGCACCGTGCTCAAGCACATCGCGCTTCTCGAGCGCCCGTCGCGCGGCACGGTGTTGGTGAATGGGAAGAACACGAGCACGCTCCGAGCGAGGCACATCCCCGCCTTCCGCCGCGGCATCGGCGTCGTGTTCCAGGATCACAAGCTGCTTGCCGATCGTCCCGTGTACGACAACGTGGCGCTGCCGCTCATCGTCGCAGCCACCCCGCTCAAGGAGTGCGACAAGCGGGTACGTGCCGCGCTCGACCAGGTCGGCCTGCTGGGCAAGGAGCGCATGCTGCCCTACGAGCTGTCGGTCGGCGAGCAACAAAGAGTCGGAATCGCACGCGCCGTCATCAGCAAGCCGCCACTGTTGATTGCCGATGAGCCGACGGGCAACCTCGACCCGGATCTCGCGCTCGAGGTCATGCGCCTGTTCCGACGTTTCCAGGATGTGGGCGTTACCGTGATCGTCGCCACTCACGACTTGCACATCGTGCGCGAATTCGGCCAGCGCGAGATCGTACTCGACAACGGCCAGGTGCAAGGTGGCGCCGCCGATTCATTGCCGAGCGTGGTGGCTACGAGATGAGCCTCAGTGTCGCCGGTGCCCGTCACGTGCAGGCGTTGTTGGGCTCGATCGGGCGCCTGTCGCGCAACATGTTCGCCACGACCCTGACACTGTTGGTGATCGGGCTCGCGCTGGCCCTGCCGATGGCGCTGCGACTGTTCGTTGCAAACGCGCAGGCGGCAACCGGTGACTTCGCGAACGCCGTCGACATGTCGGTCTACTTCAAACCCGATGTTCCGCTGGTAAAAGCCCAGCAATTGGCGGCCGACGCGCGCCAGCGGTCGGAAGTCGGGGAAGTGACGGTGATTCCGGCGGACAAGGCGCTCGAGGAATTCAAGACGTACTCCGGGTTCGGCACCGCGCTCGGGGTGTTGAAGGACAATCCTCTCCCGCACGTACTGCACGTGCGTCCGCGAGCGGAATCGAGCTCGCCCGCGGCGTTGGAAACCCTGCGCCGCTATTTCACGGCATGGCCGGAAGTCGACATCGTGCAGGTCGACTCGGAATGGGTCATGCGCTTCAACGCGATTCTCGAGGTTCTACGGCGGCTGCTGGTGATCGTCGCGATCCTGCTCGGGGCGGGCGTGCTGGCCGTAATCGGCAACACGATCCGCCTGGAAATACTCAATCGGCGCGCTGAAATCGAGGTCACCAAGCTCGTCGGCGGCTCCAACAGTTTCGTGCGCCGGCCGTTTCTCTACACCGGTGTTCTGTATGGCCTCGGTGGCGCGGTGTTGGCCTGGCTGATTGTCGAGGCTGCCGTGGCCGTGCTCGGCCAGCCGGTCGCGAACCTCGCGCAACTCTACGGCAGTCACTATCTGCTCGAGGGGCCTAGCGATGACGATATCGGTATTCTGCTGGCGGCAGGGACCGTGCTGGGTTGGATGGGCGCCTGGATCTCGGCGGCCCGCCACCTGAGCAGCATCGAGCCGCGCGCTTAGGAGCCTGTCTGACTAATGCTCGCCTACTGCGGCCGCCCCAGATCGGCATCTTTCTGCGATCGTTTCCCTTACATAGTCCACGCTATGCGCGGAAAACGATCGCTGAAAGCTGGCGGCCGGCTAGGCCTCGATCTGGGTCGTCCTCGCTACGGCGATCATTAGTCACACAGGCTCCCAGGAGAGCGTCACCTGACTGAACCTGACGAGTCCGCCGAGCCCGCCGAACCGATAGTCGTTCCCTACACCGAGCTATCGGAAGACGCCTTGCGCGGAGTACTCGAGTCGTTCGTGCTGCGGGAAGGTACGGAATATGGGGAGCGGGACGTCTCGCTCGATCAGAAGGTGGCGCAGGTTACCCGGCAGCTGCAGCGGGGCGAGGCACAGATCGTCTTCGATCCCGAAACGCAGACGATCGATATCATGGTGGTCGCTCGAAGCGGCCGGGCGGCCGGTCCGAGCAAAGACCGACTTTAATTAAGTCTTGCCCGCGACTTCGGCGGAGGCCGCCTGCAGCAGCTTGGCTTCCATCCACTTGCGGACACGGGTCGCGTCGGCAACGCGAGTCTGCTTGCCGAACGAATTCAACAACACGATCACGATCGTGCGGCCTTCGATCACGGTCTGCATCACGAGGCAGCGGCCCGCCTCTTCGATGTAGCCGGTCTTCTGCACGACGATGTCCCAGGTCGGGTTGTTGACCAGCGAGTTCGTGTTGTGGAATCCAATCATCCGCCGACCGACGCGTACGTCGTAGCCGGGGTCGGTGGAGTATTCCCGGATCGTCGCATTCTTCGAGGCCGCCATCACCAGCTTTGACAGGTCCTCGGGACTGGCAACGTTGTCGCTCGAAAGACCGGTGGGCTCGACGAAGTGTGAGCTGCTCATGCCGAGCTCTCGCGCCTTCGCGTTCATCGCCGGCATGAAGGCCGCGATGCCACCCGGATAATTGCGCGCCAACGCATGGGCGGCACGATTTTCCGAGGCCATGAGGGCCAGGTGAAACAGGTCGCCGCGGGTGAGTCGCGTGCCGACGGCGAGGCGCGAGAAAGCGCCCTTGCCGACCGCCCGGTCCTCGTCGGTGATCTCGATGACTTCATCCATCGGTTGCTTCGCATCCGCGACCGTCAGGGCGGTCACGAGCTTCGAGATGGACGCGATAGGCATCGCAACGTCGGCGTGCCTCGAATACAGGACGGTCGAATGAGTTTCGTCGAGGACGAGAGCCGCGCTCGATCGCAGACCCGGCTCATCGAGCGACAGCGAGGCTCGACTCGCCTGGTGGACGTGGTGACGGTGATGCGCGGGCGTAGTCGTGCTCGAGGTCTTTGCGTGAGCAGTGATACTGGTGAGCAGCAGGCAGGTGGCTGCCAGCAGTGACGTCATTCCCCGGTTCATCAAACCTGCGCCTTCCAAGTCATCGTCTTCAGTTGTGAGAAGAGTCTAGCAAAGCACGGCATGTCACGGAATGTCGTGATGAAATCCTCACGAGGGGAAATTCTGTAAAAAGGCTGCGGACGCAGGCCCGATTCTAGGAGCCTGTCTGACCAATGCTCGCCTACTGCGGCCGTCTGCTGCGCGCGCTTCGCGCGCTCACAGCCGGACCTGGGTGTGGCCTCGCGGCCCCGCCCGTGCGACGCATGCGTCGCACCCCCGACTCGGCATCTTTCTGCGATCGTTTCCCTTAAATAGGCCCCCGCTATTCGCGGGAAACGATCGCAGAAAGCTGGCGGCCGGCTAGGCCTCGATCTGGGTCGCCCTCGCTACGGCGACCATTAGTCAGACAGGCTCCTAGCCGGGCGACCCGATCGAATCGAAGGCTATCGACATATTCCTATCTATGGTTTGCGTGGGTGGGGAGCGTCGCACGATAATCGGGCCATCGTGGAACGAGAGCCTCCATGCAAGGTAAACGTATTCTGCTGGGCGTGACTGGCGGTATTGCCGCCTACAAGAGCCCGGACCTGGTCCGGCGCCTGCGCGAGCGCGGAGCGGAGGTCCAAGTGGTCATGACGGCGTCTGCGCGGGAATTCGTGACCGCGACGACCTTCCAAGCCGTTTCGGGCCGCCCCGTGCGGACCGATTTATGGGATGCCGCCGCGGAAGCCGCCATGGGGCATATCGAGCTGGCCCGCTGGGCGGAGGTCGTTCTGATCGCCCCGGCCACCGCGGACTTTTTGGCCCGCCTGGCCGCCGGGCAGGCCGACGACCTGCTCACCACATTATGTTTGGCGACGGAGGCCCCGGTGGCGGTCGCACCCGCGATGAATCACATCATGTGGGCGAACGCGGCCACCCGGGCCAATGTGGGAACGCTCCAGCAGCGGGGGATCCATATCTTCGGGCCCGGCTCTGGGGACCAGGCGTGCGGTGAAGTCGGCGAGGGGCGGATGCTCGAACCCCTGGAGCTGGTAGACCGCATCGCTGCCTTGCCAAATGGCACGGGTCCTTTGCTGGGTCGTCGGGTACTGATCTCCGCCGGACCGACCCGCGAACGGATCGATCCCGTGCGTTTCATTAGCAACCGAAGCTCGGGAAAAATGGGTTTCGCGGTGGCGCAGGCGGCACGTGAAGCCGGTGCCGAAGTGGTTCTGGTGAGTGGGCCTGTGAGCTTGCCGACGCCCCCGGGTGTGCGGCGAATCGACGTGGAGAGCGCTGCCGACATGCTCGCCGTGGTGCTCAAAGAGGTCGAGGGGACGGATATTTTCATTTCGACCGCCGCCGTAGCGGACTATAGGCCCGCGCGTCCCGCAGATCAGAAGATCAAGAAGACGTCCGACACCCTGGATTTGTGTATGGAGCGGACCTCTGACGTGCTGGCCACGGTGGCGGCCCGTCCGGATCGCCCGTTCGTTGTGGGATTCGCCGCCGAGACCGAGTCCGTCGAGCAGAATGCCCGCCTCAAGCTCCTCAAAAAGAACCTCGATATGATTGCTGCTAACGAAGTCGGTCACGACAAGGCCTTCGATTGCGAGGACAACCAGCTCATCGTCCTCTGGCGCAACAGGCGACATGAGCTGGGGAAGGCGTCCAAGTTGGCGTTGGCCCGCGAGTTGGTCGCTCTCATCGCCGAGTCTTTCGTCGCGG
>DATMQL010000338.1:0-4901 GCA_035566815.1 Steroidobacteraceae bacterium | reverse complement strand
TCCGACTTTTGCGGATCGGCGGCTTCCGCGCTCATTTGGGCCTGTAGCGGCGTGGCCTGAGGGTCGAGCCGAAGCAGCAGGCGCGCGCGGGCGGCGTGTTTGCGCCTGACGGGATGCCACAAGCCGAAGTAGCGGACCTTGTGCAAGCCCTTGGGCAGGACGTGCTGGAGGAAGCGGCGCATGAACTCCTGGCCGGGGATGCGGCTGATCCGCCAGCGGTTGGATTTGCGATGCTTGTGGCGGATGGTGACCGCCTGATCGTCGAGGCCGACGATTCGGGTGTTGGTGATCGCGACGCGGAAGACGTAGCGGGCGAGGTAGTCGAGCACGGCCTGCTCGCCCTCGCCCCAGGGCGTGCAATGGACGACCCAGGGCTTGGACCAGGCGGCGTCGGGCAGGACCAGATCGGGACATTTCTTTTGGAGCGCGGCCCTGAGCTTGCCGCGCACGAGCTTGGCCAAGGCCTTGGCGGGAACCAGGAAGGCTCGGCGCGCCGGTCGCCAATCGGCGCCGTCATCGGAAACGCCGCCCCCGGTGACCAGGCAGTGGACGTGAGGGTGGTAGAGCAGTTGCTGCGTCCATGTGTGCAAGACCGCGAGCACACAGACCGTGGCTCCGACATGGCGCGGATCGCGGGCCAGTTCGATGGTGGCCTCCGCGGCGGCCTTCATCAACAGGGCGTAGCCGTCACGCTGGTTGGCGCGCAGCGCGTCGCGGAGTTCCTCGGGCACGGTCACGGTGATGTGGAAATAGCGCGTCGGCAACATCTCGGCTTTACGGGCCGCGAGCCAGCGCTCGGTCTGGTCGGAATGGCATTTGGGACAGCTCCGATTCTTGCAGGAGCGATAGGAGAAGACCTCGGCGGCGCATTGGTCGCAACGCCAGAGGCCCCCTCCGAGCGCCTCGGTGCGGCAGGCTTGGATGTCGGCGATGGCGCGCCGATGCGACGGCGGCATCGACGCGCCATGAGCCGACAGGTACTCGTCCGCGAAGCGGCGAAAGACGTCCGCGACCTCGATCACGACAGATCGGCCGCGTCAGAGGCCGCTCATCAGTCCGTCGAGGATGCCTTTGAGCGAAACGCGGGTCGGTTCGGTGAGGTGGGTGTAGATGGCAGTCGTGGCGATGTGGACGTGGCCGAGCAGGATTTGCACGACCCTGGTATCGACGCCGTTTTCGAGCAGTCGCGTCGCATAGCTGTGGCGCTTATTCCGAACTCGGAATAAGCGCCATAATGCCGAGTGCTGGATTATTCCGAGTGGGGGTCCAGATGGCGTGGAGATCCGAGCGTCTCTCTGAGGTTCGCTTGCATTGGAATCGGCATAATCAGAGGCTCCTGAGAAAGGTCAGAAGGTGATCGTCGGGTCGGTATCGGCGTGCGTGCGCATCGGCGGCCGGGGTTTTGGCTAGCGCAGCTTCCTTGAGCTGCATATCGGCATGCAGATAGATGGATGTCGTCTCGACAGACTCGTGGCCCAGCCAAAGAGCGATCACGGAACGGTCGACGCCATGGTGAAGCAGTTCCATCGCCAGCGTGTGCCGCAGCACGTGGGGCGTCACGTGCTTTCCTGACAACGAGGCGCACTGACGACAGGCGACGGCGAGGTGCTTGTTGAGCAGATATTGCAGGCCGTCATGGCTCAATGCCGCGCCGGAGGTTGTCGGAAAGGCAGGTCTCGAGGGCTGGCCATGGTGCTCTTGGAACCAGTTGCGCAGCACTGTAGCGGTTTCCTTGCGTAGTGGTGTGCTGCGGACTTTGCGTCCCTTGCCCTGGCATTGCACGTGGGCGCTGGGCCCGAGCACGATGTCCTGACAGCGCAAACCGAGGAGTTCGGAGGCGCGCAGCCCGGTCTGCACGGCAAGCAGCAACAAGGCTCGATCGCGACGTCCGCTCCAGGTGTCGAGGTTGGGCGCCGCCAGTAGAGCGGCCACTTCGGCGGGCGCGAGAAAGTCGATCGGTCGCCTTGGATAGCGCTTGCTCGGCATGGCGAGCACGCGCTGTGCCAGGGCGCTGTGCTCGGGTGCGTGCAGCGCCACATATCGGAAAAAGGAGTGGATGGCGGCGAGGCGGACGTTGCGACTGCGGGCGCTATTGTCGCGTTCCTGTTCGAGATGATCGAGGAAGGCGCCGAGGAACGGAGTGTCCAGATCGGGCAGCGTCAGGGCCGAGGGCGCTTTGCCAAGCTGTCGTTGCGCATATTGCAGCAGCAAACGGAAGGTATCCCGGTAGCTGGCGAGAGTGTGGGGGCTCACCTGTCGCTGTCGCACGAGGCGGTCGATGAAGAACGCCTCCAGCAGAGTAGGGAATGGATTGGCGGCTTTCATGGCAAAGCCCCCCGCTCGGATGGCTCCACGCGAAAAAGCGCCTGTCGCAACAGCTCTGGCGTCGCCGTGAGATACCAGTAGGTATCGGTGATGTGCGCATGGCCCAGATAAGTCGAGAGTTCAGGCAGGCGACGCTCGACATCGACGCCATCGCGATACCAGCCCAGGAGCGTGTTCACGGCCATTCGATGGCGTAGATCATGCAGGCGTGGACCTCTGCTGTCGCCAGCGCCTCGCAGGCCGATCTGGTGAGATAATTTGACGAACGTCGATCGGACGCTCCAGTGGGTGAGGCGGGCTCCGCAGTCGGAGACAAAGAAGCTTGGACTGTCAGGGTTGCGGCACAAACGATCCCGGCGCGTTGCGTAGCTGTTCAATGCGCATTGTGAGGAAACGTGCAGCGGGACATAGCGAGACTTGCCGAACTTCGCGCCGCGGATCGTCAGCACCCCGTTCACCAAGTCCACGTCATCGCGATCGAGTTGCAGCGGTTCGCGGCATCGCATGCCAGTCACCGCGTATAGGCCGAAGAGGGTGGAGTAGGTATGAGGCCGCAACCCGGTTGAGGAGGACAGTTGCTGCGCCGCGTCGAGTAGGCGAGAGATCTCCTCATCACGATAGATATAAGGCGTCGGACGCTGATAGCGATGCGGAAGCAGGCCTTGCGGCGGCACGATGGTTCGCGAGTCGAGCGCGCCGCAGTATTGCGCGAAGCGACGCACGATCCCCAAGCGACGGGCTCTCTCAGCGAGCGCCGCCCCACAAGGCTGGCCCACCCACGCCAGCGCGAGATCGGTGGTGACGTAGGTTGCGCCAGCCAGATCGGCGAACGCGACGAACTGCTGCAACAGGCGTCCGGCCCGACAGAGTTTGTGCCCGAGGGCGCGACGCATGGCTAGATACTCGTCGAGCGTCTCTCGCAGCGGGCTCATGAGGCGGCTCCCGGCCAGGCAAGCCCAAGGGTGCGTAGCGCCGCGATGTCCACCTTGGCGTAGATTTGCGTCGTGGTTGGCTGGCTATGACGCAGGAGTTGTCCGATCTCCGTCAGCGAAGCGCCTCGACGCAACAGATCGGTGGCGAGGGAGTGGCGCAGCAGGTGGGCCCCTTTGAACGATGGGTTCAAACCGGCGCGCTCGAGGGCGCGGCGAACGACACAGTCGATGGCGGAGGGGCCGACCAGGCCGCGCAACGGCGCACGCATGCGGATGAAGACCCGTCGTATCGAACTGCGGGGACGAGCGTGACGCAAATAGTCGACCAGCGCCGCGCCGACGTCCGTCGGCAGCGGCAATCGCACGAGCCGCTGGCCCTTGCCGCGGACGAGAATCTCGCCCCGCTCCCAATCCAGATCGTCCAGGGTCATGGCGACGACCTCTCCAGCGCGCAATCCGAGGCGCGCCAGAAGCAACAAGATCGCATAGTCGCGTTCACCGACTGGCATGCTGCGATCACAAGACACGAGCATCCGTTCGACCTGTTCAGGCGGAATCGACTTGGGCAGATGCGAAAGGCGCCAGTCGGCTATCCCCGACACGGCGCCGGCGAGATCCATCGAAATCGCGCCCCGCTGTCGCAGAAAGCGCAGAAACGAACGCAACGCGGTGACCATCAATTGAGCGCTGCGACGGCTTCCCGTCTGAGCGTGACGTACAACAAAACCCTGAATGTCGACCGGGCGCAGTTCGTCGAACTGCATCGGCTTGCCGTCAAACCGCTCGATGAGAAAACTTCGAACGACCGGTAGATAGTTGCACAAGGTTGCAGGTGACAGCCCGCGCTCGGAACTCAGGTGACGTCCGAAGTCCCGCGTCAGATTGTCCAGAGGGGTCGGGTCAGGTCCGGGCGGCAGGGCCCGAACACAACCGAGTTCACGTAGGTATCTGAGCAGTTGTTGGCTGGTTGCCACTTCGCCGCGCCGCACATGGCCTGGGCTGCGACGATCCGTGTGAAATTGGCCGAGCTGACCCTCGTCGAGCGCATCCTGAGAAAGATCGCGCCGATGAAGCCACACGCTCAACTTTGCCACGAGTTCGCATTTGTCTTGCACCGTCCTCGACGTGAAGCCCTCGCCGCCGAGACGTGCCGCAAATGCCTCGATGTGGATTGCCAACGGGCCTACGCAGGACGCCTTGGCCCACGCCGTCGCGCCATCATCGGGATCGGTCATCATTCGTCTCCTTTGAGCCGAGGAAAATCCCCGGTCAGAGAAGACGGCCGAATAATGCCGAGTCGCCAACGATCAACGCCGATCCAAACCATTGAAATCAACAGAAAATCTAGCGATCGACGCCAGATAGCTCGGAATAATCCGGCACTCGGCATTATGGCGCAAAGTGTGCGGAGACACGCGCTTGGCGATTCCCGCCGCCCGCGCCGCCGCGGAAACGGCGCGGCACAGCTGTCGGGCCGACATCGGGTTGACCGGATCGAGCCCCGGAAACAGCCAGCCCCGCGGCTGCGCGACCTGCCGCCAGTCGCGCAGCAACTCCAGCAGTTGCGGCGAGAGCATGACGAAGCGATCCTTTTGCCCCTTGCCTTGCTCAACGCGCAGCAGCATGCGCTCGCGGTCGATATCG
>DATMQL010000337.1:0-4503 GCA_035566815.1 Steroidobacteraceae bacterium | reverse complement strand
CGCCAGCGCCCGAAGCCGCTGAAAGCGTTTGACAGCAAGGGATTGGTGCTCAACTGCAATTCCTTCTCGAAATCACTCGCCCCGGGGTATCGTGTTGGTTGGGTTGCTGCCGGCCGCTTCGCGGCAGCGCTGCAGCGTCGGAAGCTCATGAGCTCCCTGTCAACGAGCGCGCCTTCGCAGGACGCCATCGCGCTTTATCTCCGCCAGGGCGGCTACGAGCGTCACCTCTCTACACTGCGTCGAGCACTGGCCGCTCAACAGGCCGCCGCGATCGAATCACTATCCCGGCACCTGCCGGCTGACATTCGTATTTCACGCCCCGAAGGCGGCTACTTCCTGTGGCTCGAGTTGCCCGACGGCCGGGATGCGATCGAGATTCATCAACGAGCCCTCGAGCAGGGGTTCAGCATCGCGCCCGGACCCATCTTCTCGGCGCGACGTGCTTTCCGCCACTGCCTTCGTCTGAACTACGGTCATCCGTGGACATCCGCGTCGGACGGCGCCGTGCGTGCGCTCGGACGGATTTTGCGAGGCTGATCGCCAGGCTGTTGGTGTCGGTGGTCGAGCTCAGTCATCCGCGTCCGTGGCAGCCAGATGCGCGAATAGAATTTTCATCGCGTCGACGCGCGCGAGATATCCACGCGGATCGTGATCGCCGCAGCGCTGCCCCTCGGCGAAGTGGAACCCGTGTCGGGCGTAGAGGTCGCCCGCACCGGCTCCACACAGATGGATCGTGGCCGCGAGATGCTGTTTCTGCTGTAACGTGGCGTGAGTGATCCGATTGCGCGCCAATGTGCTCGCCACGTGCACGTCGAGGTATGCGGAAGTGAGCTCGACCGCATGACTCGGGATTACGCGGAAGTAGAGGCCGTTCAGCCAGCACGAGTGCCAGTCATCCCAGGCCCCCTCGGTGGCGACTACATGGTCATGAACACAGAAGTGTCGGGCCTCGTCGAAAGTCCCGTCTGTCATCTGGTACATACCCACTGCACTCGTCGCCGGCCTGTAGATCTCGAACGGCTTCAGCTTCCAGGACCAGCGCCAGTAGGTTCTTGCTATGGGGTTTCCCGACCCTTCCACCTGCGCGAGCGCGGCGAGCAACTCAGGCGAAATAGCGTCGGTCGAATGCTTCCGGAAGATGGGCGCATAACTACGCCAGGTTTCGGTCGGAGTTTTGAAGAGTGTGCCGCTGACCGGGAAGAACAACTCGGAGGGCTTGCGGACAACCTGATAGATCCAGTTGGTGACCAGCCAGACCACGGCGAGAATGGCCACCACAGTCACAATCCGAATCGAAACGGGCGCGCGGTGGAAACGCCGCATCCAGCGGCGGCGCGTGGTTGCAGTGGGCCAAAACTTGGCCAACCTCGAGCGTTTTTTCCGCTTTTTTCTGGGTTTGCCGTCGCGCTGACGTCGGTATACTGGAGAGGACAAGGAATGGGCTTGAACTTCGTGGGCCGAAGGACCTGACTATCGCAAGAGAACGCCGCTGATGCCAGCCAAGAAAGCAGTTTCGACGGGGCGGCCACCCGCTCCCGTCGCCGCCGAGCGCAAGCGATCCTTGCGACTCCACGGCACGATCGCACAGGACATCGGTGTGCGCATCGTCTCCGGACGCCTGCGGCCGGGGCGCGTTCTGAACGGCGAAATCGAAGCTAGCGCGCAACTGCGGGTCTCACGGACGGCTTATCGCGAGGCGGTGCGGATCCTGGCGGCGAAAGGCCTGGTTGAATCGCGGCCGAAGCTCGGCACGCGGGTGAGCGATCGGAGCCGCTGGCATCTCCTCGATCCCGATGTGCTAGGGTGGATGTTTGCCTCCCGTCCCGACGCGGAGGTGTTGAAGGGCCTGTTCGAGTTGCGCACCATCATCGAGCCTGCGGCGAGCGCCCTCGCGGCGAGCCGGCGCTCCAGGGCGCAACTGCGGGCCTTGCGGGATTCGCTGGATCGTATGAAGCAGCACGCTCTCACCAGCGAGGCAGGCCAGCAGGCGGATCGTCAATTTCACACGGTGTTGATCGACGCGGCCGCGAACCGGTTCCTCGCCTCACTCAGCAGCGGCGTCGCCGCCGCGCTCCTGTGGTTGCCCGTACTCCAGCAAGGCAAAGGGCCTTTGCTGCGTGATCCGATTCCCGACCACGAGCGAGTCTACGAGGCCATCGCCGCGAAGGATCCCAAGGCGGCCGCCACGGCCATGACGGACCTCATCCAGCTTGCACTGTTGGATACCAGCCGGCGCCACACGAAACCAACTCGCGGGACCGTAGACCGCGCTGAGGCGGCGGGCTCCGGTAAGCGCGCCCGGACGCGGCATCGCGCTTGACGCCTGCGGCGTTTAACTCATACGCTGCCGCGTATGTCACTCGAAGTCATTGAAGTCCAAACCGGCCCGAACCCTGTCGGCTCCATCATCTGGATGCATGGGCTCGGAGCCGACGGTCACGATTTCGAGCCGATCGTTCCTGAGCTCGTACGGCCGGGCGAGCGGGCCCTGCGCTTCGTGTTTCCGAATGCGCCGGTGCGGCCGGTCACACTGAACCGCGGCTATCCGATGCGGGCGTGGTACGACATCATGGGTCTCGAGCGCGGCGTCGCGCAGGACGAAGTCGGAATTCGCGGCTCGCACGCTGCCATCGAAGCGCTCATCCGTCGCGAGAACGAGCGCGGCATCGCCACCAACCGGATCGCACTCGCCGGGTTTTCACAAGGTGGCGCGATGGCTCTGTACAGCGGCACACGCTACCCGGAGAAACTCGCGGGCATCATGGGGTTGTCGTGCTACATGTTGCTCGAGTCACACCTTGCCGCCGAGCGAGCCACCGCCAATCAGACGACGCCCATCTTTCTCGGGCATGGCACACAGGATCCCGTCGTGAGCCCTACGCTCGGTGAGCATACCCGCCAGCTGTTGGAAGCGGCGGGGTACTCGGTGGAATGGCATGCTTACACGATGCCGCACTCCGTGTGTCCGCAGGAAGTGCTCGACATCGCTGCGTGGTTGCGACGAGTCGTATGACCCAGCGCCTCGGGGATACTCGGCGCGGGGCGGACTAACGGCCCTCCATGTGTCGAGGCCGCCCCGTGAGCAGGCGGCCTCGATTTCAACTACGACTGCAGTCCGGCCTCAGCGGTGACCCTCGGGCTTATTGTGCCCACCGCCGCCGCCCGGATTGCCGCCCGGAGCGCCACCGGGGTTGCCATGTGGGGCGCCGCCACCAGGGTTACCGCGCGGGGCACTTGCGCCAGGATTACCACCGCGCGGGGCTCCACCACCGAAGTTACCTTGCGGCGCGCCGCCGCCCGGGTAGCCGCGCGGGCCACCCGCGCCGGGATTACCACCGCGTGGGGCTCCACCACCGAAGTTATTATGCGGAGCGCCTCCACCGGGGTTGCCACGCGGGGCTCCGCCACCGAAGTCACTATGCGGGGCACCTCCACCAGCGTTACCACCGCGCGGGGCTCCGCCGCCGAAGTTACCGTGCGGCGCGCCGCCGCCGGCGCTGCCACCAGGATGTCCGCCCTCCCGGACGTCATTGCGCGCTACTGGATGCGAGTCAGAATGCCCACCACCGGGCGCGCCGTGACCCTCGCCACCGGGAGCACCAGGGCCTCCACCGTTCGAGCCACCATGATTCTCGGGCCCACGTCCGCCGGGGCCGGCGTTATGCGCTACATCGTGCGCAGGGCCTCCGCGCGGACCACTTCCACGCGCGGCAACAACTCCCCTTCCGGAGAACTCGCCCGGTCGCGAAGTCGCAGCCACCGCGGGCCGGCCGTGATTGAACGACGCATGCAGCTCTCTGTTTCCGAACGCCGCGTGCTCATGATCACGTTGTAACGACGTGGCCTCGAAATGATGCTCACGCTCCGCGGCCAGCTCGTGACCGGTTGCATGGGCCCGGATGCCACCAGGGCCATTGAACGCCACATGGCTGTCGTTGTGATAAATGACGGTCCTGTTATAGATGTTGGTGACGTGGACGCTGCCCACGTTCACGCACGAGCGGTTATAGAAGTACGAGCCGCCGCGCCAGTAGCCACCCTCGAATCCAACACCACCATACCCGAATCCGTAGTTCACGCCACCGTAGAAGCCGACATGAGGGCCCCAGTAGCCGCCGTGCCAGAGATAGAGCCCATCGGCCCAACCCCAGTAGCCAGGCGTCCACAGCAATCCGGGCTCGGGCGGGAGCACCCAGGTACCAGGCACCCAGTAATAACCGTCGTCACCGTAAGCCCAGTATCCAGGGCTCCAGATATAACCGGGCGCCGGAAGGGGCGGCTGCACGTACACCGGCAGCACCGGTGGCGCGATATTGACCGATATGCCCACGGCGATCCCTGCGTGCGACACCGTGGGGAACACGGGGAGCGCGGCCAGCGATAACGCTGGTATGAGACTTCTGAGCCACTGGGTACGCATGTCGATCCCCTCTCTCCTGGACGTTTCTGAACCGTTGCTGAATATCGCGCTGGGCGGTATCCGGCCTGAAGCCTATTTCAAGC
>DATMQL010000336.1:0-20515 GCA_035566815.1 Steroidobacteraceae bacterium | reverse complement strand
CCCCTATTGCAGGCTGACGCGACGGCGTAATCGAACGATGCGAACTGCCACGCGCGGGAACATTCTGACGCAATGTGCGCTGACTCGTAATGTGTCAGATCGGAGACACGGCGTTGGTCATCGTGGAAAACAACTCCGACGCGCCTACCGATGGGGGTTTTCAGGTGTCGTCACATACCTACACTCGCGCACCATCGCCCGCGACGAATGTCGGAATTTCGGGCCGGAATATCACGTATTTGCGGTAATAGATACAGCGAGCGTGACGCTCGCGGATAGCTGGAAGTCGCAGCGTGTTGGTACTATCGCGCGTGCTTGTCCGATGTTGGATGACCGGACCTGTAGGCGAGCACAACCCCATCTGTGTACGGCGAATTCCTCTGGACCGGGCAGAGCAGTACAGACTACGCTCACGCCCGCCCCTGGGCGCAATGACGGGCAAAAATTGCAGCCGGGCGTTACCCTAGAGGCATAACCTTACTGAGGAGGCGACCATGGCTAAGGTACTGGTTCTCTACTACTCAGCTTACGGACACATCGAAACCATGGCCCACGCCGTTGCCGAAGGCGCTCGCGGGGCCGGCGCGCACGTGGACGTCAAGCGGGTACCGGAGCTGGTGCCGGAAGACGTCGCCCGCAAATCGCACTACAAGATGGACCAGCCGGCACCCATTGCCAAAATCGATGACCTGGCAAACTATGATGCCGTCATCATCGGCGCGGGTACCCGGTTCGGACGTCTCCCCTCCCAGATGGCGAGCTTTCTCGACCAGGCCGGCGGACTGTGGATGCGCGGCGCGATGCATGGCAAGGTCGGCGGCGCCTTCACCTCCTCAGCCACTCAACACGGCGGACAGGAAACCACCCTCTTCTCGATCATCACCAACATGTTGCATTTCGGCATGCTCGTCGTCGGTCTCGACTACGGTCACGCAGGTCAAATGACCCTCGCCGAGATAACCGGTGGCTCACCCTACGGGGCGACCACGATCGCCGGCGGTGACGGCTCCCGCAAGCCCACGGAAAACGAGCTCGTCGGCGCGCGTTACCAGGGACGGAGAATTGCCGAGACCGCGCAGCGCCTGCATGGTTAGCGTCCATCCCGCGTAGCGTCAGATCCCGCCGCTACCGCCAGACCGCGGCAGACGCGCCGCGGCTCGTCGTGATTGCAGCGCAGCCGCGCTCGGCGTAAGTTGCTTTTTCCCAGCGTTTCAGATACCGGATGCGGCGCAACTGCGGTCGCATCCGCAATATAAATTCGCTTTCATCAAACGCCGCTCCAGATGTTCTCAAACTATTACAACTTGTAATCAGCCTGAATTACTGCGGTAACCCGCCTCTCTGCAACAAAACTTTCACATAGCGCCGCTATCGTCCGGCCCCTTACGAAAACGCGTCATGCGCTCGTAATTTATTCGTAAGACACCGTCACGGTGTTATGTTGTTTTGGAGCTCAAGAACAAATGATCCAGGCCGTTCCCCGCCCGCTTAAGTTAGGTTCCCTCGTACTCTCTTCCGGCTTAGCCCTGGGTGCATCCATGGCGGCCCGCGCCGACGAGCAAACTCCGCCGCCCCTTCCGACCGTCGTGGTGCGGGGAACCGAGGATGTCGAGTCGGCCACCACGCAGGCGCCCACCGCAACGCCGCTCACGGTGACCCAGCCCACCTCGGTCATCAGTCAGCACTTCATCGAAAATAACGCCGCCCTGTCGAGCAGCTACGACGACATCGCCAAGATCGCTCCTAGCGTCTATGCCGTATCGCCGAATGGCCCCGGATTGATGGAGAACCAGGTTCTCAGTATTCGCGGCTTCACCGATGGTCAATTCAACGTGACCTTCGATGGAATTCCCTGGGGGGACGCCAACGACTTCACGCACCACACGACCTCGTACTTCATGGATCACGACCTGGGCGGCATCTCGGTCGACCGGGGACCGGGCACGGCTGCCACGATCGGCAACGCGACCTTCGGTGGCACCATAGCGGTGAGTTCCAAGGCTCCCGCCGCCGACACGACCATCACTCCGTACGTGAGCTATGGCAGCTTCAACACGCAGCTCGTCGGAGCGCAGGTAGACACCGGCCCGGTCGCGAAGTACGGCGGAGCGGCTGCGTTCCTCGACGCGGAAAGCCTGTCGAGCGATGGCTATCTCAACAACAGCGGGCAACGCCGCAAGAACGTGTTCACCAAGATCGCCGCTCCGGCAGGCGACAACACCGTGGTGACGTTCGTGGCCATGTATAACCAGCTGCATCAGTTCGTCTCGCTGGGCGCGACGGCGGCGCAGATCGCCCAGTTCGGCCCGCGCTACGCGCTTTCCAACGACCCGACGAACCAGAACTACTACGGCTACAACAATGACCGTATCAACACCGATTTCGAATATATCGGTGTGGCGTCCAGGCTGGGCGGCGGCTGGTCCATTGACAACAAGGTTTATACGTCCGCGTACTATCACGACGGCCAGAACGGCCTCGATCCCAACGGTAGCACGCCCAACGGCACGAGCTACGGTGCGAACGACGTCCCCGGACAGCTCCTGGTGAACAACTACCGCAGCTGGGGCGATACCTTCAAGGCTCGGGACGACCTGTTCTTCGGTGACATTCAGACCGGCCTCTGGGTCGATCGCCAGAACAATTTGCGCCGCCTGACGGAAGTGGACTTTACCCTGGGAGGAGCCCTCAATCCCGCCGGCGACCCGACCTCGCCGATTCCCGGTATCGACCGACTCCTCCAGCAGAGTCTCACGACGGTGCAGCCGTTCGTACAGGTCGACTGGAACGTGCTACCGGATCTGACGCTCTCGCCGGGCATCCGTTACGATCATTTCGAGCGCAGCGTCAACTCACAGGTGAACGTCCAGACCGTCACGGCGCAGTCCTACTCGACCACCTTCTCCGCGACCCTGCCCTCCCTGCTGGCGCACTACCAGATCGCCAGTGACTGGGCGGCGTATGCGCAGGTGGCCAAAGGCTTCCTGGCTCCGAATGAGAATTTCTTCAACTCGGCCGATCCGGGCTCGACGAACCTCAGTCCGCAACAGAGCTGGAACTACCAGCTCGGCTCGAGCTGGCAGACCAAGGCGCTCTCGCTGTCGGCCGACGTGTACTACATCGACTTCAAGAACCTGATCGGTTTCCAGACCATCGCCGGCAACACGGTGTTCTCCAACCAGGGCGGAGTGACCCGCAAGGGGATCGAGGCCGAGGCGACCGGCTATCTGGGAATGGGCGTCAGCCTGTATGCCAACGGCTCACTCAACAGCGCCAAGAGCAAGCAGACGGGGCTGTGGGTTCAGGATGCCCCGGATGCGACCGCGACGGCGGGTGTGATCTACAACCTGCAGGGCTGGTACGCCTCGCTGCTCGATAAGTGGGTTGGCAAGACCTACGGCGATAATGCGCAGCAGCAGCCGGTCGGCTCCTTCAATTCCCTGGACGGCGCGCTGGGCTACACCTTCGCGCCGAATGCCGGCTGGTTGAGCCGGGCGAGTGCGAAGCTGTCGTTCAACAACCTGGTGGATTCGCACAAGATCGTCGCCGTGGCGGGCTCCACGGCCGCCGGCACACCGCTCTATTGGACCCTACCGGGACGCAGTGTGTTTGCGAATGTGTCAGTCCCGTTCTGATCTCTCACCGCGCAACCCCAGGGACGGGGTTGCACGGCGCAGGTGCTGAAACGGTCAGTCTGGCCCTTGAAGTGCGATAGCGCCGCCCAGCTACGCACCCGCGCCTCAGTCAGCGCGGATTGGCGTGGTGCGAGTCGTCCACGAGGTGCTTCAGGTCCTGGTCTACGCAGGACGCAGGCTCGACGAGCTCGTTGTGGGTGAGCTTGAGGATGCGCATCTTGGGTTTCCATGGTTCGGCCAACACCTTCGGGTCTTCGGCAACCGCCTGGTACTCGATGATGTCGCCCACGCGGTGCAGTTTCTCGGTGACCCGCAGGTCAGCCGTGTGGAATGCGCCGTTATCCGTCAACCAGCTGTCGTCGTTGAATTGATTCGCGTCGACGACCAGCGTGTCACCTTCCCAGTGACCAATGGAGTCGCCCAGATAACTCGGGTCGACATCGGTACGATGCTGACGACCGTCGATGGGGATGATACGCCAGAAGGCGCCCGAGACATCGTCATAGAGGAAGACGACCTGGTTGCTCTGCTGGACGATCTTGTCCGGCGGGCCAATGCGGGGCAGTCCGGGGTTCTTGCAGCGCAACACCGGGTCGGTCTCGACCTGGCGCTTGTCCAGGTCCTTCACCCTGGAGAGGAACTCAGGCCTGTAATGAGGCATGTTTGAGGCGGCCGCCGCCTGCCTGGGGGCGGCGGACGAGGGAGGTGGCGGCACGGCGCCCGCCTGCGCCCCCTGGCAGCCTGCTATGCAGACCGATCCGTCGGCGGAGGTCTGCGGTTGTATGAAGTCGATTCCTGACCCGTTGTCCCACGTGCCGTTCAGATCCGGGTGGCCGTCCGGAAGACGTGGCACCAGCCGCGTGGCTGGCGGTGCCGGCGGGGCAGCACCTGCGGACTGAGCCCTCCCACCGTGCGGTCCGAGACAGATCAACGTCGCAGCCGCCGCTGCCAGGGTCAGGGACGATAATTTCATAACTGGTCCTCGTCCTACTTCGCTTCCGCCGCCGGCGTCTCCTGAGCGAACTGGAAATGATGCCCGTCCGGGTAAGTGATCTTTGCGAGGAATCCGAGGTGCGCGGTGCCGTCCCTCGCGAGGAACGCATCGACCGTTACCCGGTCACCATTGCCCATCAAGGTCTTCATACTCACGCCGGCCTTCCGCGCCATCGCCACCGGTACGCACTCCAGGTGCCAGGTTGCAACCTGGCCCGCAGCGTCGGTGACATCGAGGTCGACGTATATGTGAGGGTTTACCCACTCGACTCGGGAGATCACACCAGTCAGCACTAGTGTCTTGCGGGTGTCGAATTCAGCGGTAAGGGAATGATGGGCGAAGGCGTTTCCATACAACAGCGCGGCTAAGCCGAGCGCCGACAGCCACTTGCGCGGACGATCGGGTCTAACCACTGCGCCTCCTCTCTTGTCTTGGTATGGCAGGGCCGGCACCATTCTGACTTCAACACCATGAGTGGCGCAATCGGCCGGCAACCGGCCCGTGGACGCAATGAGAGAGATATGCTGTCTGTTGACTGGATCGACGGCCTGGCGTCCTAGCCCAACAACAGCAACGCGCCGAGCGAGAGCACCAGCGTCGGAGGCATCACCAGCAAGCCCAACTTGAGAAAGTCGAGCCCTTTGACCTGGACGCTCTCGCGACGTAAAGCCGTGAGCCAGAGGATGGTCGCAAGCGAGCCGGTCACCGAGAGATTCGGGCCGAGATCGACTCCGACGAGAACCGCGCTCGCGACATTCGCGGGTACGTGCGCCGCCTGCACCGCCGTGCCCGCAATCAGCCCGGCGGGCAGATTGTTGACGAGGTTCGAGACGAACCCCACCAACAGCCCGGAGCTCGCCGCGGTGAGCGTCGGCGAATCTCGCACTCCGGCACGCAGCGACTCGCTCAGGACGTGAATCACACCGGTCCGGTCGAGCCCTTCCACAAGAACAAACAGACCCGCAACCAGAGGGATAACACCCCACGAGATCTCGCGAACAAATGGCCAGGGCGACGATCGCTTTATTACCGCAACGCCAACCAGCGTCAGAACTCCCGCCACGCAAGTGGGCAAGCCAAGCGGCCATCCCAGGGCCGACGCGCCCGTCAGAACCAGGGCGGCGAGTACTATGCCCCAGCCCGCCGCCCGCCCCGCAAAGGATAATCGTCGCGGCTGGACCTCCGCGGCGAGCGGCTCAGTGAGAGCCTTTCGCTGCGTCCACTTCAAAATGAAATAGGTCACTGCGATAGCCACGATCGATGGCAACCCGAAACGCGGCACCCACTGCACCAGCGGAGGCATCTGACTGCCGTAGATGACCAGATTGGCGGGGTTCGAGATAGGCAGTACGAAGCTCGCCGCGTTGGCAATCAAAGCGCAAATGAGAAGGTAAGGCAGCGGCTGCGCGACCTTGCAGGCTCGCGTGACAGCGGCGACCGCAGGCGTCAGCACCACGGCGGTCGCATCATTCGAGAGAAACACCGTAACGACAATGCCAACCGCATAGATGAGGCGAAAGAGCCGCTCAGACGAGCCACGCGCATGCGATGCCGCCAGCGACGCGAGCCAATCGAATAACCCGGTCTCGCGCGCCACCTCCGCCAGAAGCATCATTCCCGCCAGGAAGAGATAGACGTCGAGCCCTTTCCCGATTCCGCGCAGCGCATCGGCCAGGGGCATCAGCCCCAGGCACACCAATGCCAGCGCGCCGGCGGCGGCCCATACCGCTTCCGGCAGCCTGAAGGGTCGAACGATCACGCCCGCCGTGGCGAGCACGGCAATGCTCCAGATCGCGAGGTGCGCTAGGGGCGGCGAAATGATGCTGTAGGCGGCGAGTCGCTCATTTCGCCGCGGGTGGGGTGCCCCGGGCGAAGGCTTTGGCCGCTTCCTGGACGGAAATCATGCCGTTAGGATGCACCACTTTGTCGAACCTGTGCTCGGCGTACGTCAGAAATTCCTGCTTGGAAATGCTGCCGTCGTGGTCGGTGTCCATGGCGTGGGCATTGAAGGCCAAGCCACCGGTTGCAAAGTCCTTCGTCGCCTGCGATATGCGAATGGTGTCTTTACCCATCGCCATCATGTCCCACATCTTCGCGGCGTAGGCCATCATCTCTTCCTTCGTGATCATGCCGTCGCCGCTCGTGTCCATGGCCTTCGCGTCGAAGTGCATGTTGTTGCCCGTGGCGAAGGCATTGCTGTTGCTGGTCTGAGCCTGCGCACCAGAGGCGAGCAGCAGGAAGGCTACGGAAGACATAACTCGCATCTTGAGCATCACGATTTCCCCCGATGGACTGGCCGTGCCGCAGAGTATGCACCTCTCGCCACAAATCGCGAAAGGACTAACATCCGTGTCGGTGTACCGTTTCCGGTACACCTTCAACACGTGCGCGCCTGACGCTCAGTGCCTGATGAGATCCGACACCTTCTCAGCAGCCATGATGACCGCGGCATTGGTGTTGCCGCCCGGAACGGTCGGCATGATCGACGCATCGACCACTCGAAGACCCTGCACGCCATAGACTCGTGCCTGCGAGTCCACGACGGCCTGCGCTCCCACTCCCATACTGCAGGTTCCCACCGGATGCTGGCATAACTGCGCAGTACGAAGAATGAAAGCATCGAGATCGGCGTCGGCAGTGACGTCCTTGCTCGGAGTGATTTCCTCTCCGGTCAACTCCGCTTGCGGCGGTGTTCGATAGATCCGGCGTGCCTCGCGGATCCCTCGCCTGAGCGTTGCTATATCGGCGGCTTCTGTCAGTGTATTCATTACGATCCGGGGCGGATCGGTGGGATCGGCGGACCGCAGAGTGACATTCCCGCGGCTACGCGGATGCAGGGCCACGACACCCACCGAGAACACATGTCGCTGACGTGCGGAAAACAGCGGCCACCACACTCCTACGTCCATGCGGACCGGGTTGCACATGAATTGAACATCCGGGCGGTCAAGTGTGTGGTCCGTACGAATGATGCCGTTGGCGCTGTTGATCTGGGTCGCGAAGGGTCCGGACCCGAAAACGGCCCAGCGGGCCGCGGACACGGCGGCGCGGTCGATGCGCAGCTCGTTGAGAAAGGTCACCGGCTGAGTGGCCGCGAACTCGATCATGACGGCCGGATGCTCCGAGAGATTCCGCCCCACTCCGGGGAGATCGACGTTGGTGCGGATGGCGTGCCGTTGCAATTCGGCGGCCGGGCCGACGCCCGAGAGCAGGAGCAACTGCGGTGAATTGTAGACTCCACCGCACAGTATGACTTCCCGATTGGCCCGCACGACCCGGATCTGCCCGCCTTGCACGTACTCCACGCCGACGGCGCGTCCCTGTTCGATGAGCACGCGGGTCGTGAGTGCATGCAGTTGGATCTGTAGATTGGGGCGATGGCCCGCCAGCGAAAGATAGGCCCGTGCGGTGCTCGCGCGCCGCCCCCTGCCGTCGATCGTCGCCTCGCCTCGGGCAAAACCTTCGGGTTTCTCGCCGTTGATGTCCTCTGTGGTGGGATAACCGGCCCTCCTCGCCGCCTCCATCAGCGGCTCGTGAAGGAGCTTCCGCGTATCGATCGGCACGACCTGCAGCGGACCGCCGGCTCCATGGTAGAAGCTCTCACCACGCCAGCTGGTCTCGGAGCGCTTGAAATAAGGCAGGACATCCGAGTATCCCCAACCCTCACACCCCAGCTCCCGCCACTCGTCGAAGTCGCGGGGATGACCGCGCATGTAGAACATTCCGTTGATGGACGAGCACCCGCCGAGAACCCGTCCGCGGGGCACCCACAGTGGCCGGCCTCCAAGGGCCGGCTCCGGCTCGCTCATGAATCCCCAGGCAAAACGCGGGTTCGTCATGGCGCTCAGAAATCCCAGCGGCATCCGGATCGTCAGATGATCGTCACTACCGCCCGCCTCGAGCAGCAGGACCGACGAGCCGGCATCTTCCGACAGGCGGGCGGCCATGACGCAACCCGCTGAACCCGCGCCGATCACAATGTAGTCCACCGCGCGAGCGGGTGTTTCGCTCATGCCGCTCTCACAACGTGATCGAAATCGTTTTGGTTTCCGTGTAGGCCTCCGCGCCTTCCCGTCCGTGCTCGCGTCCGAGGCCCGACTGTTTGAAGCCACCGAACGGCATCGTGAAATCCATGCCGGCGCCGCCATTGACGGAGATGCTGCCGGCTTTGATCCGGCTGGCGAGTTTGTGCGCCGTACTCACGTTGCTCGTCCAGATGTAGGCTGAGAGTCCGTAGGACGTATCGTTGGCGACGCGCGCGATGGCATCCAGGTCCTCGTCGCCGAAGCGTAGCGCGCAGACGACGGGCCCGAAGATTTCTTCGCGCATGACACTCATCTCAGGCCGCACATTGCTCAGAATCGTAGGCCGCACGAAGTAACCCTTCGCAGGCAGTGTCTGCTCTCCGGACAGCACTTCCGCACCCTGTTGTTGTCCGGCGCGGACATAGCCCGTCACTCGCTCGAGTTGCTGGGCGGACACGACGGGCCCCATGAACGTGTCGGCCTCCGAGCCGGGGCCGATTTTCAGCGCTTTGGCCCGGGCCGCGACGCCCTCCATCACGCGATCGTAGACGCGCTCGTGGACGAACAGACGCGAGCCCGCCGCGCAGATCTGTCCCGTGTTGATGAAGATGCCGTTGGCGGCAGCCGTGGTAGCCGCCTCGAGGTCCGCGTCTGGAAAGATGAACACCGGCGATTTGCCACCGAGCTCGAGTGTCACCCGTTTGAGTGTCCCGCCGGCGGCAGCCAGGATCGACTTGCCGACCCGGGTGGAGCCGGTGAAGGCGATCTTGTCGACATCCGGATGCTCCACCAGCGGTCTGCCGGCGGACTCTCCGGTTCCGGTCACAATATTGACCACACCATCGGGAAAGCCCACTCCCTGGATGAGCTCACCCAACCGGATGGCCGACAGCGGTGTCTGCTCCGCCGGTTTCAACACAACAGTACAGCCGGCCGCCAGCGCCGGGGCGATTTTTCCAACGGCCATGCCGAACGGCATGTTCCAGGCCACGATCTGTCCCACGACCCCGATGGGCTCCTTGCGGGTATACGTGTGATATTCCCCCGGAGTCGAAACCGGCAGCGTCTCACCCGTCAGGCGCATGGGCCATCCCGAGTAATAACGCAGGCAATCGACCGCCTTCGGGATATTCCACATCTGCGCCAACCACAGCGGCATCCCGTTATCGCGGGTTTCCAACAGCGCGAGCTCGGCGGCATTCGCCTCTATGGCATCCGAAAGTTTCCACAGCAAACGGGCCCGCTCGGCGGGTGGTGTCGTGCGCCAGGGGCCCCGCTCGAGCGCGTTCCGGGCGGCCTGGACCGCCGCATCGATGTCCGCCGCGCCACCGGCGGCCGCTTGCGCAAACACCTCGCCCGTCGCCGGATCGAACACATCGAGCGCGCGGCCGGAGGCCGCGGGCGACCAGCGCCCGCCGATGAGCAACTGCCGGGAAGGTGAAGCATTCATACTGGAACTCCTCTCAGGATTTCGGTGCCAGGGCGTCCCGGTTGGCGAGAAAGACCTCACGTAACGACAGCGCCGGGCGTCCTGTTATCAACTCGACGTGCCGCGAGCACACGGCGAAGTAACCCTCCCCCAGCGCACGCTCGTAAGACATCATTTCGTCGCTCGCCCAGGGGCCGCTCTGCTCATGGAGGACGCCCTCCACGTAACGCCGCGGAATCCCCGCCGCGTCGAAGGTGGCCTGCTTTTCTTCATGGCTGACGACGACATACTCGATCGGCCGTCCGCTGATCTCGGCTGCCAGTGCCGCGGCGTCCCGGAATGAAAGCAACTCGGGACCGGTTATCTCGTACACCGCGCCCTCGTGACCTGGAGTGCTCAGTACGGCGGCTGCGACGGCGACACAGTCTTTCTTTGAGACGAAGGCCATGCAGCCCTCACCGGCACTCGTGACCCACTTACCGCAAGCCAGCGCCTGCGGCGCGATCATGGTCGCGACGACCTCCGCGTACTGACTGTCCCGCAAGATGGTGAAAGCCACTCCGCAACGCCTGAGAAGCTCCTCAGTGTGCAGATGATCGGCCACCACGAAGGCGGGGCTGCGCGGGTGAATTCCCACGGTAGAGGTGTATGCAATGTGCTGTATGCCAGCGGCCACCGCCGCTTGGACAGCGGCGGTATGTTGACGGCGGCGGCGTTCGCCCACGTCGAGCGTGCTGATGAGGAGCATGCGTTCGCCGCCGCCGAAAGCCGCCGCCAGCGAATCCCCATCGTCGAAGTCACCATAGCGAACCTCGGCGCCACGAGCCGCCAGGTGCGCGAGGGCCTCAGGCTTACGTGTGACCAGAATCAGCTCGGACGGGGGCGTGCTCTCGAGCAACAGCTCCGTGACCATCCTTCCGAACGCGCCCGATGCCCCTGTAATGACGGTACTCATGTGCCATTCCTCGCCGGCACCCAGTTGCCGTGGACGCCCGACCGAAGCCGCAAAGGCACCCGGATACGGGCGACGGGCCCCTTATCGAGATTCGCAGCCTCGGTGATATGAACCTCGGCCTGGTTCTCATCGTGCCGATCGACGATGTACAGGAGGTAGCCCTCGTGACCCGGCTTGCTGGAGGGGATGTGACAGTGCTCCTGGACCGTGCAGGCCGGTCCAATGTACAGGTCCGTCAATTTTCCGCTCTTCACATCGAGCCGGGTCAGCATGTTGAAACCGGCACCGACGGGACCTGAGAGGATCGGCGGCCCGAAGCTCGTGTTGACGCGCCCGTAATAGGCAATGTTGTAGTCAACCATCATGTCTTTCCCGGCAATGCGCGGGAAGTCTCCCGACGGCGCGAGAATGTGCTCCTCGGGTCGGTCGCCCGGCTTCGACAGGTCAAACGTCCAGCGTACGAGGTTGCCTCGCAGGTCCTGCGGCGGCATGTGGAGGCCGCCCGCTTCCCGGATGAAAGCGAACGCGGGCACATCGCTCACACACATGTCCATGTGAACCTTGTTGCCTTCGGTGTAGCCGTTGATGAAGTGAAAGACCGAGCACGGCCTCGCCCGGAACCAACGCATCTGGTCGACGCGCCCCTTCCTGGGCATGATGCCTATGAAGCTTTCCTTGCTGCCGTCCCAGGCCCAGTGCGCCCCTCCCGCGCGCATGCGCTCGAGATCGGCGACGATCGGAAAAACCGGAAAGATGACGTGCTCCTGGGTGACCACGAAATCGTGCATGAGAGCGCAGTACGGCACCTCGAACCACTCTTCCTTGACCAGCTCGCCGTTTTTGTCCGCCACGCAATAGGCGACATCGCGAGTCGCGAGCCCGCTCGCCTCGTATCCAAAGAAGTGCAGCTCGCCCGTCTCGGGGTCGAGACGCGGGTGAGCCGTGACGGTCTGGCTACGAAGCCTGCCGTCATAACTCCATTCACCGATCGTCTCCAGGGTGACGGGATCGACCTCCCAGGGACGGCTGTCTTCCTTCAAAGCGAACAGGCGCCCCCCGTGAAACACGGGTGTGGTATTCGCGACCCCGCGCCCCTTGCCCTGCACGCTGGGATCATCGGTGAACGGGTTTCTATAAGCACCGTATAGGGCGCGACGGGCCTGACGCTCGAGTTGCCACCGCTCCGTGCGCACGTAGCGTTGTTTGAAATCCACGTGTCCATCCTGGAAGCGGAACATCCGCACCATGCCGTCACCGCTCAGAAACGTGTCCCAACCGAGCTTCGGCGGGAACTGCGGGTCCGGCACGGTCTGGTAATAGCTACCCTGGATGTCCTCGGGCAGGGTGCCTTCAATCACGAGGTCATAAATCTCGGCCTCCACTCGCGATGGAGCGTTGTGACCGATGAAATCCATCGCCTGGGGGAAAGGTGTTGTCATATCAATACCCACGATACGAGTCGGGTGCCATCGAGGTTGCTACGACAGCGGACCCTGAGGCCCTTGTCGCGCGCCAGTGTTTCGAGAATCAACAGGTCGGTATGGGTGGTCATCCCTGCGATCCGGCAGGACCGCTTGCCAACGAGGCCGCGCAGCGTGTCATACCAAAGCTTGCCGGCATCGCTCTTTACAGCCAACGTGCGCACACCCCGCGCCGAGAGGTCCGCGGCGAACGCCTTCGCCTGTGGATGCCAGTCGTTGTAGACGACCACGTCAAAAGGGGCCTGGGACACGGCGGGTACAGCGATCGCAGCGGTCACGACTGCCGCCGCCTGCTTCACGAAGTCTCGTTTAGTCAACATCATCGACTTCCCCCTGGGAGCCCGTGTCGCGTCAGATAGGCCGCGATCGCCTCGAGGTCCGAGTCAGAAAGCTCCGTACGCCGCATCGGAGGCATGCTTCCGACTCCCGAGCGAACTATCGCGCGGATGGCCGGCGCCGGCAGGTCCGTCCGGTTCTCCAGCAGTGAGTGGTCCTTGTCCAGGCGCTTGGCGAGGCGATTGGTTCCCCACACTCCGGGGCCGTGACAGTAGACGCAGATATGATCGTAGGCATGCTTTCCTTGCAGCTCCTGCGCGGAAAGAGACGCTTCGTCCGCGACCGCGACGCCGCCTGTCAAAAGCAGCCCCGACATAACGAGCGGGCCCAACACCCTCATGACTTGCCCCTGTTCCCGCGCAGGGCGCGCGGCCAGATACCCTGCTTTCCCGGTGCCAGAATGCCTTGCGGATCGAGAGCGTCCTTTACACGCTCATTGAGCGCTCGAAGCGCGTGCCCATTGAATGTGTACATGTCGGCGGCCGCGTCCATGAATGAGATATGCGCGCGGTAGTCACCGAAACCGGATGCCGTGCCGTCCTTCGCGAGTACCCGGTAGAGCTCCCGACCCCGGCGGATCAGGTCTTCGTCATCCCTGTTGAAGAACATCACCGCGTTCACCAACAGGGCTCGCGGACCCACATTCAACATCCCGGCGTAAAAGTCGATCCCGTACTCGACGAAGCGCTTGTAGATCGCCTCGTATAACTCTCCCACGCGTTTGCCGATCGGCGCCACCACCGGGGCGTAATTCATGTGCCCCCCCGGCCCGCCGTACCAATCCACGATACCGAGCGCGAACAGGCCGGGCTGCACGCGCATCCACTGCTCGATAGGCTGTCCCCGTTGCCAACGTCGCGTTTGCACCTTCGCGCCGGGCACGTGCGCAAAGGCGTCCTGGATGGCGGCGATCCGCAGGTCCAGCCCTTTATCACGGTCGAACAAGTTGAATGTGGCGTTCCACAGCCCCCTGCCCTCCGCCGCCAACTCCCTGGCCACGACGTCGAACGGGATACTGCCGGTACCCTTATAGATGTCAGCGCGGCTCTTACCCTGCGCCGAGAACCCGTCGACAATGGAGCGGAACGGATTCGTGATGGTGTAAGTCGCGTTGATCGTGTCGTTGAGCCGCAATGGCCGCAACGTATCCACCATGGCGGGCAGGTCACCGGCATTGGGCAGACTGATGGCGACATTGGCGACCGCTTCCGGCTGCGGCATGAGCCAGACGCCCATCTTGGTCACGACGCCGAAGTTGGATTGCGTGAACAGGCCATCCCAGACAGGGCCGTAGCCGTATTTGAAAATCTGCCATTCCCGGCTGTCCTTGACCGCGCCCATGCCGGTACGAACCAACTCGCCCGTGGGCAGAACGACCTCCATCCCGCAGATCGTGTCCGTATGCACGCCGTAGGGTGTGTACCCCAGGCCGTGCTCGAGCGCATTGCCGATGACACTGCCCCATCCGGGCGCGGGCGTCGAAATCCAGAGCTTGCCGCCAGCCGCCTGCAGCGCCTCGAACAGGTCGAAGAAGCTCACGCCGGGCTCGACGAGCGCGTAGCCAAGCTCTTCGTCAATCTCCAGAACCCGGTTCATGCGCTTCAGATCGAGCACGACACTGCCGCGTAGCACCGGCGCCGATCCCCCGTACGCGAGGTTCCTCCCCGTTGAGACAGGCCACAGCGGAATTCGGTAGCGGTTCGCCGCCTTGACGATCGCCTGCACTTCCTCCGCGGACTTCGGCGCCACCGCCGCGGATGACGCGTGCTCGTCCGGATTTCCGGGGGCGAAGGCGTCCAGGTAGCTGTGGCGATCCTCCTCCGACACCAACACCCACTCTGGACCGACGATCGCGGCGAAAGCCTTCAGGGCGTCTTTGAAGTCCCCTTCAGAGACGCCCGGAGGCCGTACAGATGATTGCGCCATACGCTTCTACAACACCTTGAAGTAGCGGACCAGGTTGCCGTCCGCCTTACGCTCACCCACCCCCACGAAGACGTGGCGCATGAGCCAGTCGTGTTTCCCGGTCTCGACCTCGAAGGTCGGGGCGGCGCGCAGGTAGTATTCGCCCGGATCCACCGTCGGGCCGCCCGCGAACGCCATCTCGCGCAGGCGTTGCATGGTGTCGGGATTGCGCCCCCAGAGAAAACCCCGGTTCTGCATGAGGATCAGGGTGCCGTCGTCCTCCTGCAGCATGTAGCGGGCGTCGAATGAGAGGACACCGTCAGGGCGAAACAGGGCGTAGTCACCCCCACTGTTGGGTACCGCCCTGCCCCGGATCTGTGGACCTTCGAACTCGCCACTGTCGACGTATACCGCGCCTCTACCGGCGCCTGTCGGCATGGAAGCGATGTTCTGCACACGCGTGAAGCGCAAACGAACTTCGAAAGCAAATTCCAGCATGATGGGCTACTTCACTCGCAACTCGGGTGGGCGCTTGCGAGCCACACGCGTACCGTGTCCCGGAAACCGCGCTAACACCGGACCATCCCAGAGTCGGATGATACGTTCCTGAAACAGCCATTGGCCGTCGATCTTCATCAACCGGTCGTCGTAATACCCGGTAAAACGCAACGTGTAGGGCGGCTCCCCCCGGCACTCCGTGACAAAGGCGAAGGATTTGACGGAGCACCGCTCGCTGTTGCCCTCAACGAGGGATTGGGTGACGTGATGTTGTCTTCCGGGAAATCCCGGGGACGACCAATAGTGGGCACCCAGGCGCCGCACACCGTCATGACCCTCCCAACGGTCGGGATCTTCAAACACCTCTTCGATCACGACGCAGTCGGTGGTGAAGCAGGACACCAGCGAATCACCATCACCCGTGTCGAGCGCCCAGCCATAGCGGGCGAAGAGATCTTGAATGGCAATACGGTCGGCCAATGACAGTTCCGCGGCCTGTGGCATGAGCGTTTCCCCCTGGAACATTCAAAAACTGGCGGCGCCGCCATCCACCAGGAAATCGACGCCGGTGACGAACGCAGCCGCGTCGCTCGCCAGGAACAGGACGGCCTCGGCGACTTCCTCCGGCGCCCCCATACGTTTCATCGGTGTGTTGGCAATCATCTGCTCGCGCAGCGCGGGCACCGCTTCCGGCGGTAAGCCCCCGGTCCGATGAAGGATGGGAGTCTCCACGGGCCCCGGGCTCACCACATTGACACGGATGCCACGCCCCACCAACTCGGCCGCGAACGATCGTCCGAGTGCACGCAGCCCGGCTTTGCTCGCCGAATAGACCGACCCGGTCGGAATCCCCTTCAGGGCCCCTATCGACCCAGTCAACACGATGGAGGAGCCTCGCGACAAGAGCGGCAAGGCCTTTTGTACGGTGAAAAAAACACCTTTGAGGTTAATGTCCTGAATGTGGTCCCAGTCCGCCTCGGTAACCGCCTCGATGGGCAGAAACGCGCCGACTCCCGCATTCACGAAAAGAACGTCGATGCGCTCATGATCCGCACGGATCTGGGCGAATAGCGCCTCGATTTGTCGTAAGTCGGAGATGTCAGAGCGATGCGCCTGCGCCTCGTGACCGACCTCGCGCGCGGCGGCCCGTAAGGTGTCGGAGTCACGCCCCGTAATCACTACGCGTGCCCCTTCGTTGGCGAAAGCCCTGGCCGAAGCCAGCCCGATACCGCTGTTGCCGCCAATGACGACGGCCACTTTGCCCAAGAATCGCTGTCCCAAGAACATCCCCCTCAATCCGGACTCCATTATGGAGAGGGGTTGCGCAGGGGTGCAGAGCAAGGGGTTCTGATAGTATTGGGGGTACCAGTTAGCCGGCGCACTGAGATCTCGCGCGCCGGGCGCCCGATTCGCACATTCGCGGACGAAATGCCATGAGCAACACATTGCAGCGCGTACAACTGTCGGACTTTCTCAAGAGCTGCCGGGCGCGCACGACGCCCGCCGCGGTCGGGCTGGCCCCGGCGCAACGGCGTCGCTCGAAAGGACTGCGACGTGAAGACGTCGCCGCCCTCGCGGGATTGAGCGCCACCTGGTACACCTGGCTCGAGCAAGGCCGCGATGTGCATCCTTCGGAGCAGGTCCTGGAGCGACTCAGCTGCGCGTTGGGCCTGTCGACGGCGGAGCGCGACTATCTCTTCATGTTGGCCCAACATCGCCCGCCGCCGCTGGCGCCCGCCGCCGGCTACGAAGTGCGGCCCGCAACCCGTCGGATGTTGGACTCGCTCAATGTGCCCGCCCTGATCCACACCCGGCGCTGGGACGTGGTGGGCTGGAACAAGGTCTGGCCGCGCTGCTTTCCGGATTTCGCCGCGCGCGCCGCCGATGATCGCAACCTGCTGAAGATCCTGTTGACAGAATCGGACTTCCATCGCGATCCCACCGAGCACGACCAGATCGCACGCCGCGTGTTGGCCAAGGCGCGACTCGACTACAGCCAGTCGGCCGACGACCCGGCATTCGACCGGCTGATCGAGGAGCTGAGTGCCAGTTGCCCGGACTTCCAACAACATTGGCGCAGCGCCGAGATCATGAGCTCGTCAGAGGGCATTTACACTCTGTCGTATCCGAACCTCGGCGAGGTGGCTTTCGAGCATACGTCCTACACCATCGAAGCCGCCCCACACCTGCGCCTGTTGATCTTCTCGCCGGCGGACGAGACGAGCGCCGCCCGTCTCGCACGGCACCTGGCCCAGGGGCCTGGGAGCCCGTAGCTAGAACATCCCGTTGTTGTTGGCGGCCTTATCAGGCACCTCCTGCGCCACGTCCCAATGCTCGGCGATATGCCCGTTGGCGATCCGAAATATGTCGACCACGGCGTTGCCCCGCTCCCCGGGATTGATGATCACGTGAACATGCGCGATCACGTAATCGCCGTCGACGAACATGCGCTTCACCCGATGCTCCGCGTTGGGTGCGCGTGCGCGCGCCCAGTCGAGGAAGTCCTTGAGACCCTTCGCGCCGGTGGCGGCCAGCGGATTGTGCTGAACGTAGTCGCGCGCGAAAAACTCGTCGACGCGCGAGGAGTCCAGCGGCTTGAGGACGCGCTCGTACATGTTGGCTACGAGGCGGCGGTTGGCTTCCTCAGTCAGTTTTTCTTGTCTGGCACTCATGACAGTCAGCGGATTATGGGAATGCCGCGGACGCCTGTGCAGAGCGACTGCCACTACTAGTAGTGCGGCTACCCGCTCAAAACTTGCGCGAAATATACAGAGTTACGCGGTCGATGTCATAGAACGCGTCCGGTCGGGTGCCGCCCTGTATGTCGTTCGGCAGCAGTCGTAGCCGCGCAACCTTGACACCGTACATATAGTCGAGGCCCAGATCCCAGCCCGGCAACAGGTTGCGCCATTGCGCTCCGGCGCCGAAGGTAAAGCCGTACGCCGGTGTGGGCAGATTGTAGCGTGCCGCGCCGCCAAACAAAGTCAGCGCCAATGGGTTGTTGAAGCGGTATCGATAGTCGAGTAGCCGAGCGTTATAAAACGCACGGTGGCGGATGTCGTCAGCCTCGATGCGAACGCCGAGATCCTGGTGCTCCGAGACCGCGCGACGGGCACCGATACCGAGATGCGGCGCTACTTCGATAGACGTGGTGGCGTTCGGCAACACTCCATTGGGAGAAATCCGGAGGCGACTCGCGTTTGCGCCGGCATCCACGAAGATCTCAGCGCCATCGGGGCGCGCCAAGCTGCCAAGGGAATCATCTCCAGCCCCCGCTGAGGACCTGCTTAACGCGTCGCCGTAGCGCATGAACGCCGCGAATCGCGTGTAGCGGGAGCCGAAAACATCACGACCCTCGTCGATCTCGCCACCCACCACGTAGTCTCGCCACGGGTAGGAGTAGCTGATGGACCCCATGTATTCGTGGTGATACGGCCCTGCACCGACCTCGGTTGTATAAAGCGAGTCATTGGTGAGCATCCGAAACTGCGCCTCGACCAACCCGCCAAAGGAAGGCTCCCATCCCACGCGCAACATGTTGCTGCGGCCGCCGATGGCATCGCCAAAAACGCGCTGATCGCCGAACCAGCCCCCGTAGCTCAGGCCGTCGTTGGTTATGCCGTCGCCGTAGCCGGTCTGGACAGGGCTGTAACTATGGACGTACCAGGTGGGTGCCCAGTACGAATTCTCGAAAGTGATATCGAAGGGCCCGACGTGCGGGAAGTGGATGCCCATGGAAAGGTCGGGCTTTCCGAGCAGATAGTTCTTGCCGGCGTCCGTATCGTTGCCGGCGTACTCGAAATACACCGAAAAGGGCATCGGGCCGGGAAATATGAACCGGCTCGTGACCGAGGCCTCTTGTTTACCCACCACCGCTCCCGAGCCGAAGCCGTTAAACTGCGCCTTCTTCGGATCGAAGAAGGCCTGCAGAATATTGCCGATCGACTGCCCGCCCGCCGCCCCGCCGCCGAATATCAGAATCCGGTTGGCCGAGATCGACCAGCCGGCCACGGGCTCGAACCCCAGGTGTAACCCCGCGACCTTGGGATAGCCGGTGGTCAGGGCCCCGTTGGTCAGCTCGATCTTGTCGGACTTCGACATGCGCGCCGCGAAAATCTCGTAGTGGATGCCGAGTCGGGTGAAGGGCTCGTAGTTCGAGAGCGTGACCGAGGGCATGGTCGGCGCTTCCGTGCTGAGGAGCGTGGAGCTGTCCTGCATGGGCGACCACCAATGGTCGCGCCAGCCGAGGTCGAGCTGCGCGAAGCTGAAACCGAGGCTGAGTACGGACCCGGTGGGTGTGGCTCTTCCCTCGTAAGCGACGCCGCCCAGGTTCAGCAGCGCGTAATCGCTCGGCTGGACGTATGCGGCCCCCGCGACCTGGTAGTGGCTTTGCGCGGCGGCTCCATGCTGATTGGGCATAACGGGATTGGAGCCGCTCGTGGCGGCGGCTTCGGCGCTCCCGAACTCGAGACCGCTCCCGCGCATGTAGCGCTGAAGGTACCTGCGTACGCTCTCGCATAGAGCCGCATCGGCCTTGCAGGCTTTCGGGAGCGCTTCGAGCACCAACGCGGCCGGGATCGGCCGGGTCATGACCGGCTTGTCGCCCAGGACCAGGACACGCTCGACCTGCCTCTCAACCTCGGGATCGAGATTCAAAGGCAGATAGGGAGTCACCCCTTTCGCATGCGTCACCGTCTGCGCAACGGCCATACCTACTACGGCAAAGAACTTTTTATTGCAAAGCATCCTGTCATCTTACGTTGCGTTGGCTTTCTCGGTCCTTTCCACGGCGATGAGCCGTGCGACCGACTAATGCGGGTTACGGCTTCACTTGGGACATGATAGCAAGGGTTCGGCCTTCCGAATCCTTGAAGAACGCCATCCATTCCTCCATGCCGTCGGCATGGCGGTGGATCATGTGGGGAACGCCTGTGAACTCGACGCCACTCCGCTCGAGCTGTTCGTGGCTCTGCCGGATATCGCTGACGCGAAAATAAAGAATCGACTCCGCCGCGGACGACGTAGCACTCTCCTGCGTCAGCATCAGTCGTGTGCCGCCGCAATCGAAGAATGCAAGAGAGCCGAACGTGTACAGATGTTGCAACCCGAGGGCGTTGCGATACCAACTCTCGGATTGCTTGATGTCTTTGACGGACCTGGCGATCTGTCCGAGGGGTCCGAGCCGCGTCGCTGGATTCATCGACCTCTCCCTAGAGCCTCATCTCGCGCGCGGCCAGTATTTCACCGCCGACCCGTA
>DATMQL010000335.1:0-18909 GCA_035566815.1 Steroidobacteraceae bacterium | reverse complement strand
CTGCTCGAGCGCCGCCAGGCCATTCCCGGTCTGAAGATACTGTTCATCACCGATCCCATCAACGAGCTGTACGGCGCCACGCCTTCCTCTGATCTGCGCCTGCTGCGAGCGGCCGGCATCAACGTGGTCGTGACCGATCTGGATCCACTGCGAGATTCCAACCATCTGTATTCGAGCGCGTGGCGGCTCGCCGTCAACTGGTGGAACCCTGACACCGGCGGCACGGGCTCACTGCCGAATCCGCTCCCCGACTCCAATACACCACTGCCTTTCGGTGCCTGGGCACGGCTCATGAATTTCAAGGCCAACCAGCGCAAGGTGGTCATCGGCGACGACGGCAGGGGCGGCCTGGTTGGCGTCATCGGTTCCGCGAATCCACACGACGCCAGCGGAGCGGATTCGAACGTTGCTGTTCGAGTAGCCGGCCCGGTGTTGAGCTCGCTACTGGAGAGCGAGCTCGAGATCGCACGCTTTTCCGGGTGGCAGGGCGGCATCACGCCACCCCCGATCACGCCCGAGGCGGCGGAGGCCTCGTTCGGCAAAAGCACCGACATCACGGGTGGCAAGTCAGCACGGATACAGGCGTTGACCGAAGGCGCGATTCAACAGTCGCTGGTGGAGCGGATCGATGGCGCGGTGAAGGGCGATTCCATCGATATCGCCATGTTTTACGTGTCCGATCGAAGCGTAGTGGACTCGCTCCTGGAGGCCAGTCATCGCGGCGTGAACGTGCGGCTCATCCTGGATCCCAACAAGGACGCTTACGGCCAGACGACTTCCGGATTGCCGAATCAACCCGCGGCGAGCGAGCTGGTTTCCGAAAGCGACGGCGCGATTCACGTGCGCTGGTATCGCACCCACGGCGAGCAGTTTCATACAAAGCTGGTGATGATTTACGGACCCGAGCGGCTCTGGCTGACACTCGGCTCGGCGAATCTCACGCGGCGCAGTCTCGGGGACTACAACCTGGAGGCCAACCTCGCCATCGAGGTTAGCCGCGGCTCACCGCTCGCCTTGCAGACACTCGATTACTTCGACACGCTCTGGAACAACCGCGCCTCGCTCGGAATCGAATACACAGCCGATTTCGCGGCCTATGCGGACCCGGCACAGGGACACTACTGGTTCTATCGGTTCCTCGAAGGGACCGGGATGTCGGACTTCTAGTTAGTCGGCGCTCTTGTGCGCGAGTGACGTACGCACGGCTTCGAGGGTCTGTGTCGATAACGAATCGAGAGCCGCATTCGTCGCGGTCTCGAACGCAGCCACCACGGCACCGAGTTTGTTTGCGGCGGCCGGCGCCGTTCCTTCGGCGAGAAAACTCCTGATGACGTCACGCCCTTCGCGTCTCCCGACGATACAGTCGAGCACCACGTGAATGTCGGGAGCGACGCGACCACCGGTGTAGTCGGCCTCGAAGCGGCGAATGTTCACCAACAGTATGTAATCGGAGGGGAACGGGCTCGTCGAATCCGCCACCGATTGCCACAGGCCCGACCCGCGCAGCTTCTCGACGGAGAGCGTCTCGATAATGCTCGAAGGGCTGGCGGGCCAGCGGGCCGTCAGAAAAAAGCTCATGAGCCGGTCCGGTTTCACCAGCATGATCTGGGCGGACTGGAGACCGGGATCGGCACTCGGTCGGTTGAACCGCAGTGACGCCGCAACGGGAGCGCTGCCCGCCGGAACCGGCGCGGCGCGCAGATAGTAGACTTCCTCGGGACGGGCGTTGCTATGGAAAAGACCGGTACATCCGGTCAGAGATAGCAACAGCGACAGCACCGCACCCACGCGTCTGGTAGCTAGGGTCACCGCGGAATCTCCACGCCTTTCTGCGGCTGTTGGTATAAGAGCTGCGACGGGTTCTCGCGCAGACTGTTGCTGAGTTCGCGAATCTCTTCCGCGGCAGCCCGTCCTTCCCGCAGGAAGCGCTCGAGCTCGGGCAGGCCGTCGCGGGTGAACGAGCGGATGTCCTGGCGATTGTCGGCGATGATCTTGTCGATCAGGTCGGTCGCCTTGGCGAGATTGTCGGCCACCGCATGCAGGCGCTGAATGGTGGCCTCCACATCGGGCCCGGCCGTGTCGATCACGTTGCGCAGATCATGGGCCGATCCGGCGATCTGCGCCGTCGCGCCGCGCAGTTCCCCCAACAGACCATTGAGATCATGCAGGGTTTGCGGTAACCCGAGGCTCGCCTTGTTGATGTTGGCCAACGTGCCGGAAAAGGCGCTCAGATTATTGTCACTCAGCAGGCGATCGGCGCGCTCTACGACATCGCCGACGGCGGTCGCGAGGTCGGGCAGGCTTTGCAGAAAGGCCTGCAGGCGCGACGGGCGCGCGCGTATCACCGGATACCTGTAGCTCGGCACATCGGGCAGCTCCGTGTGATCGTGCCGGGGCTGCAGCAGATCGACGTAAAGAAGTCCCGTCACACCCTGCAGCGACAGCTCGGCAACGGTCTTTTTGGACACGGGGGTCGTTGAATCAATGTCCACGATCACCATCACGCGACTCGAGTCCCGCGGATCGATGCGCATTTCCACGACTCGGCCAACGCTTACGCCGAGATAGCGCACCGCAGAGCCGCGCTCGAGTCCGCTCACCGTGCCATCGAAGTACACTTCGTAACGATTGTAGTCACGATGCTCGCGTGCGTCGGTATACCAGTAGACGAAAAGGGCGCCGACGAGGGTCACGAGCAGCACGAACGCTCCGACCGCCGCGTAGTTCGCATTACGTTCCATGCCGCTCCAGTCGCGTTCGGGCACGCTCCCCGTGGAAATAGGCCTGAATCCACGGGTGTGGGTTGTTGACGATGCCTTCGAGCGTATCGACTTCCATATGGCGGTCCACGATCACCCCTACACGATTGCAGGTGCGGAAGATCGTGTCTAGATCATGAGTGATCATGACGACAGTCAGCCGCAATTCCTTCTGCAGGTAGAGTATCAACTCGTCGAATTCGGCAGCGCTGATCGGGTCGAGACCCGATGTGGGCTCGTCCAGAAACAGCAGCCGCGGATCGAGCGCCAGCGCGCGCGCCAGGGCGGCGCGCTTGATCATGCCGCCCGAGAGCTGGGAAGGATATTTTTCCGCGGCGTCCGCGGGGAGGCCGGCGAGCCGGATCTTCAGCATGGCGAGCTCGTCGCGTGCCTCGGGCTCCATGTCCACGTGCTCTATCATGGGTAGCTGCACGTTCTGCCGGACCGTCAGCGCCGAGTACAGCGCCCCCTGCTGAAAGGTGACGCCGTAGCGCGCCTTCACCTCGTATAGCTGACTCGTGGTCATCTTCGTAATGTCGCGGCCATCGATGCGGATGATTCCCGCCTGGGGACGCTGCAGCCCCAGGATGCTCCGCAATAAAACGGACTTGCCCGTCCCCGACCCGCCGACGATGCCGAATACCTCGTCCTCGCGCACCTCCATGTTGAGACCCTCATGGACGAGTTGCGCCCCGAAGCGGTTGACCAGTCCGATGACCTCGAGAATGGGATAGATCAAATGCCCATCTCCAGGAACAGCACCGCGAACAGGGCATCGGCGAAAATCACGAGGAAGATTGCCTGCACCACCGCAAGCGTGGTCAGCCGACCGAGCTCGCGCGAGGAATCGCGCACCTGCATGCCCCGATAACAACCGGCCATGGCGATGAGCATGGCGAAGATCGGCGCCTTGACGATACCCACCCAGAAGGTGGTCGCCGTGATCGACTCCTGTACCCGGGTCACGTACTGGGTCAAGGGCATGTTGAGTAGAAAGCGGCACAAAAGGGCTCCGCCGGCGAGCCCGATGACATCCGCGATAATGGTCAACAGCGGCAGCGCGATGACGAGTCCGAGAACCCGGGGGAGAACCAGCGCCTCGAACGGATCGACGCCGGTGGCGTACAGCGCATCGACTTCCTCATTGAGTTTCATCGAGCCGAGCTCGGCGGCAAAGGCGCTGCCGGAACGGCCGGCGACAATAATGGACGTCAGCAACACTCCGAGCTCGCGCAGCACACCGATGGTGACGAGGTCCACGACGAACACCGTCGCACCAAAGTTGCGCAACTGCTGCGCGCTCATGTAGGCAACGATCACGCTGATCAGGAAAGCGATCAGCGACACGATCGGAATCGCTGTAATCCCTGTGTCGTACACGTGCCGGGCAACCGAGATCGGTCGCAGGCGTTTCCAGCTCGTAAAGGCACGGACCGCGGTAACGGTCATCCGGCCGAGGAAGGCGAGGTCAGTGACGAGATCCCTGACGTACAGGACGGCGTGCTGTCCGAGCAAAGTCAGCGAGCGCAGCGCCGGCAACTCGAACTCATCGACCAGGCTCAAGGGGACCCGGGGACGCTGCTGGCTGCACACCGGAATCCGGCCTTTCAGAGTCTGATCGACCAGCCGCAGCTGATCGGGCGGCGCGCCTTTGAACGTCACCTCCACGCCCGCGGCTTCCGTGCACTTGATGAACTCGTGCAGGCGCCAGGCGCCGGAGAGATCCAGCACCTCCAACCGGTTGGTGGAGATTTCGACCCGCCGCGCTCCACCCAGATCGAGCGTCGTCAAGGCGGCATCGATCGCGCCAAATCGCAGGGCGCGCCATTCCCCGGTCAGCTCGAGCTCCAGCCCCTGGTCGGAGCGCCGGATATCGAGCATCGATTGACCGTCAGCGTGCCGCTGCACGTGACCCCTTTATCGCATGGTTGTTCGGATCGGGATGATAAAGGGGGTCTATCGATTTGGGACTATTGTTTTGGGGGATCAGGTCTCGTCGCGGTAGCGGCGGATGCGGGCGGCTGCATAGGCGCAGGCAGCGGCAAAGGCGATGCCGAGCCAGAGGTCGATGTCGGTGAATGCGGCGCCGACGTGGACCCGATCGTAGACCGCGGGGATGGACACGACCTCCGCGAGACCGACATTCCTGATCGAGCCGAGCAGCGCGGTCTCGACGTGCAGGCTTCCCCAGATGCCGTCCCAGCGATAGTCAATGAGACTCGAAATCCAATGGGTGCCGAAGGCGATCCGCTCGCCGATGGCAGCGAGCAGCGGCACGACGGTGACCCACATGAGCACGTTGCGTCGCAGTCCGGCTGACGCGAGCAGAAAGATGCCAAAAAAGGGCGCGTACCAGAGAACGGAGATCACCAGGCCGAGGAACATTACCGCCTGGGTCTTGAGAAACGCCACGGTGTCCCAGACGATGAGCTCCGGAGCGTGCCCGATCGCCGCACGGAGATTCCAGATCGCGGTAAATAGAACGTCTGTGACCAGTGCAAGAGCGAAAGTACCCAGCGGCAAAACGACGCAACTCACGAAGATCTTCGAGGCAACCGTGGCCCCGTCGGTGACCGGCAGGGACTTCCAGAAGAGGATGCTGCGATCTTTCCGCTCGGCATAGAGACAGTCGAGCAGGTAGAAGTTGAGCAGCAGAATCATCACGAGGTAATGAGGTATGGTGAGTGCCCACTGCGCCAGGGCAAACACGATCGTCTTGTTCTGCGGATCGAGCCACTCCGACGAATCGGTGGCATCGATCTTCAAGGCTCCGTGCGTGAGCAGCGCACAGATGAGCAGCAACGCGGTAACCGCGAGCGGCGCCATCCAGAGCGAGCGGTGCTCCCAGATCTCTCGCCGCACGAGCGTCTGAAACATCCTGATCTTCGGGTTGTTGGTCGCCCAGGCACGCCAGCCGGTCGTGCCCGCACGCGGTGCGGCTACCGCCGGGCTATTCAAGCGGCCTCCATCTTGGCAACGAACAGATCGGCGATGGAGGGCGTGCGGATTTCTCCGAGAGCGGCGAGGTCGGCAAAGGCTGGCGGCGCGTCCGGCGTCGGCTGATCCGCCGCGCCCCTGTCCGCGGGCCGCCCGTTCGCCGGCCGATCAAATATCATCACGACTCGGCCAAACACCTCGCGCTCGTAGAACGGCTGCAGCGCACGCGCCTGGGCTGCTTTGTCGGGAGCCACGGTGAGCTGCACGTAGCGCTCGGCCAACCCCTCGACGGAGCTGTCCAGCACCACCCGGCCGTGATTGATGAAGATCACGTCGGTAAACAGATTCTCGACTTCTTCCACCTGGTGGGTTGTCACGAGAATCGTGCGCTCCTCGTTGAAAAAATCGCTCAGCAGCGCGTCGTAGAACTGCCGCCGGTACAGAAGGTCGAGCCCCAGCGTCGGCTCATCCAACACCAGCAGCCGGGCATCGATCGACAGGATCAACGCCAGGTGCAGCTGGGTCACCATGCCCTTGGAGAGCTCGCGCACCCGGCTCCTCATGCGGATGTCAGTCCTCCGCAGAAACTGCTCGGCGCGCGCCCGGTTGAAGCGTGTGTGCACACCGGCGACGAGCTCCAGTGCCTGGCCAACACGCAACCACCCCGGCAACACCGCCACGTCGGCAATGAACGAGACGTCGCGCATCAGCTCGTCGCGCCGCGAGCGCGGATCCAGGTCCAACACCCGCAGCTCGCCTTCGAAACTCGTGAGGCCGAGAATCGCCTTCAGGGCGGTCGTCTTACCGGCGCCGTTGGGACCGATGAGGCCGACGATGCGCCCTGGCGCCACCGAAAAGCTGACATCCTCCAACGCAGGTGTCGAGTGACCGGTACTCCGGCCGTACGATTTCCTCAGGCCCCGGGCCTCAATTACCTTTGTCATCACCCTGTCCTGGTGTGGAGGGGTATGGCGCCGTGGGCGCAGCCGCCCCGTTGCGCAGAAGTTCGGTAGCCGACAGGCCCAGCCGCTGAATGGTGGCGTAGACCTTCGGCCACTCCTCCTCGAGGAAGCGTTGCCGCTCGTCCTTCATCAGGGCATTGCGCGCCCCGTTGCTGACGAACATCCCCAACCCTCGCCGCTTTTCCACCAGCTGCTCATCAACGAGCTGCTGGTAACCCTTCAGGACGGTGAGTGGGTTCAGCCTGAATTCCGCTGCCACGTTCCGGACCGACGGCAGCGGATCGCCTTCCTTCAACACACCTTCCAGAATCATCGCGACCACCCGGTCCCGCAGTTGCCGGTAAATCGGCAGGCTGTCATCCCACTGCGGATCCATCAGGTCTTATGCACACTCTGTGACAGAAGGTTAGCGGACTAATCTACCAAAACAGCGGGCTGAGGCTGGCCAAACCAGACGTGGGCCGGCTGCACCGAGAGCCTGGCCATCCAGGGCGTCGTGGTGATGGGGGTGTTATGCACCACCGCCGTGGACTGGACAAAGCTCAAGCTCATTGCCGCCGTGATCGCCAGCGCAGCAGTACCACAAGCCAGCGCCTTCAAGCCATTGTTTATCAAAGAATTCATGTCGCGTCTCCGTTCGTGGGGGTTAAGTCGCTCTGCACCAACTCGCCGTCGTCATGGTGTTATATATAACTACATCACTAGATGAGTGTCAAGGCAGCTCACCAAATTATTTTCGGGGAAGGGCCTGGATCTGAACCGCCGGCCCAGGCTCGGACGTTCACAAGGACGTGGGGGACCCTTTGCCTGCTACCTCGCTCGTGAGGCCGCTCGCGCAAGGCCACCGTGGCCGGTGGTCCCGGATTCAGATGCGCCGGGGCGTCAGTTCAGATGCAGCAAAGGCCTTCAGGGTTTGTGCGCGGCTCGAGATGCAGCACTCGGGAGGCGCGCGTAGAGTGCGAGGCGATGGACCTCGATGATGGCGAATTGATGCTGCGTTACGCGCGTGGCGATTTGCGCGCCTTCGAGACGCTCTACCAGCGCCATCGCGGCGGGCTTTACCGCTATTTGTCGCGGCACACTCGCAATCCAGAATCCGCGAGCGACCTCTTCCAGGAAGTGTGGAGCAAGGTAATCGCCAGCCGCGAGCGCTATGAGCCACGCGCGAAGTTTCAGACGTTCTTGTATCGCATCGCGCACAACTGTTTCGTCGACTACTGCCGGCGCTCGACGGTTCGCGCGGAAGTCAGTGGCGACGCGCAGGACGACTGGCAAGGCTCGTTGCCAGCGCCGGACGACGAGAGACCGGACTCACGCGCGGAACTTGCGCAGACGGTCGCCCGCTACAAGGTTGCCCTGGCGGACTTGCCGGCCGAGCAGAGGGATGTGTTTCTTCTGTATGAAGAGTCCGGCCTCTCATTAGAGGAGATTGCAGTCATTACGGCCGTGGGCCCGGAAACAGCGAAAAGTCGCCTGCGTTACGCGGTGTCGAAACTGCGTCATGCGCTCGAGACCGCCGCGCCGCTCAGCGCTTCGCCCGCCGCTGTCATCGGCATCAAAGTGGTCGTGGAGGGCGGATGATTACCGACTCTGAATACCACGATGACTTCGAGGCCTACCTCAAACGGCGCGTGTCTATCGATCGGCGCCTCGCCTTGATCGACCGGCTGGAGCCGCCACCGGAGCTCGATCGGATCATCATCGGCAAGGCGCGCGCGGCCATTCAGAGCCCGGCACCGGTAGCCGTTTTCAGGGCACCGCGGTGGGCTGTCCCCATGGGGTTGGCCGCAACGATTCTCGTGTCACTCTCGATGCTGTTGGACCTGGGGATCCGGCAGGCCATACGACAGGATGCGGGCCGTTCACAGGCCCTCGCAGCTATGGAGGAGCCGTTTACGGAGATTACGCTGCCATTCGACGCGCAACCGGGGTTGGAGGAGTCGGCGAAGCCTTCACTGACACGGGCGGTAGCGCCCGCCGAGAACAGGTCGCCATCGAACTCATTGGCGCGATCGGCGGCCCGCATGAAGGTGCCGGCCGTCAAAGTTCCGTGGGCGTCGTTGCCACGCGCTTATTACATACCCGCGCCCGCGACAGCCCCACCTAACGAGCCCATCGTCGTATTCCTCTCGGGCTCGGCCCGCCATGGCACCTCGGGCGGCATGACGGAGCGCGAGATGGAGGCAAGCCGCTTGCGGACGGCCGAAAAGCCGTCTGGAAGTGCCGATCCGATGGCGACCATCATCGTTACGGCATCCCGGGGACACTTCGAATCTCAAGCCGCGGCGAGCGCAATTTCGATAACGGACTTTCCGCAAGGAGGGGTATCGGGAGACATCACCTCGCTTGCGGCCTTCCCGGCCGATGCCATGCCGAATATCCACATGGAGACGGGCTCGGCACGCCAGTCAGCACGGGCCGGCGTGGGCTCGGCAGCCGAGAGGCGCAAGCACCCGAATCCGCGCGCCTGGCTCGACTACATCGAAAAAATGCGTGCCCAGGGCCTCACAGCCGAAGCGGAGCAGGAATTCAAGCATTTCCGCGACGTGTATCCCGCCTATTCCGTGCCTCCCGAGGCGGCTCCTGCTGACGGTCGGCCGCAATAGCCGATAGAATTCCCGGCCCCTTCCCGCCTAAAGATACGCATCGCCATGAAGCCTGCCCTGAACGTCGCGATCACCGGCGCCGCCGGCCAGATCGGTTATGCCCTCGCCTTCCGCGTCGCCTCCGGCCAGATGCTGGGTCCTGATCAGCCGGTGAACCTGCACCTGCTCGAAATCACACCTGCTCTGCCCGGCCTGAAGGGCGTCGTGATGGAGCTCAACGACTGCGCCTTCCCGACGCTGAACAAGATCGTCGCCACCGACGATGCCAAAGTCGCCTTCCGGGATTGCAACGTCGCCATGCTCGTCGGCGCCCGGCCTCGCGGCCCCGGCATGGAGCGCAAGGATCTCCTGCTCGCCAACGCGCAGATTTTCTCGGCGCAAGGCAAGGCTCTCAACGAGGTTGCCCACCGCCAGGTGAAAGTGCTGGTCGTCGGCAACCCGGCCAACACCAACTCGCTGATCGCCAAGGCGAACGCGAAGGACCTCAATCCGCGCAACTTCACTGCGATGACGCGCCTGGATCACAACCGCGCGCTCTCGCAACTCGCCGAAAAGACTGGCAAACACACGACGGCCATCACCCGCATGACCATCTGGGGCAATCACTCCGCAACCCAGTACCCGGATCTCAGCCACACTCTCGTGGACGGCAAGCCGGCGAAGTCGTTGGTGGACCAGAAGTGGATCGAAGAGACCTTCATCCCAGTGGTGCAACAGCGCGGCGCCGCCATCATCAAGGCGCGCGGCGCATCCTCCGCGGCCTCGGCCGCATCCGCCGCACTCGATCACATCCACACCTGGTTCCACGGCACAGCGCCTGGCGACTGGATCAGCATGGGAGTCCCGTCCGATGGCAGCTACGGGATCAAGGAAGGGGTGATTTACTCCTATCCGGTCACCGTCAAGGACGGCGAGTATCAGATCGTGCAGGGTCTGTCCGTCGATGAGTTCAGCCGCAAGCGCATGGACGCGACGGACGCCGAATTGCGCGAAGAGCGCGACGGAGTGAAGACGCTGCTATAACTGAGCCGAGAGGTACCGGACTTGACTTATAGGACTTTTGATTTGGTGCCGCGACCTCGGCGCTGGGCGCGCGCAAAAGTCCTTTAAGTCAGGTCCGGTACCTCAGGAGCAAAAGTCCTTCAAGTCAAGTCCGGTACCTCCGGAGGTTTCATGCTCGGCGCGATCATCATTCTCCTTCTCATCGCCGCCGCGGCTTACGCCGTTACCCAGATCGGCGGCGTGATCACGCTGCTGTTCATAGCGGCGATTCTCTTCCTCGCCTACAAGCGCCTGTCGCTGCTCGCCTTTACGGCGACATTCACCGTACTTCTGCTCGCCTACACCTGGCTGGGTGCGCAGGGCGAGCCGGCCGGAGTCTGGAAGGGCTTCCTCTGGGTGATGCTGGCGGGACTTTGGCTGCTCAATGTGCGGCCGCTGCGCAAAGCGCTCATCACGCGCCCGTTCATGAAGGCGTATCTGAAGCTGTTGCCCTCGATGTCGCAGACGGAGCGCGAGGCTCTCGAGGCCGGCACGGTCTGGTGGGACGGAGAGTTGTTCACGGGCGCTCCGAAGTGGTCGAAGCTGCTATCCGCCAAGCCCCCGAAGTTGTCCGCCGAAGAGCAGGCCTTCATCGACGGACCCTGCGAAGAGCTGTGCCGCATGCTCGACGATTGGAACATCACTCACGAGCGCGGTGATCTGCCGCCGCAGGTGTGGGATTACCTCAAGTCGCGCGGTTTCTTTGCGATGATCATCCCGAAAAAATACGGCGGTCTCGAATTCTCCGCCTATGCACACTCCTGCGTGCTGGCCAAGATCGCGAGCCGCAGCACCACCGCTTCCTCCACCGTCGCTGTACCCAACTCCCTCGGGCCGGCGGAGCTGTTGAATCACTACGGGACCGAGGAGCAGAAGAACTACTACCTGCCGCGACTGGCGCGTGGCGAGGAAGTCCCCTGTTTCGCGCTCACCGGTCCGCGTGCGGGCTCGGACGCAGCCTCCATTCCCGACACCGGCGTCGTTTGCAAGGGCATGTGGCAAGGTCGTGAAGTCCTCGGCCTGCGTCTGAATTTCTCCAAGCGTTACATCACGCTCGCGCCGATCGCGACCGTCATCGGTCTCGCCTTCCGCATGTTCGATCCGGACAAGCTGTTGGGCGGGAAGGCGGACATCGGCATCACCTGTGCCCTGATTCCGCGTAATACCGCGGGCGTGACCATCGGACGCCGCCACTTCCCCGTCAACGTGCCGTTCCAGAACGGCCCGATCCAGGGCAAGGACGTGTTCGTCCCCCTGGACGCCATCATCGGCGGCGCCAGGATGGCCGGCTCCGGCTGGCGTATGTTGGTGGAGCAGCTTTCGGTCGGTCGCTGTATCTCGCTGCCTTCGAACGGCACTGGTGGCGCGAAAGCCGGCACCTGGGCGACGGGCGCCTACGCGCGCATCCGGCGTCAATTCAACACGCCCGTTGGTAAGTTCGAGGGTGTCGAGGCCGTGATCGCGCGCATGGTCGGCCTCACCTACACCATGGATGCCGCGCGCTCGGTTACGGCCGGAGCGATCGATGGCGGCGAGAAGCCTTCCGTGCCGTCGGCGATGTTGAAGTACCACGTTACCGAGATGGCCCGACAGGTCGCGAACGACGCGATGGACGTGCACGGCGGCAAAGGGATCTGTCTCGGCCCGAAGAACTATCTCGCTCGTGGCTACGAGGTCGTGCCTGTCGCCATCACCGTCGAAGGGGCAAACCTCCTCACCCGAAACCTCATCATCTTTGGCCAGGGCGCGGTGCGCTGCCATCCATTCGTGCTCCGGGAGATGACCGCGGCTCGCAATCCGGATCGCGCCAAGGGCGTGGATGACTTCGATGACGCACTTTTCGGACACATCGGTTTTACGATCTCGAATGCCGTGCGTTCGTTCATCATGGCGGTCACCCACGCGCGGTTTACGCAGCGGCCGGTGGAGGGGCCGACGGGGCGCTATTACCAACACATCGTGCGCTTCAGCGCGTCGTTCGCCTTCGCGGTGGATGTCGCGATGCTGACGCTCGGTGGGTACCTGAAGAAGAAGGAGAATCTATCGGCGCGACTGGGCGACGTACTCTCCTGCATGTATTTAGCCTCGATGGTGCTCAAACATCACGACAACCAGGGGCGCCCGCAGGAGGATCTGCCCATCGTCGAATGGGCGTGCCGCAACCTTCTGTACCACGCGCAGGAGCAGTTGCACGGTTTCCTGCGCAATTTTCCGAACCGGTTCCTGGCCGGCGTCATGATGGCCCTCATCCTGCCGCGCGGGCGCGCTTATTCGGCCCCCGGGGACCGGCTCGGACGGAAAGTGGCCGACCTCGTGATGAATCCAACAGAGGCGCGCGAGCGGCTGTGCCAGTACATGTATTGGACGCTCGAGCCGACGAACCCGTTTGGATTGCTACAGGAGGCGTTGCTGCTGGCGCAAAACGTCGAGCCCCTGGAGAAGCGGATCCGCGTCGAAGGCGTCAAGACCGGGAGAGTCACCGCGCTCGACTTCCCGAGTCAGATCCAACAGGCGCTCGCCGCGGGCATCATCTCGGAGACGGAGTCCGTCGCCTTGCGCGAATACGACCGCAAGGTAATGGACATCCTCAACGTCGACGACTTCGCACAGCACGAACTCGGCACGCAGGCCGAACCGGTCCCGCAGCAGGTGCCCGAGCAGGCGACCGTGCGGTCGAGCGTGCACGTGGCCTGATTGGGGGCATATGAGCGCGGACAGGGAAGTGGCTGCGACCAACATCGAGCCGGCCGTCGCGGCAGCGGCCACCGGCGCGCCTGTGGTAAGTGGCGTCGCCACGCCGAGGGCCAGCGCGCCGGTTCTGTGCGCTAACTGCGGGGTACCCCTCTCGGGCCACTACTGTTCGAACTGTGGTCAGCGGGTCGAGCATGCGGTTCACTCGCTGTCGCATTTCCTCGGCGAGGTTGCCGAGGACCTCACGCACGCCGACTCGCGGTTATGGCGGACCATTGGGGCGCTCCTGTTCAAACCGGGCTACCTGACTCAGGAGTTTCTTGCCGGCCGGCGCGTGAAGTATCTTCCGCCGTTGCGCCTCTACCTGGTGCTGAGCCTGTTTTTCTTCCTCATTGCGACGGCCAACAATCGCCATGTGACGCTCAAGATCATCAGCGGCGGTGATGACGATATCTCGATTCCGGCCGTCGCCCAGCCGCTGCAGCCGGGCGAGGATCGGCGGCAACACGCGGAAAAGGTATGTGCCAAGCTCCGCTACGACGGCCCCTGGCAGTCGTTGCTCTTACCCGCCCTGCGCACGGGGTGTCAGAACGCCGTGGAGGATGACGGCCGCTCGCTACGGGAGGACTTCTTTCATAACCTTCCCCGCGCCATCTTTGTGATGGTGCCGATTCTCGCCGCCGCGATGAAGCCCCTTTACCGCCGGCAGCGGCGCTACTACGTCGAGCACCTGTTATTTCTGTTGCACAACCACTCCTTCGTCTTCCTCTGGCTGGGGCTGTTTGTGCTGATCACCTTGGTGATCCCCATCGAAGCGGTGGCCTCGACGTTGGCCTTCGTGTTCGGCATCTATATCCCGTTCTACTATTACCGCTCGATGCGACAGGTCTACGGTGAGGGAACCGGGCGCACGCTCGGTAAATTCGCGGTGTTGTCACTCGCATACCTGGTTACAGCCGGGCTCGTCCTTGTTGCAACCGGGCTCTATAGCGTGCTAGTCCAATAGGCGTCGCCAAAAGCGGAACATTTGTTCGTTCCGGGCACTGCGACTAAGCTTCGGGCGCGGCGTATGAAGGCCGCTTCATTCATTGTACGGAGAGAGTCGTCATGCGAATGTTTGCAATCGCCGCCGCGCTGGCCCTCGCAGCCTCGGTTACCGCGGTCCAGTCCCAGGAGCGCTCGCCGTCGCCGCCCGGAGCCAAGGTCTACTTTGAGAATCTCAAGGACGGCGCGAAAGTCACCAACCCCGTGACGGTGAAGTTCGGCATCAAGGGTATGACCCTGGCGCCCGCCGGTACGAAGATGGAGAACTCGGGGCATCACCACCTGCTGATCGACACCGACCTGCCGGCGGACCTGAGCAAGCCACTGCCCGTCGTGGAGAACAAGATCGTGCACTTCGGCAAGGCCCAGACGGAGACCACCCTGACCCTGTCGCCCGGCAAGCACACTCTGCAGTTGCTGCTCGCCGACCAGAACCATATCCCGCACGATCCGCCGGTGTTCTCCAAGAAGATCACCATTACCGTTACGCAGTAGACCGCCCGCAAACGCCGGTATCGGGACTCGCCCCAGGAGCCAGCCTGACTCAGGCTCCTGGCGAGTCCCGCTTGCGCCGGGTGTCTCTATAACCCGCGCGGCACCACGACCGTGGTAGCGTCTCCTGATCTCATCAGGAGTCCCTTTAGCTCTATGATCCGCGCGGTTTTGCACGTCGATATGGATGCTTTCTACGCATCCGTCGAAATGCGCGACGATCCCACGTTGGCGGGGAAGCCGCTCATCGTCGGCGGAACCGCGGGTCGCGGGGTCGTAGCGGCCGCCAGCTACGAGGTCCGCAAGTTTGGCGTGCACTCCGCCATGCCGATGAGCACGGCTTTGCGCCTGTGCCCCCAGGCCGTCTGCGTCCGGCCGCGCATGCAGCGCTACAAAGAGGTTTCGGACCAGGTATTCGGTGTTTTTCACGAGATCACCCCGCTCGTTCAGGGACTTTCCCTCGACGAGGCATTCCTCGATGTCACCCAGAGCCTGGAGCTTTTTGGGGACTCGGTGTCCATTGCCCGGCGCATCAAGGCCCGCATCCACGAGATCACCGGACTCACGGCTTCGGTAGGCGTGGCGACGAACAAGCTGGTGGCCAAGATCGCCTCGGATCTGGCGAAGCCCGACGGACTCACCATCGTCCCCGCGGAGCGCATCCAGGAGATATTCGACCCGCTATCCGTGCGGCGTCTGCCAGGACTGGGCCGTAAGACGGGGGCGAAGGTCGAGGCGGCAGGCATCCATACGTTAGGGGAGCTGCGTATTGCGCCCGATGCGGTGCTCCGCCCGTTGTTCGGGCGATACACCCAACGTGTTCGGGAACGGGCCGCGGGGATCGACGACCGACCCGTCCTTCCGGATCGCGACGAGAAATCCCTCAGCGCGGAGGACACCTTCGAACGTGACATCGGCGATCCGAGGGTTCTGCAGGCCGAAATAACGCGTCTCGCAGGGCTGGCGTGCGAGCGCCTGAGACCCAAACAGCTCATGGCCGGTTGCATCGGGGTGAAGATCAGGCGAGGTGATTTCGTTACATTTACCCGCCAGCGCGCCGTCGCACCGCCGACACACGATGGGCGTACCATCGCCAACGTGGCCCGCGAGTTGCTGGCCCGCTGGCTCACGGAAGCGAGCGGTGCGAAACTTCGGCTCCTGGGGGTGGTCTTGAGTGACCTGAGCCCGGCCTCACAGCTCGGCCTTTTCGAAGACACGCCACCACATACAACGCGCCTCGACGCGGCGTTGGATGAGGCCCGCGCGCGCTTTGGCAGCGGTGCCCTGCGGCGTGGTAACACCATCAAGTAGCAGCGATTCATGTACCTTTCGTTTTTCGGACTCAACGAAAAGCCTTTCGCGATCACTCCGGATCCGCGCTATCTCTATTTGAGCGAGCGCCACGCCGAGGCTCTCGCTCACCTGCTGTACGGCATCACCGAGGCCGGTGGTTTCGTGCAGCTCACGGGCGAAGTGGGCACGGGAAAGACGACGATCGTGCGCTCGCTGCTGGCGCAGACGCCGAAAAATGCTGAGATCGCCCTCATCCTCAATCCCCGGATGACGGCACCCGAATTCCTCCTGACGATCTGCGAGGAAATCGGTATCGGGGTACCTGACTCGTCGACGGAAAGCCTGAAGGATCTCGTCGATGTCCTCAGTCACTATCTCCTGCGTGCACACGGCGCGGGCCGCCGCGTGGTGCTCGTCGTGGACGAAGCACAGAATCTCGCGCCTTCAGTGCTCGAGCAGGTGCGCCTCCTCACCAATCTCGAAACCAACACCCAGAAGCTGTTGCAGATCATCCTGATCGGCCAACCGGAGTTGCGCGAGTTGCTCGGACGTAATGAGCTGCGCCAGCTCGCGCAGCGCATCACCGGCCGTTATCACCTGCACCCGCTGTCACGGGATGAGACGGCGGCGTATGTCCGCCACCGCCTGCGCGTTGCCGGCGCAACCAACGACATTTTCAGCGCAGCCGCTTTGAGCGAGATTTATCGGCTCTCCGTCGGCGTGCCCAGAGTCATCAACGTCATCTGCGATCGCGCCCTGCTCGGCGCCTACTCCATGGATAGCCATAGAGTCACCGCGACTCTGGTACGCCACGCGGCGTCCGAGGTGTTTGGTAAGCGGATCGTGCCACACTGGCTACCGTGGGCCGCCGCGGGAAGTACGGCGCTGGTTTTGTTGTGCGCGACGGTTGCGCTGTGGAATACGCGCCTGTGGGGCTCGCAGCCACACCGGGATGCCGGGCAATCGACCGCCCCCGCGGCTGTTGCAACTGCGCATTCAACATCAGCGCCGCAAGCCGCGGATGACAAACTCACCCCCGTATCCACGAGCAGCGTGAGCGCGCCGCCCGTGGCAGCCGCCGTCGGCACTATCTCGCGAGAGGCCTCGTTGGCGGCTCTCCTCGCCAAACATAGCGACGAGACCGATACCGACAATGCGTTCGCCAAGCTCTTCGGCCTGTGGGGAATCAAGTACACACCCGCCAGCACGGACCCGTGCACCCAGGCCTCACAACAGGGGTTGGACTGCCTCACCCAGCGCGGCTCGCTCGCACAGCTGCACCTGTACAACCGGCCCGCGATACTGTTGGTCAACGACGACGGCGGCGCCTCGCACCAGGTCGTACTGACGCATTTGGACGACGAGCACGCGCGGATCGAGCTTGGCGGGACCCCGCATGACGTAGGCATCGGCGAGCTGTCGCGCTACTGGTTCGGCGATTTCGTGATGTTGTGGCGCCCGGGAACCAGCCAGGTGAAGTCGCTCTCACCCGGAATGCATGGCGCTGATGTACGCTGGCTCCGGGAGAGTCTGCAGCACGTGCGGGGCGAGCACAGCGACGGCCCGGTGAGCGACGTATTCGATACCGAGCTGGCGAGCCTCGTGCGGGAATTCCAACGCCAACACCGGCTCACGGTCGACGGCATCGCAGGAATCCAGACGCAGATAGCGCTCGCGAGCGCCATCGCTGGATCCGATGCTCCGTTGCTGTACGTGGCCGACACTCACGGCGGGTGACCGATGTCGTTCATTCTGGATGCCCTGAAAAAGTCCGAAACCGACCGCCAACGGCAAAACGGCCCCGCGCTCTTCGAAGTCAGGGTCGCGCCGCCGCGGAGCGGCCTGCCGCTGTGGGCGATGGGGCTGGCGGCTCTGCTGGCGGTGAATCTGTTGATCGTGGGGTGGGTGCTGCTGCGCAGGCCCGCTACGGCTGAGGCGGCCACTGCGGCCCCACCGGCTGCCGGGCAGACTGCGGGCGCGGGGTCGGGCGGTTCGTACCCTGGCGGGAGCCCCCCGCAGGCGGCCTCGGGTTACTCGGGCGGCGGACAGGCACAAAGCGGTTATGCGGGTGCGGGCCAGGGGTCGGGCAGCCAGCCATCTCCGGGCGCGGCCTCGGGGTCGGGCCAGCCGTATCCAGGCGCAGCCGCTGGGGCGAACCAGCCTTATCCTGGCGCTCCGTCCGGGCCGGCCCAGGGGTACCAGGGCCAGGTTGGGGCTCCCGGCCCCAGCGCGCCCGCAGGCCCGCAAGGCGCCCAGCAGGGCCAGGGCATGGCTCAGGGGCCGGGCACAGTGACGGTCGCCGGAACGGCTCCCACGTCGCCTGTGGCGCAGACGGCCGGCATGACCCAGCCGCCACGTGCCTACCCTGGCAACGGTGCGGGTGGTAACAACGTGCCCGGCGGGCAGGCGGACGCCCCCACGGGCCAGTTGAACCCCGACGACTATGCACCGGCCACCGATGCGCCCGCGCCGGCCGCGTTCGGCAACCACGTCTCCCGGGGGACCTCGAGCGGCGTGCCGTTGTACCAGGACGCGGCGGTCGCACCCGGCGCGCACATTCCGGAATTGCGCCTCGACCTGCACGTGTTCGCGGCCAAACCGCAGGAGCGCTTCGTCATGATTAACATGCACAAGCTTCATGAAGGCGACAACCTGCCCGAAGGAGTGCATGTCGAGAGCATCACGCCGGAGGGCGCGGTGTTGTCTTCCAATGGAACCCGATTTCTGTTGCCTCGGGATTAGTGGCGACTGACGCCATTCGCAGACACTCACCTCCGACGGCACCAAACTCACGCGACGAGCCGCGGTTACCGCGCACGCTGTTGGTGCGTTGTGTGAACTGCGTTTCGTTTGTTTTCAGCGAGTTTTGTTAGCCGCGATTCGAGGCGGTGCCGCACGGTTGCGATTCACATAATGGATTGCGACCATGCATTGCGGTATTTGGCAGCGCCCCGTCGCAGGGAACGCCGCGACAAGATGACGAGTTTCACAGAATACGTCGTCCGGTGGCGACAAATGTCCTATGTCTGCGGCATCGTCGGGGGACTACCGGGTGGCCGATTGGTCCCCGCCGGCGGGCTTTGG
>DATMQL010000334.1:0-11457 GCA_035566815.1 Steroidobacteraceae bacterium | reverse complement strand
GGTCCGTGGCGGTGGGTGGTGACGGTGGCGGTGGTCCGTGGCGGTGGGCGGTGACGGTGGTCCGTGACGGTGTGCGGTGACGGTGGTCCGTGACGGTGTGCGGTGGCGGTGCGTGGTCGACAGCCCCGCGGGGTGGGCAATCGGGAGCGTGGATTCGGAATCGGAAAGGCGCTCGGCGCTCAGTCGCATTCGCAGCACGCGGGACGGTTCACGGCGGCTCGATGAGTGCCAGCGCTGGGAGAGCGGCGCTGGATGATGTCTGTGAAGGTCGCCTGGGGGCAGGTCGTGCGATGTTTGAAGGGGAGGCGATAGGTTAGTGGTCCTAATGTGACCGCTGCGGGAGGAGGCCCTCGTCCTTGCAGCGCAGCATATTCGTAACACTAAACAAACCGCCGTGGATTTTGCACCGACCGTTTGACATAGCACTCCGTAGCATTTCGACGGAGTTATAACGGCCCACTCGGAATCATGCGCCGCACATCTCGACAAAGAAGTACGCGGCGGCGCATGATTCATGATCAGTACAACTACAGCAGGGCGCGTGGTCTGACGTATGAATGTGCACCTGAGTGTCAAAGAGAACCCGTCCGGGGCGTCATATGAGTGAACCGGGTTGCTATGGGCGCGAATGACCTCGCGCAGGAGTCGCGAGGCGCGTCGGGCGAAGAGCCGAATGTAGACTCGAGGCGCGATCTGCGCGCCCGCTGCGACGCAATCTTTCGCGAGCATAACGACGCGTTGGTTCGTGCGGTGTATTCCAGAGTCCACTCCTGGGAGGAGGCGGCCGAGGTCGTGCAGGAGGCGTATGTCAGGGTGTTCAGGCTCGACAATCCGCCACCGATCAATTTTCTGCGGGCTTACCTCTACAAGACGGCTTTCAACCTGGCGTCGGACAGTAGAGGCAGGCACGCACTTCGCGAGCGGCGCGGAGAGTTTGTTTACACGGAGGTCTATAGAGAGCGCGAGAGCGAGAATCCGACGCCGGAGAGAATGTGCCTCGATGACGAGATGCGCACTCTCCTGCAGGATGCAGTCAACAAGTTGCCGCCGAAGTGTCGTATGGCGTTTACCCTGGTAGAGCTCGAAGGTCAGACCGTGAGGCAGACGGCTGTTGCGATGGATATCTCCGAAATGGCGGTTTACCAGCTGGTGAACCGGGCGTATGGAAACATGGCGCGGGTGGTGAAGGAACGACGGAGGCGCAAATGAGTGAGCACCCAGGATTCGTGACCGCGGGGGATGATCACTTCGACGAGGCGGCGGCGTGGCACGCCCGCTGGCGAAACGCGTCGGAGTCCGGGCTTTCCGCCGAAGAAGTGGATCGGTGGGCGGAGTGGAGCAAGGTTGCGGAGAACAAGTCGGCCTACGACGCCGTTGAGTTTGTTTCCGGGTCGCTTCGCTGCCTGAAGCCGCCGCCGCTACCGACCGCCGAAGAGCTCGCGGCGGATGACTCGGACGGCTCGATTTCCGCATGGCAGGCGACGGCGGCCCACGCAGTGGCGCGACAGCCGGCGGTCCGTTGGCGCCGTGCCGCTTTCTTCGCAATGGCGGCTACAATCGTTGCGGTCGGATTCGCTCCAGTCATGCATTGGCTCAACCTGCGTGGGCCGGAGCCGGACCACATCATTTCCACGACGGCGGGCGAGCTGAAACAGGTGACGTTGCCCGACGGGTCGAGAGTAACACTGGGCGCAAAGACGGAAATCGCCGTGCATTATGCTCAGTGCATGCGCACCATCCTGCTCAATAACGGCGAAGCGCTGTTCGATGTCGAGCACGATCCGAAGTGTCCTTTCACTGTCATTGCCGGCGATGGCGCGATCACCGCCGTGGGCACTGAGTTCAGTGTGCGGCGAACATTGGATCGGGTCACCGTGCAGGTTGCCGAAGGCGCCGTGAACGTCCAGCCGCGCGATGCGCTGGCTTCGGTGCCGTGGCCGAAGGTTACCGAGGTGTCGAATATCTCGTGGCCGGACGCGAAGCTGGCGCAGGGACAGGAAGTGACGTATCGCGGCAATCAATCCCGTACTCCAGTGGAGTCCGAAGATTCTCGCGTTGCCACAGAGTGGCTCGACGGCCGCCGCGAATATCACCATGAGCCGCTGGCCTACCTGATCGCCGACATCAATCGCTACGTGGAAGAGCCCATCGAGATGGATCCCGACGTGGGCGAGTTGCAGTTCAGCGGCCTGGTCTACGAGTCGCAGGTGAAGACCTTCCTGCAGGATCTGGAGATCATCTTTCCGGTGAAGGTTTCGCGGACGGCGCAGAACCACATCCTCATCCAGGCGCGCGATGGGGTCGAGCCTAAAAAGTTGGATGGTTCTCCCTGACAAAAAACATCCGGTTGAGCGTCTTAGCACTCGTCAGTGTTGCAAATTGCGTTACTGAAGCTTCAGCACTCCGAAAAAAAGGCGCCCTATGAACCTGGATCCTGTTGCATTCGAGCCCGGTACCACATCCGATGAGAGCGCCGGCCCGGGGATGACGGCGCGGGGGAACCTCCGTGATGCACATGCACAGAAGATCGCAGAGCTGTTCCGCGAGGAATATCCCAAGTTGGTTCACTACATGGTCGCGAGAACCGGGTCATGGCCCGAGGCGCGCGATGTCGCGGCGCAGGCGTTCGCACAGGTCCTGGAGATGCGCGCGCCCGATACGATCAGTTTTCTCAAGGCCTACGTCTATCGCGTCGCCAGGAATCTCGCCACCGACCGGGCCCGCGCCGGCGCCATCCGCACGCGCATCAACAAGATCGTCCGCCACGAGTTCGCCAGCACGACCCCGTCACCCGAGCCGCAATTCGCGCACGAGCAGCGGATCAAGGTCCTGTCGGATGCGATCGAGACATTACGGCCTACCCGCAGGATGGTGTTGAGACTGCGTGTGTGGGACGAGCTTCCTTACACTGAAATCGAGTCCCGTTTCGCGGCCGACGGCGTGTCGGTGAACGAGCGAACCCTGTTGCGATGGTATGCCGACGCCCTGAAGGAGTTGCGGCAGGCCATTGTGGCGGCGGAGGAGTTGGGTGAGGCGCGTCGGTGAGGCATTGTAGAGGCTGATGTGACCCGTCCATTGCCACCTCGCGGCGGGCATGCGGTAGTCGCGTTTCGAGGGGTGGTGTTTTTCATACTTGCGATGGTGTCGCTCGTGGACGCGAGTGCGCGCAACGGGTGGAGCGTTGAAGGTCTCGTGCCCCTCATCTATCACGGGCGACCGCTTCCCGAGGTCCTCGAGGACGTTCAGCGGTATACGCAGCGGCGGATCATGATTCGCGCGGATATGCGGACATTTCAATACAGCGGCATCGTCAAGCCGGAGGATGTCGATGCCTGGATCCAGGACCTGCCGGCCATCTATCCCGTCGAGGTCATCGATTGCCGGACCTACGGCAGGCGAGGCGGGATGTCCGCGTGCGCAGATCCCCAGCTCATTGTCATCCGCTCCCGGCTCGAGCTCCATCGGAACGATCTGCGATCCGCGCTGCGTTGAGCACGAGAACCCAACATGCATGATTTGAACGACTTGTATATTTTCTGCCACGTGGTCGAGCACAACGGCTTCACGGGGGCCGCCAAGGCGTTGGGAGTGGCCCGGTCGAGCATTTGCCGCCGGGTCAGTCAGCTCGAAGAGCGCCTGGGAGTCCGGTTGGTGCAGCGCACGACGCGGCACTTCGCGGTGACCGATATCGGTATGGAGTTTCACGGGTACTGCGTGAAGATGGTCGCGGAGGCGAAGGCCGCCTATGAGCGTGTCGCCTGCGCCCGCGCGACGCCCGCGGGAATGATCCGTGTCAGTTGTCCTCCGCTCATCGGGCAGCTGCTGGTGGCGCCGTTGATTCCAAAGTTTGTGGAGAAGAATCCCCAGGTCCGTATCGCACTCGAGGCGACCGAGCGCCGCGTCGATATCGAGGAGAATTTCGATCTGTGCATCCGGGTCCGGCAGGTGCCGACCGAGGATTCGGCGTTGATCATGCGATCGCTCGGCATCATTCAGCAGGTTCTGGTGGCGAGCCGCGCATTTCTGGACCGCAACGGTCGGCCGGCTACCCCCACAGAAGCGGCGCAAAAGGGCACCCTTAGCTATGGCTCGCTCCAGGGGCCCCACGTGTGGAAGCTCGTCGATCCGCAGGAGCGCGAGATCCAGGTCCGCCATGAGCCGACTTTGATCGCGGATGACATGGTGATGATTCGCCAGGCCGCGGTCGGCGGACTCGGGATCGTGCAACTGCCGCTGTCGGCTTGCCTGGGCGAGATCCGGGATGGGTTGCTGGATATCGTGCTGCCGGATTTCCTGGCGCCCCTGTGCGAGATCCAGGTCGTCTTCCCGTCTCGCCGCGGCATGCTGCCGGCGGTGCGCAGCTTCATCGACTTTCTCAGCGCCCACTGTGTCAGCGAAGTGCCGGAGCGGCAGATCAGGCGCCACACCGGCCAGGGACATCGTGAGAATGTCCGCTTCTGGACGAGCCGCGAACCCTTTACGAAGCAACGGATCGAAGTGCTCGCGCGTTAGTCGGATCCCAGGCCGTGAGCGTGGGTGGCGCCACGAGAAGGGCTCCACCCCATGGGCTCCGCGTGCGAAAAACGTTGCGTTCTAGGGTGCGAAGGCGCACCGTGAAAAGCCGCGCATCGTATGAGAATGGAATGACGCTAAGCCTGGTCGATGCTTTCCGCACTTTCGGTGCGAAACCGAGCAATCGGATGCGCGGATTGTCCGCCATAGCTACCGATGGCTCGATGGTGCTGAACTGCTCCCAGACGTGCTTCGGTCACCCCGCCCGTGGGGTGCTCCGGTATGAGGACAGGCTTTCCCGCCAAGCCGCCGAGTCAAAGGACAACGAGCTGCTCGGGCAACATCTGACGCTCGCGCGGGATGGCGATCTGCCGATCCGGATGATCGTGACGCCCCTGCCCGCCGAAAAGAGCGGCGGCGGCAGCAGGGGAGGATTCCGCGTGCGTCCCGACCTGACCGGCAAGGTTGTCAAGTTCGACGGCGATCACTTCATCATTGATTTCACGCGACCGGAGCCGATGGAGGCTTCAGCAGTCGCTCGTCGTTAGGAGCCTGTCCGACCTGAGCGACCCGCCGGTCGTCAGGGGTCCGCGTGCAATATCGCGGACACCTTGTAGTTCAGCCTCAACCCGCAAAGTTGCTTCGTGACGCGCTCGCCGGCGCGCAGGCCGGAGCACTCCAGTACCCCTTCGCTGCGGCTCGCCGGATCGGCTAGTGCCGCATCCACCGCGCTGGCGAGGTCGAAGTGACCGTCACAGTCCGCGAAGGGACAGGGAAAGTGAAAGAACGCACGCGCCGGCGGGTGCAGACGGTGTGATTGAAACGCAGGCGTGTTCGCTGTCGTGCTCGTGAATGTCAGCTCGAGGCACAGCTCCTGCACTTTAGGAAAGGCTGCGCGCAGTACGGCCGATGCCGCGCGATCGCGCCGCAGCCGTTCCATTCGGTCCTTCCCAGCGGGGTCTTTACCGGCTCGCGCTAGTCTCACGTCTCATTCCCGGAATTCGTGGTTTCAAGGGGGGTAGCGGGCGCTTCCGTCGAGGCCGCCGCCGCAGCTTCCTCGGGCGCACTCACGCGAGCCGACTTGCGCTGCTCCTTCTCCTGTTTGCGAGCTTTTCGAGCCAGCTCTTTCTGCTTTTTCGCGTGGTGGTAATTCGGTTTTGGCACGTACGCTCCGTGTCGCTGAAGTGGAGACCCCGGTCGGACAGGGGCGGATCAGGCGAGGAGTGCCTGTGAGATAAGCCGCCATAAAAGGGCAGGCTGACGTTATTCTACTACAATATTGGACACTTGTCAGGCAGCGGTTTGCAGGTCATCGCGATAGCGGCGGGGAGAGCGCCGTCCGGGGAAATCGCCGCGTTGGCCACGCGAAAGCCGCGGTGACCGCGACGCTCGACATCCAAAAAAGAGCGTTTCGAAAAAGCTCTGGTGATGAGTTGGAAACACTCCCGCGGCGCGGTCGCGATCCTGGAGTATGTTGACTTGTGCGAGGCGGAGCGGATCGGCGCTGCGCTGTCATGTGTACGGAAGTATGGTTGTGCGCGCCTCTTCCCCGGCATAGCTTGTGAGGTGTGAAACTTCCGGACTCCATCGAGACAGAGCAGGCCCGCTACATCCACAGGACGGTCCCCACGGCTGCGCTGGGCTCGATGGTGGTCGTCGGGTTGGTCTGGATCGTCTTTCATAACGTGGTGTCGCTCTATGCGCTGAATGCCTGGGCGGGCGCGTTCGTGGTGCTGACGCTCGTGCGTATGGCCGTGTGGTGGCGCTACCGCGAGGCTGACTTTGCGGTACAGGGGCTGGTCTGGTTGCGACACGCCTTCCTGGCTTCCCTCCTCGGCGGTGTGCTCTGGGGACTGGGATCGCTGTTTCTGTTTCCGCCCGGCCTGGTCGTCTACCAGTTCACGTACATGATTACGTTGATCATGATGGCCATGGCGGCGATGTTCACTTATTCCCCGCACTACAAGACCTTCGTCGCTTATTTCGCGCCCGCGACGCTGCCTGGATTCATCGCACTGGAATGGCAGGGGGAGGTCCCGCAGCAGGCGATGGGAGCGGGATTGCTGTTGATGTGTTGTGTGGTCCTGTACTCGGTCCGGACCTACAACCGCATGTTCCTGGACTCCATGGCGCTGCGGCTGGAGAAGTTGGAGCTGGTGGGGCAGCTCACGGCGCAGAAGGATGTCGCGGAAGCCGCCAATCTGGCCAAGTCGCGCTTTCTGGCCGCAGCGAGTCACGACCTGCGCCAGCCCGTCCACGCCTTGAACCTTTATCTCGGGGCGTTCTCGCAAATGGAAATGCCACCGCGGGCGTCCACGATGCTGGGCAAGGTGCGCCAGTGCGCCCAGATCATGGACGAGATGTTCCGTACCCTGCTCGATATCTCCGAGTTGGACGCGGGAGCCGTGCGGCCGCAGATGGGGCCGTTCGCCTTAGGCCCGCTGTTCGCCCGCGCCCGGGTGGAATTCGAGCCGCAGGCGCGCGCGAAAGGCATCGAGTTGCGGGTGCGACGTTGCTCGGAGTATGTGCGCAGCGATCCGGTGTTGGTGGAGCGCATTCTCCGCAATCTCATCTCGAACGCCATCCGCTACACCGAGCGCGGGCGTGTGCTCATAGCTTGCCGGCCGCATGGGAACGCTCTGCGCGTCTGCGTTTATGACACGGGTCTCGGCATCGAGCCGCACGAGCAGTCGCTGGTGTTCGAAGAGTTCTACCAGGTGGGCAACCGCGAGCGCGATCGCTCCAAGGGGTTGGGTCTCGGCCTCGCTATCGTCCAGCGGCTGGCTCGTCTGCTGCAAACTCCGCTGGTACTGCGCTCCCATCCCGGTAGAGGAAGTCTATTCGCGTTCAGCCTGGAGCGGGCGGAGGAGGTCGCCGCGCCCCGGGTACACCTGGCTCCGCGCAGCAGTGACAGCCGCAACCTGGCGGGTGCGCTGATCGTGGTCGTGGACGACGAAGAGCTCATTCTCGACGCCGCGCAGAGTCTTCTCGAGCACTGGGGCTGTTCGGTGATTACAGCGTCGTCACGCTCGGCGGTGATGCTACGGCTCGCGGGGAGCCCGCGCCCACCTGACGTCGTAATCTGTGACTATCGGCTGCGTGACCAGGAAACAGGACTCGGCGTCGTGGAGGCCATACGCAATGAGTTCAACAAGGACATCCCCGCGCTGTTGCTTACCGGTGAAACCGATCCTGCCCAGATCCGGAAGATCGGGGCTAGCGGTATCGCCGTACTCCATAAGCCGGTGCGGGAAGATGAGTTGCTCGATGCGATCTGCGCGCTGCGAACCCGGCGCGCGGTGTTGCAGGCTTAGGATTCGGACGGGGCGAGGTCTCCATCGCGATCCGCCAGCAACGACAGGCAGCGTGCCGCCTGCGTGGCCTGGGTCCGGTTGGCTACGTTCAGGGCGCGAAAGATCGACGAGACATGCATTTTTACCGTGACTTCGGCGAGCCCGAGACGCAGCCCGATCTCCTTGTTCGACAGGTGCAGCTGTCCCAGGATTTCCAGTTGCCGGGGTGTCAGCAGGGAGTGCCCGCTGGTATCGAGCACTCCGGGGCCGACGGGTGTGAGCCACGACGGCGCTGAGAAATCGCCCGCCAGCACACGTCGGATGGCATCCGCCATCACCTCGGTGCTGACCGCTTTGGAGATGAACTGCTTGGCACCTGCCCGAAGTGCGGCCGTAGCATCCCGGCGCGCCTCCGAGGCGGAGACCGCGATGACCACCACAGTCGGGAACTTCCGCAGGATGGTCGTGATGGCTTCGGTACCGCTCATCCCACCCGGCAAGGAAAAGTCGAGCAGGACCAGACGCAGTCCGGGTAATCCTTCCGCGACCCGCAGTCCCTCGCCCGCGGAACTCGCTGCCTCAACGCTCGTCTCCGACAAAATCGTCCGCAGCAACTGCGCGAGTGCGTCTCGATAGAGCGGATGATCGTCAATGATCAGGGCGCTTTCGGACATGGGGCGGCGGATCGTTTTATCGATGGCGCGGGGAGTATAGCCCAGCTTCGGATGCAAGCAGTTATTTTCCACGCTCTGTTGGACGGGTTCCATTCCAACCAGGGGAAAAAAAGTGTGAGCTAGTTCGCTTTTCTTAACCGGCGCACATACTTCCGTATAGATGTTGCGTTGGATTCTGGTTGCTAGTCTCGCGTCCCATGCAAATCAGGGACACCGGGCTTCTCGAGGCCATCTCGGCCGAACACCCCTGTGGGGAGAGTCTGGAGGACACCCAACTGCTGGCCTCGTTCGATGGCTACGGCCTGTTCGGCCGGTCCGCGCCCCTGAGCGCGGAGATCGACTGGCACGACATCCGCGATCGCTCGCTCGAGGCGATGCAGAAGAGCAAGGACTTCCGGTTGCTCACCCATTTGGCGAGTGCCGTCGTGCGTACGGATGGCTTCGCCGAGTTCGTACAGACGCTGACCGTTGGCGCACGCTGGCTCGACTCGTGGGTTGAAACTGTTTTTCCGCTCGTGGACGAGGATGGCATCCTGCGGCGGAGCGCCCTCAATGGATTCGCGGACCGCATGGCGGTCGTGGATGGCGTGCGTCGCGCGCCGATTCTGGTTCACCGGCAGCTCGGCTCGGTCTCCATGCGAGACATCGAGATCGTGACCGGCCACCTCATACCGGCGGAGGGTGAGACCGGCGCCGTGAGCGCGGAGCAATTGGAAGGGTTGTTTGCCGCGACGTCAGTGGAACAGCTGCGGGCGCTACACGCCCAACTCAATGAGGCCGTGACGAGCCTAAAGTCTATGGAGACGGCCGTGAGTCTGCGCAGTGGCGTCCAGGCAGCGCCCGACTTCGCCACCCTCGCCGTGCCCCTGGCGCGCACCTTGAAGCGGGTGAGCGATCACCTCGCCACGCGCCCCGATGCCGCGGCCGAGGCAACTCCTGGCGCGACCACTGCAGGTGGGGCCGAAGCCGCCGCCGACGTAGTGGCCGTCGGAACCGTTCGAAACCGACAGGACGCAACGCGTGCTCTGGATGCCGTTGCGGCGTTCTTTCGTACCAACGAGCCCTCCAGCCCCATTCCGCTGCTCATCGAGCGCGCCAAGCGTCTCGTGGCAAAGGATTTTCTCGAAGTGCTGGCGGAGCTCGCCCCCGAAGCGCTCGGGCCGGCAAAAGCGGCGAGCGGCGTCCGTGACTCGGATGACACCTGATGAGTAACACCTTTCAACCGGAGACCTGACGTGGCCAAGGCAAGCAGTCAAAAGTTCATTGCGCGCAACCGCGCGCCACGCGTGCAGATCGAGTACGACGTGGAGGTCTACGGCGCCCAGAAGAAGGTGCAGATTCCCTTCGTGATGGGCGTCCTGGCGGATCTCTCCGGGGACGCGAAGGAGCCGTTGCCCGGTGTCGACGAGCGCAAGTTCGCCAACATCGACGTCGACAATTTCGACGAGCGCATGAAGTCCATGAAGCCTCGCGTCGCCATCAGCGTGCCGAACACGCTCACGGGCGAGGGCAGCCTCCAGGTGGATATGACTTTCGAGAGCATGGAGGACTTCTCGCCTGCCGCGGTCGCCCGCAAGGTGGACGCGCTCAACAAGCTGCTGGAAGCCCGCACGCAGCTTTCGAACCTCATTACCTACATGGACGGCAAAGCCGGTGCGGAGGAACTCATCGCCGCGGCGCTGAACGATCCGGCGCTGCTGAAATCCCTGGTCGACCAGGCCAAACCGAAGTCCGGCGAATAACGGGAGACCCGCCATGGCCGACGCCAAACAAGTTGCTGACACACCGCTCGCCGCGGACGCGGATCAATTCGCCACCCTGCTGCAGAAGCAGTTCAAGCCCAAGACCGACGGCGCCCGCGCCGAAGTCGAGCGCGCCGTGCGCACACTCGCCGAACAGGCCCTGCGCGAGACCGCTGTCGTATCCGATGACGTGGTCGGGACGATCAAGGCCATCATCGCTGAAATCGATAAGCAGCTCAGCGACCAGATCAACGTCATTCTTCACAGCGAGCGTTTCCAGCAGGTGGAGAGCGCCTGGCGCGGTCTGCACTATCTCGTCAATAACACCGAATCGGACGAGATGTTGAAGATCCGCGTACTGAACATCTCCAAGAAAGAGCTCGGTAAGACTCTCAAGAAGTACAAGGGCGCGTCCTGGGACCAGAGCCCGCTCTTCAAAAAGCTATATGAGCAGGAGTATGGCCAGTTGGGCGGCGAGCCGTACGGCGCGCTCGTCGGTGACTATTACTTCGATCACACGCCTGGCGATGTGGAATTGCTCGGGCAGATGGCACAGATCGCCTCTGCCGCGCACGCCCCGTTCATCGCTGGCGGCAGCCCGTCGCTGATGGGCATGGATTCCTGGCAGGAGCTCGCGAACCCGCGGGACCTGGCGAAGATTTTCGCAGCTCCGGACTACGCCGCCTGGCGGTCATTACGCGAGTCAGAAGACGCGAAGTACGTCGGCCTGGCCATGCCGCGCTTCCTGGCACGGCTGCCGTACGGTGCGAAGAGCAGCCCCGTGGAGGAATTCGAGTTCGAGGAAGAGACGGGTGTGGGCGACCATAGCCGTTATACCTGGGCCAACGCGGGCTACGCGATGGCGGTGAACATCAACCGCTCATTCAAGAGCTACGGGTGGTGCTCGTCCATCCGCGGTGTCGAATCTGGCGGCGCGGTCGAAGGGCTCCCGGTGCATACCTTCCCGAGCGATGACGGTGGCGTGGACATGAAGTGTCCCACCGAGATCGCGATCAGCGACCGGCGTGAGGCCGAGCTGGCGGGTTGCGGTTTCATGCCGCTCATTCATCGCAAGAATTCCGACACGGCCGCGTTCATCGGTGCGCAGTCACTGCAGAAGCCGCAGGAGTATGCGGACCCGGATGCTACGGCAAACGCACGGATCGCTGCCCGGCTGCCGTATCTGTTCGCGAGCTGCCGGTTCGCGCATTATCTGAAATGCATGGTGCGCGACAA
>DATMQL010000333.1:0-10281 GCA_035566815.1 Steroidobacteraceae bacterium | reverse complement strand
AGATCGTTCGGACTGTTGAGTGGCTTGCCGTCACACTCGTCATAGAGGGTCGTAAAGCTGCCCGTGCGCAGGTCCACCCGCTGGATGTAGCCGGTCTTGTAGGGATTCGTGGGCGGACCGCCGGGCAAGTGGGCATCACCTGCCTGCCATGCCCAGGCGTCACCGTTGTTGCAAACGTAACAGGCCCCGTCGGGACCGATGGCGGCTCCGTTCGGCCCGCCGCCGAGGTGCGCGATCGTTTCCCGGCGGCCGTCGGGTGTCACCCGGGTAAGCGTGCCTCGACGCATCTCCACCAACACCACCGACCCGTCGGCCATCGCGACCGGTCCTTCGGGAAAGCCCAATCCACCCGTCACTTCCTGCATGTGCATCGTCGCCCCCTGTTGGGGTCAATATGAGCTCAGCGTACCCGGCCCAGTTTGTCAAAATCGAGTTTCAAATCTTCGCACATCCGCATGGCGGTGGCGCGGCCGGCACCAAACACACCACCGCCCGGGTACTGGAACGGGCCGACAAGATAGAAACGCTCCACTCCGGGAACAGTGTACTGCCCAAGGTCCGGCGTCGGACGGTGCGAGCCGGACTGGTAAACGCTGTTGGCGATCCCGTGCAGGTCGCCATGCAGGAAGCTGGGCGACGTACGCTCCATATCCACAGGGCTGTCGCAGTGATAGGCGATGATGTCCTGCGGCCCTACGTTGTCGACGAAGCGGCCAACGTGACTCAACATCCGTTCCGCGAATTCAGCCTTCTTTTCGTCCCAGGAAAAACCATCCCGACGCGCGTAAGGAGCGTAATCCCAGATATGCGCGATTGCCTTGCCCGCCGGGGCCCGCGTCGAATCGAACATCGTCAGAGAGCCAACACCCACCAGGGGGTAGTCCGAGAGCTGGCCATAGCGCAGGTCGTCAAACGACCTGCGCAGCCGCTCATACTCGTTCGGCAACAGCTCGATCATCACCGCCTTGACGTGCTCGCCGGCCTTGAAGCGCAGGGGAGCATTCAACGCCGCATGCACGGTGACGCATGCCGCCTCCGAAAACTGGGTCGCCTCAGCAGTTTTACGTACGATCGGATCGACACCATCGAGCATTCCCCCCAGCAGATGCGGATGAACCGCACCGATCACGCCGTCGCGCGCATCGAACGCGCGACCATCGGCGGTCACGACGCCAGTTGCCCTGCCTCCAGCGACTTTTATCCGCGCGACATCTGCCTTCGCCAACACCTGCCCGCCGTGATCCTGGATGCACGCGATGAGGGCGTTGGTGAGCGCCCCGCTGCCACCGACGGGTACGCCGAAACCGTAGGCCTCGAGGAAGCCAAGAAAGACGAAGGTGCCGATGCCCGTCCCTTTCTCATCCGGCGCCACGAGATTCTCACCAGCAATGCGCGCGAAGTGCATCCGGACCTTGTCATTCTCGAAGCGCTCGCACAGCAGGTCGTGGCTGCTCATGCTCATGATGCGGAACAGCTCACGCCCCTCCCGGCTCTGATCGAGGAGCGCGAAAGAGGCGCCCAGCGGAATCGGCGGCGCGAACAGGGAGGCGGTGAGCATCGGCATCCAGGCGCGCGCCTGCTCCGAAATCTCCCGGTAGGCCGCGGCGTCGCGCGCCGAGAATCTGGCGATCTCCGCGAAGGTGCGCTCGGGGTCGCGATACAGACCGAGGGTCGTCCCATCCTCGAACACCGAGATCATCGGCAGATCCGGAAAGACGTAGCGCAGGCCGTAGCGTGCTTTCAGCTTCAAATCGTCGTTGGCCAGGAGCGGGTTGGCCTGGATGAAAATATGGGCCATGGAGTGCTGGTCGTGTCGGAATCCGGGCACCGTGAGCTCGCGGGTCACCACGCCGCCCCCGAACCACTCATTCCGCTCGAGCACGAGCACTTTCTTTCCGGCGGCAGCCAGGTAGGCCGCGGCCACCAGGCCGTTATGGCCCGAGCCGACGCAAACAATATCCGCGGTAGTAGCCAACTGGAGCCCCCTCATACATCGACAGCAGCGGCGAGTGAGACTACGCTAAAGCGCGCAACACCCCGTTGAGCCTATCTTTAGTCAGGTAGCCCGATCTCCGTGAGCGTCGACCACCAGATTTTCGCTGTCCGCTATGCGCACCTCGAGCGCACCGCCACGCACAACTTCCTGGGCGGCGACTCCCATGACGGGCCGATGCCCCTGGACTACTTTGTCTGGGCGATAGTGGCCCCGGACCACACCATAGTCGTCGATACCGGATTCGGCGCGGAGCAGGCGAAGCGGCGCGGACGCATCCTGGTACGTCCCGTGGATGAAGGCCTGCGGGTGATAGGAATAGCGCACGAGCAAGTGACGGAGGTCGTCATCACGCACATGCATTACGACCACTCCGGAAATCATCACCTGTTTCCCAAGGCGCGTATGCATCTGCAAGATGCCGAGATGCGCTACTGCACCGGCAGGTCCATGACGCATGCCCAGCTGCGCGCCCCATTCGAGGCCGGGGATGTCGTGAGCATGGTTCGTCGGGTGTTTGACGACCGTGTCGTGTTTCATGACGGTGATGCCGAGCTGGCGCCGGGTGTGACCTTGCATCGGGTCGGTGGTCACACGCCAGGGCTGCAAGTCATTCGCGTGTCCACTGCACGGGGGCCGGTGGTGTTGGCCTCGGACGCGGCGCATTTCTATGCCAACTTCGAACAGGGCCGCCCGTTTCCGATTCTCGACAATGTGACCGACTATCTCGAGGCTCACCGGAAAATCCGCCAGCTGGCGGCGAGCGATGACCATGTCATTCCGGGGCATGATCCCGAGGTGTTGACACGGTACCCGCGCGCCAGGGAGGAAGTGCCGGACATCGTGCGCGTGGATCTTGCGCCGAACGGGGCAAACAAGCCGCGCTAGCCTACCCAGGAACGGCCGCGCACCAAGGACGCCAGCGTCGCGCGAGCGGCCACCTGCTAGCGCCCCGTCAGCGGAACACTCCCATGCGCCGCGCCCTATCGACGGCCACCAACCGTCGCCGCGTGCCGATCTTGTCGTAGATCCGTTGCAGGTGCCATTTCACCGAGCCCTCGACGAGACTCAGCCGCTGACCGATCTCCGCGTTGCTCAGACCGTCGCCGACCAGTGTCAGGATCTCGATCTCACGGGGCGACAGACTGCCTTCGGGCATGCGGGCGTGCGTTTGTTTGTGGGGCCGTGGCGGCAATTGTGTGGCGATCTTTGCGGCCGCCTCTTCCGCTGCCGCGACGGGAACGCCCTGGACGAGGGTATCCAGCAACGGCGCCAACGATTCGCGCTCCTCCGCAAAGAGCTGTGTCAGCCCCGTCGTCGCCACAATCCCGTTTGCACGATGCAACTCGCGGCGTGCACCCGTTTCGTCACCCGCGCGCTGTAGCAAGACTGTCAGGCGGACGCTCCAGCGCAAAGCATCACGCACCGCTCCCGCTGCTTCCGTCAGATTGCGCCACTTGCGAGCGACCTTGATGGCATCGGCGCTACGGCCTTGCGCCCGCGCCAGGGAAGTCCAGGCATACGCGAGAGCAGCACGCGTCCGAGTTACACGCGGCCGGGGCATCACCGAATCAGCGGCACGACGCAAACCAATTTTTGCGGCCAGCCGGGCCGCTTCGGCCGTCTCACCCGACCGGCACAGAATATCGATACGCTCCGCGGTCGCCATGAGGAGCAGTTTTTCGAAGGACCGCTCACGGGCGAACTGGATGGACTCTTCCAACACGCGCAACCCCAACTCGCGCTCGCCCCGAAGCACGGCGATGCGCGCCCGCACCGTACAACCGGCGATGAGCTGATCCGAGAAACCAATCTCCCGCGAATGCGGCAGATAGGCGTCAAGAAGCGCGAGACTCGCCTCCAGGTTGCCACTGTCGTAGTGAGCTTCAGCCAACGGCAGCGCCACCAGCGCGGCAAGTGTCGGACCACCCACCTCGAGCGCGGTCCGCAACGCATCGCCAAGGGTGGCGATCGCCGCTGCCGTACGCCCCCGCATGAGATTTCCCGGAGCAATGATGCCTTCCAGGAATACCGTAACGTAGCGACTCTTCACGGCCTGGAACTGTTGGCGTGCCAGGATCTCCAGCGAGTCGATCCGCGCCAGCCGGAACTGCTCCCGTGCCGCAAACAATAGTGCGGCATGCAGGCTGCCACGCACGTAGGGTGAATTACCCGAATGACTGCGCAATAAGGCTTCGGTGTGCCGCTCGATGAAAGTCAGGTCGTCCGAGAACTGCGCCAGCATCACCTGCCCATGCAGAAGTTGGTGACGCAACTCGCTCAACTCGCTCTCTTCGCAGTCACCTTGCGCCGCCATCTCGTCGATGCGCGCCTGTGCGCGAGCCAACAAGGTGCGCGCCTTCTCGAACTGCCATTCCGCCAGCAGTCGCCAGGTCATGGTCAACAGCAGCCGCGGATGCCGGAATCGCAAGCTCGCCGGTATGCGGCTCGCGACGGTGAGAATCGCGGACTCGTGTCCGGTCTCCATGAATTCTTCGCCGTGACTGTCGAAGATGCGCGCCGCCCGGGCGGCATCGCCTCCCTGGATCGCGTGGTCGACCGCTTCGACCAGCCCACCGGAGCTCTCGTACCATTCGGCCGCCAGCCGATGCAGCTCACGTGCCTGTGACGGCGAATGCCGCTCCAGCCGTTGACGCAGCGCCTCGCTGAACAGCCGGTGCAACCGAAACCACTGGCGCCCCTCGTCCACGGCGGTGACAAACAGTCCGCGCTCGCAGGCTTCATCGAGAAGCGCATGCGCATTTTCCCGCCCCGTCAGTGCGACCGCCATGGTGCCGTCGGTTTGCTCCGCTATGGCGGCGGCCTCCAGCACACCGATCATCTCCTGGCGCTCGTTGCGGAGGACTTCAGCTTCGAAGAACGAGGCGATGTCGTGGCGCTTACCGGTAAGCCTGTCCAGGGAATATGCGCCACTGGCAGCGGCAACCGCGGCGGACTCGCGCCGGACGATCATCGGCCAACCTTCGCTCCGACGTAGAAAGCGTTCGAGCTCGGCTTCCGCCGGCGCAGTCGCACCCAACGCGACAAACACGGCGGCGATATCCGCAGCGCCGAAACTAAGATCCGCGGCGCCGAGCTCGAACAACCGGCCGTAGCCGCGCTCCCGCGCACTCGGCAGCTCCGGAGCCGCCCTGCCAGTGCAGATGACATGGAATCCCGCGGGCAGCGCCTCAATCAACTCGTACAACAGCGGCGCCGACGGCGACAGGCTCAACCGGTCCGCATCATCCAGGAGGATGCATCCGGGCTCCTTCGCATCGGAGAGAGAGTTCGCGATACGTGTGAGTCGCCGGTCGGCCGACTCGGCGCGGGTGGGCTCCGACAAGCCGCAACTGGCGGACAGCGCGGCTAAAAAGGAATCCGGCTCGCGGTCGGAGGACACCACGGACAACCAATGCACCGCGTGACCACTTTGACGCAGCGCCTGCTCAAACTGCGCCAGCAGCGTGGTTTTTCCGTAGCCGGCGGGAGCCTGGATGACGGTGGTCGGCACGGCCAGCGCACGCGCTATCCAGTCGCTGAGCGCGGTTCGCAAAACCAAGCCGCCGGACAGTACCGGAGGCCGGGTGCGCGCGAGACGCACGGGTGAGCTCATCCGTGCCAGAGCAGGATCCGCAGTCGAATGCTCCAGTGGAACGACTCGCAAGCCAATGACCTCAGACCAGCGTCCTCGAACTGCGCGGGCTCACCTATCTAAAGACAGGCGCCTTGCACGGTAACCCCGATTAGCGTCCGGTCGCAAGCTTGAAGATTGCCGAGGGGGATGAGATGGCGGATGCGGGTGGGCGACGGATCGGTGTGATCGGCACGGGCCGGATGGGTGGCCCTATGGCGGAGCGACTGCTCGACGCCGGCCACAGCCTGGTGGTCTTCGATACCAACGAGGCAGCGGTCGGACCGCTCGGCGCCCGGGGCGCAACGATCGCCCACTCCGCGCTCGAAGTCGCCAACCTGGCTGACACGGTAATGGCCAGCCTGCCGACGCCCGCCATCGTGCGCCAGAGCATCATCGGCCCGAACGGCGCGATGCACGGTACGCGAATGCGGCAATTCATCGACCTTTCGAGCTCGGGTGCCGTCGCCACCACCGAGATCGCGGCAGCACTGGCGCCACGCGGCATCGAGTTTCTCGACGCGCCTGTGAGCGGTGGTGTCGCCGGGGCCCGCTCGGGAAAGCTGACGGTCATGGTCTCCGGACCTCGCAGCACCTACGACGAGCTGCAGCCGCTGCTGGCGGTCTTCGGACGCGTGCTCTTTGTGGGCGAAAAGCCGGGGCTCGCGCAGACCTTGAAGCTCATCAACAACCTCATGTCGGCGACGGCCGTCGCCATCACGTCCGAAGCCATGGTCATGGGCGTGAAAGCGGGCCTCGACCCCAGTGTGATGTTGGATGTAATCAACACCTCGAGCGGCCGCAACAGCGCCACCCAGGACAAATTTCCAAAGCACGTCCTCACGCGCGGCTTCGACTTCGGCTTTTCGGCCGGGTTGTCCTTCAAGGACGTGCGCCTGTGCCTCGAAGAGGCCGAGGCACTGGGCGTTCCCATGATGGTGGGCGCGGTCGTGCGCCAGATGCTTTCAATCACCTGTAACGCGTACGGCTTCGATACGGACTGCACTTCTACGGCCCGCATCGTAGAGGGCTGGGGCGGCTGCGAGATTGCCGCACAACCTGCGAATCCTGGAGAGAAACGATGACCGATATGTTCGAGAAGGGCCTGGCGATCCGTAAGGCGGTGCTGGGCCAGGAATATGTGGAGAAATCGCTCGCAGGTGCGGACGATTTCACCCGCCCCATGCAGGAGCTCGTCACGAAGTACTGTTGGGGTGAGGTCTGGGGCAACGGCAACCTGTCGCGCCGTGACCGCAGCCTGCTCAACCTTGCCATGCTCAGCATTCTCAACCGGCCACACGAGCTGAAGTTACATGTCAAGGGCGCGCTGACGAACGGGGTCACGCGCGATGAGATCCGCGAAGTCATACTCCAGGTCGCCATTTACGCGGGAGTGCCGGCAGGAATCGATGCACAACGGATCGCCAAAGAAGCCTTGGCCGAGGTTGATGCCGCCAAGGCGTGAGAGCGTGAGTGTGGCGGCGGCCGAGCGCACCGCCGCACGACCAAAGGGGGAAGGAAGATGACAGCACCACAGCCAAACAACGAGAACGAGCGACTGACCCTGGAATTCTTCGCCACATTGGGCTCGGGAGACCTCGAGGGCGTGCGCGCCCTGCTGCACGAGGACGCCACCTGGACACCCATGGTCAAGGACATTCCCGGCGCCGGCAAACACATCGGCCGCAAGGGAATCGTCGATGATTTCCTGATGCCCATCCGCGGCATGTTTCGACCGGGCGATCCGCAGGTGCTGGTCGACACGATCGCTTCCAACGGGTCGCTGGTCATCAGCGAAACTCGCGGCAAGGGAGCGCTCGCCGACGGACGGCCTTACGACAACCAGTACTGTTGGGCTTTTGAATTCAAGGATGGCAAGGTCTTCGCGATCCGCGAATACATGGACAGCCTGTATGTCTCGCGCCTGTTTGCAGGCACCTAGGAACAGCTCATGAGTGACGCTGGACTGAACGAAACGCGCCTGGAGCATCTGCGCGCAACTATCGAAGCCGACGTGAAGCGCCGGCTCTATCACGGCGCCGTGATCATTGTCGCGCGCCATGGCCGGATCGGATTTCAGGCCGCTATCGGCAGCGCCGACCTGGCGCAGACGCGGCCGTTGCGGAGCCAGTCCGTCTTCAGCATCTTCTCGGTGACCAAGGCGATGACCAACATCCTGGTGCTGCGCGCCGTGGAGTTGGGCCAACTGGCGCTCACCACGAAAGTCGTGGACATCATCCCCGAGTTCTCCGGTGGACTGCGCGAACAGATCACGCTGCTCCACCTCATCACACACTCTTCGGGTCTGCCGATGGTGTTCACACCGAAGCCCGGTATGTACATCGACCGCCTCGACGAGATCATTGCCGCAATCTGCCAGAACGTGCATTCGGTGGAGCCGCCGGGCGAGCGCTGCGCGTACTCACCGCTCGCGAACCAGGCCCTGCTGGGCGAAGCTCTGCGGCGAACGGACCCGAAAGGCCGCTCCTATCGCGCCATCGTCGACGAGGAGTTGTTCAAGCCTCTGGGTATGACGAGCTCGGCCATCGGTCTGCGCGCCGACCTGAAATCGCGGCACATCGTGCCGGATTTCCGGGGCAACTTCCCCATCGAGCATCCCGGGCACAGCAACCTCGGTCCTAACGGTGCCTTCGAGGAGGAGCACGCGGAAATGCCGTGGGTCGGCGCCGTGTCTACCGTGCCGGACATGTTTCGGCTGGCGGAAATGCTCCGGCGCGATGGAACGCTCGACGGTGTCCGAATCCTCTCTCCCGCCACTCTCGCGATGGCACGCCGCAATTGGACTGGCGACAAGCCCAATGAGCTGTACAAGGTGCTCGCGCACAAGCGCGGTTGGGAGCCCTCGCCCGCCTACATCGGACTCGGGTTTTCGCTACGCGGGACAGCGCACGCTCATCACATGTTCGGCACCCTGACGTCGGCGGGGACCTTCGGCAATTACGGCGCCGGCAGCGCGTTGTATTGGGTCGACCCGGAGCGCGCCGTGACATTCGTCTGTCTAACGGCGGGTGTCATGGAGAGCAACGACAACATCGAGCGCTTTCAGCGTCTCTCGGATATCGCGATCTCGGCCGCGGAGTAAAGGCCACGGCGGAGTGAGCGCAGGCGGGGGGCATCCCCCCGATGTGAGCGCCACGCCGCCTAGGTCGCTGGCTCGATCCGCAGCACCGCCCCGTCATCCTCATCGGTGACCAAGTACAACAGTCCGTCAGGTCCCTGACGGACATCGCGGATACGCTGATGTAGGTCTGTCAGCAGGGTCTCGCGGCGCAGCTCCTCGAGCTTGTCAGTCAACACCACCCGCTCGAGGCCACCAGTGCGCGGAACCTCGCCGCGGCGCGAGCTGCCGACGAACAAATTGCCCTTCCAGGCCGGGAAACGCTCACCGCTGTAGAAAGTCAGGCCGGAGGGCGCGATCGAGGGCAACCAGACAATGGTCGGCGCCTCGACACCTTCGGCCACCGGCGACTCGGAAATGCGCGGCCCTTCGTAAGTACGCCCAAAGCTGACTTTCGGCCAGCCATAGTTGCGACCGGGAAGAATGACATTGACCTCGTCGCCACCGTTCGGACCATGCTCCGCATTGAGGACCACGCCGGTGTCAGGCTGAACAGTCAGGCCCAGATGGTCGCGATGCCCGTACGAGAAGACCTCGGGCCGCGCGTCCGTCCGGCCGACAAACGGATTGTCTGAAGGGACTTTGCCCTCCGCAGTGAGATGCAGGACTTTGCCGTAGACACTGTTGAGTTGCTGCGCCTGGTCGCTGAAGGGCGCGCCCGTCGTCAGATAAATCGAGCCGTCCTTCCCGAGCGCCAGACGCGAGCCGCCGGCGTAGCCGGATTCGCTGGCGGAAAAGAGCCGCTCGACATGGGAAAGCGCGTGACCGCTGAGCTTGCCTCGAAACACCGCCAGGATGGCCTCCGGTCGTGTGGGTGGCTTCGCTGTCGGATCGCCCGCCTTACCCGGCTCATTGAAAGTGAAATAGATGAGTTGGTTTTTCGCAAATTGCGGATGCAGGACGATGTCGTGCAATCCGCCGCCGCGGAATGCCGGTTCCGACGCTGGGAGACCGCTTATCGGCTCCGGATCGAGAGCGGGAGCGGCACCCCCCGCGCTACCGACGTTGTGCACCAGGCGCATCGGACCGCCGCGCTCTGACACCAACGCATCCCCCGAGGGCAGCAAGGCAATCGAGAACGGATGCTTCAAACCCTTTGCGACAACCACCACGCGGATTTTATGTTGCTCGGCGGTGTCAAAAGTATACGAGCCCTCGCTCAGCACGACGGGAGCGATGCCGATATTCGGAGGCGACTGGGCAAAACCCGGGAACGGCAGGAGCAGACCCGCGGTGACCGTTCCAAGCCACAATGCGGCGGCGCGAGAGGCGTTCGTCATGACATGCGACCCGTGTTTGCCTTCTTTGAGAGGCACGATACTACCTAACGCGCGCAGGGTTTGGTGGGTCGTCGCGCATTGGAACCGCCATGCAGTCGCATGGCCAGTTCAGTTCCGCTCATGGCAGGTCAGAGCGGGTCAAGTCAGCGAATCGCGGATGCGCGCAGCCAGCTCGTAGGAGTGCAGTCTGGCAGTGTGGTCGAATATGTGCCCACTGACGATGAGCTCATCAGCC
>DATMQL010000332.1:0-6362 GCA_035566815.1 Steroidobacteraceae bacterium | reverse complement strand
GGTCCGTGTCCTTTTACTGCGCGACGCGCAGCCGTGGACCTTGCAGCGCGGCGAGCTTGGGGGGTGCCATCTTGCTGTCATGGACGGCGGTGAGCAGTGGGTTGTTCACTCTGGCCACAGCGGCTGCAACGGCCAGTCGATAACACGTCTTCCACTGACCCATACGCGACTGGTCGGTGTTCGGTCCGCAGACGAGGCGGGCCGCTCGCTCGATACGACTGTAGAGGAGGGTGACGCCGGCAAGAGTGGTCAGGTTCAGATCTTCGTAGTTGACGTTTTCGGACTGGACCTCTTCGGTGTCCTCCGGGTTGGCGCCGGCGGCGGCAGAGGCGAGTGCGAGCAGGGCTACCCAGGCGGTCGACTGCTTCAGACGGATCGATGTGCTCATTGCGGTACTCCAGATGTGAAGTGGGGAGGCCGCATGCAAGGTAGGCGGGAGACGTCAGAGACGCATGAAGGTCGCTTGAAGCTTCATGAAGGTTTGGTGATGAGCCTACGCGGCCCGGGCCAAAACAGGCTTCTGACGCGTCCGAGGTGGCTCGACGGCGACCGCGGCGGCCAGCGCGCCGCACCAAGTTAGCGCAGCAGCGATGAGCATGATGAGCCGGATGGTCTCGACGAAGGATTCCGTGGCGACCCAACGGGTGGTGTTGCGATCCTCCGCCGACATGTTGCTGGGCAGGTTCGGAGGTGCCAAGGCTTCCCGTGAGCTCGCGAGGGCTACTCGAATCTCGCTCGAGGGTGCCGTCGCCATCAGGTGGCGGTCGAGCGAGCGCCCGAAGGAGCCGAGCGCGATGGTACCGAGCACCGCCACAAACAGCAGGCTTGCTATCGAGGCGACCGCATTGTTGATGCCGGAGGCTATACCGATCTGTCGCTCGGGAACGCCGTTCATGACGGCAGTTGTCAGAGGCGCCACCGTAATGGCGAACCCGAGTCCCAGCACGATCATTGGGATCAGGAAAATCCAGTAGTCCACCGTTCCGGCGATGCTCCCTAGTAACGCGAATCCCACCCCCGCGATCACGGGACCGACGACCAATGGCGCGCGGGTGCCGAAACGGTCTGCCAAGCCTCCCGACCATCGGGACAGAAGTGCCAGGATGAGGGTGAAGGGCAGATAGACGGCGCCCGCGGCCGTGGCGGAATAGCCATGCGCCTGGATGAGGAGAAACGGAAGGAAGAACAATGCGCCATCCAGCGCGCCGTATAAAAGGAGTGTGAGGACATTGATGCCGGCAAAGTTGCGCGAGCGGAAGAGTTCCAGTGGCACCATCGGCGCGGGACTGCGTCGCTCCTGGAGAACGAAAAGAATCAGCAGGACCGTACCCGCGGCGAGGGTGGAGACCACGGAGAATTGCGCCCAGCCGCCATGCGATGCGGCGATGAGCCCATAGACCAACGTGCCCAAGGCACCGAATGCCAACAGGGCGCCCAGCCAGTCCAGACCCTCCGAGGTGTCGAGGTCTCGGCTCTCAGGAACGCGCCGTAGGGCGATCCAGATCGTAGGCAGCGCGAGAATGGGATTGATGAAAAAGATCATCCGCCAGGAGGCATGGTCCACGAGCCAGCCGCCGAGCAGGGGGCCGCCACCCGCGGCAACGGCCGAGGCTCCCGACCAGATCCCGATCGCCGCCCCGCGCTCTTTCTCATCGTAAGCGGCGCCGATGAGTGCCAGCGAACAGGGGATCAACAGTGCCGCGCCCAAGCCTTGTACCGCGCGTCCCGCGATGAGGACCGAAACGTGAGGGGCCAGGCCGCAGCCCACGGAGGCCACGGCAAAGATCGTGATGCCGGCGAGAAAGATGCGCCGCCGTCCGAACTGATCGGCCGCCGCGCCACCCAACAGCAGCAGCGCGGAAATACAGAGCGTGTAGGCGTTTAGGATCCACTGCATCGCCGGCAGAGTCGAGTCGAGCGCCGACTCGATGCGGGGCAGGGCGACATTCACCACCGACTCATCGATGTATGACATCGCCGACCCGAGCACCGCTGCCGCGAGCACCCACTCCTTGCGAGTCGCGCACGCGGGCACGGACCGCGTGGCGCGGATTCTCAACTCATCGCAGGGCAGTGACTTCGCGTTGGCCATCCTGCTCCGTATAGTAGATCGCCTTCTCCGCCGTCGCGAAGTAAAGGCGGAGCCTCTCGATCAGGGTGACCGGCACCAGCACGGCGGAGTCATCGATCCTGAGGTTGAGCTGGGCCAACTCTTTCAGAGGGCATTTGCCGCTTCGGCGGCGGTGGAGGTCGTCAGTCCCGGATCTCGAGGGCGCGGTTGAGGCTCAGCGCCGCGAGTGTGCAGGCGGCGCCTGACAGCAGATAGACGCTTACGTACGCGAGGCCGAAGTGGGCTGACAGGCCCAGCGCGACGAGCGGCGCAAACGCGGCGCCGATGAGCCAGGCGAGATCCGAGGTCAACGCCGCGCCGGTGTACCGGTACTTCGCTTCAAAGTTCGATGTCACGGCACCGGCGGCCTGGCCGTAGGACAGGCCGAGCAACGAAAAGCCCAACAGGATGAAGATATCCTGGCCGAGCCGCCCGCCGCCCAGCAGTGTGGGTGCGAACCCACTGAACACCGCGATGAGTACGGCGACGGTGCCGAGGGTGCGGCGCCGCCCGACTCGATCCGCAATCTTCCCGGAAGCAATGATCCCGATCGTGGCGAGACCGGCACCGATCATTTGCACGACCAGGAACTCGCTGATGTCCTGGTTCGAGTAGAGCCGGATCCAGGACAGCGGGAAGACCGTCACGAGGTGAAACAGTGCGTAGCTCGCCAATGCAGCGAACGCACCGATCACGAGCGTACTGCCCTGGGCCCGAACCATCTCGACAACCTTCGTCGGCTCGAGCTCGCGCTCGGACAGGAGCCTTGCGTACTCGTTGGTGGCGACCAGGCGCAGTCGCGCGAACAGCGCCACCACGTTGATGGCGAACGCGACATAGAACGGATAGCGCCATCCCCAGTCGAGAAAGTCGTCCATCGACAGACTCGAGTAGAGGTAAGCGAACAACCCGCTCGCGATGGTAAAGCCGACGGGCGCACCGATCTGACCTAACATCGCGTACCAGCCGCGGTGCTGTTGCGGAGCGTTGAGGGCCAGCAGGGAGGGGAGGCCATCCCACGAGCCACCCAGTGCGATGCCCTGTCCAACCCGGAAAACCGACAGCAGCACAATGGAGGCGGCGCCGATACTGGAGTAGCCCGGCAGGAAGGCGATACCCGCCGTGGAAATGCCGAGCAGAAACAGGGCGAGTGTGAGCTTGGTCTCGCGCCCATAGCGGCGTTGTATGGCCATGAAAGCGATCGAGCCTATCGGCCGCGCGATGAAGGCGAAAGCGAAGATCACGAAGGCGTACAACGTGCCTTCGAGGCCACGCTCGAACGGAAAAAACACCGCGGGAAACACCAGTACGGAGGCAATACCGTACACAAAAAAGTCGAAGAACTCCGAGGCGCGGCCGATGATCACACCGATGGCAATCTCGCCGGGGGCGATCCTGGAGTGATCGGAATGTTGCGTATCGTGTAGTGTCGTCACGGCAGGATAAGGATCGCATCCCGGGACGCGTGCGCGCGATAGGACAAATCGTCCAATGGGACAAAACGTCCAATGCCGCCCAGCCGGCGCTGCCCCTAAAGTTGCGGGCATGTCACTCCTGAAGCGCTCTCGAGTCCTGCTCGTGCTGCCCGCTGCACTGTCCGCAGGCTGTAACATGGTGTTGTTGCACCCTGCGGGTGCGGTTGCTGCGCAACAAGGGCATCTCATCGTCGTCTCGACCGTGCTGATGCTGCTCGTGATCATTCCTGTGATGGCTCTCACAGCACTGTTCGCGTGGCGTTATCGGAAATCCAACAGCGAGGCGACCTATGCGCCGGATTGGGACCACTCCACCCAACTCGAGCTGGTGATCTGGGCCACGCCGCTGCTGATCATCATCGCCCTGGGCGCGGTGACCTGGATAAACACCCATACGCTCGATCCGTATCGGCCGCTGCGCCGGCTGGATGCGACACGTCCTGTCGCGGTAGGTGCCAAGCCTCTCGTTGTCGAGGTCGTGGCGCTCGACTGGAAATGGCTGTTCATCTATCCGGAGCAGGGCATCGCTGTCGTGAACGACCTCGCGGCGCCCGTGGATGTCCCGGTGACCTTCAAGATCACCGCCTCTACGGTGATGAATTCCTTTTTCATCCCCTCGCTCGCCGGGCAGATCTACGCCATGCCTGGGATGGAAACCGAACTGCATGCCGTCATGAATCACCCGGGCCAATACGACGGATTCTCGGCCAACTACAGCGGCGCGGGCTTCTCGGACATGCGTTTCAAGTTTCATGGCTTGAGCGCGGACGAGTTCGAGCGCTGGGTGCAGTCGGCCAAGGCCGGCGGGCAGAAGTTGGATCGCGAGGCTTACCTGCAGTTGGAGCGGCCGAGTGAGAACGATCCGGTACGGCGCTACGCGTCGGTTGCGAACAGGCTGTACGACTCGATCCTGGCTCGCACCGTCAGCGCCGATACGCTTGTTTCGGGAACTCGAGCGCCGTGACACCGACGATGCATAACTCCCCGGATCTGTTGAGGCTCGTGTTGGGCAGGCTGACGTGGGACGCCATACCGTTTCACGAGCCCATCCTGCTTTGGACTTTTGTGGGCGTCGCTCTCGGTGGCGCGGCCGTCCTTGCGGCGGTGACTTACTTTCGCCTGTGGGGTGTCCTGTGGCGTGACTGGATCACCAGCATCGACCACAAGAAGATCGGCATCATGTATGTCATTCTGGGACTGGTGATGCTGCTGCGGGGTTTTGCCGACGCCATCATGATGCGGCTCCAGCAGGCCTTCGCCTTCGGGGGCTCCCCGGGTTTTCTGCCGCCGCATCACTACGACCAGATTTTCACGGCCCACGGCGTGATCATGATTTTCTTCGTGGCCATGCCGCTGGTGACGGGGTTGATGAACTTCGTGGTGCCGCTGCAGATCGGCGCCCGCGACGTGGCTTTCCCGTTCCTGAATAACTTCAGTTTCTGGATGACCACCTTCGGCGCGGGCCTGGTGATGATGTCCCTGTTTGTCGGGGAGTTTGCCCGCACCGGTTGGTTGGCGTATCCGCCCCTGTCGGGTATCGCGGCGAGTCCCGACGTGGGCGTCGATTATTACATCTGGTCACTGCAGATCGCCGGCGTGGGCACCCTGTTATCGGGTATCAACCTCATTGCGACCATCATCAAGATGCGCGCTCCGGGAATGAGCCTGATGAAGATGCCGGTGTTCACGTGGACGGCTCTGTGCACGAACGTGCTCATTGTCGCGGCGTTTCCCGTCCTCACCGCCGTGCTGGCGCTCCTCTCTCTCGACCGTTACGCGGGCACGAGCTTCTTTACGAACGATTTCGGCGGCAACGCCATGATGTACGTGAATCTCATCTGGATCTGGGGTCATCCGGAGGTCTACATCCTGATTCTGCCGGCCTTCGGGGTCTTCTCCGAGGTCGTCGCCACCTTCAGTGGTAAGCGCCTGTTTGGCTATGCCTCCATGGTGTATGCGACCGTCGTGATTACGATCCTGTCGTACCTGGTCTGGCTGCATCACTTTTTCACCATGGGGTCGGGCGCGAGCGTCAACTCGTTCTTCGGCATCACGACCATGATCATCTCCATCCCCACGGGGGCGAAGTTGTTCAACTGGCTGTTCACCATGTATCGCGGCCGGATCCGTTTCGAGCTGCCGATGCTGTGGACCTTAGGGTTCATGATCACCTTCGTGATCGGGGGCATGACGGGGGTGTTGCTTGCCGTACCGCCGGCCGACTTCGTCCTGCACAACAGCCTGTTCCTGGTTGCCCACTTTCATAACGTGATCATCGGCGGAGTGTTGTTCGGGATGCTGGCCGGGATCACCTACTGGTTCCCCAAGGCGTTCGGCTACCGGCTGGATCCGTTCTGGGGAAAGTGCTCGTTCTGGTTCTGGATCACCGGCTTCTACTTCGCGTTCATGCCGCTGTATGTGCTGGGCCTCATGGGGGTGACGCGCCGCCTGAATCATTTCGAGGACCCCTCGCTGCAGATCTGGTTTCAGATCGCGGCATTTGGCGCGGTGCTCATCCTGCTGGGGATCGTCTCCTTCATTGTGCAGCTGGTGGTGAGCTATCTGCGTCGCGATTCACTCCGTGACCTGACTGGAGACCCATGGGACGGGCGTACGCTCGAGTGGTCGACGTCCTCCCCGCCGCCGGCTTACAACTTCGCCTTCACGCCGCGAGTCCACGATAACGACACCTGGGCGGATATGAAGAAGAATGGCTACCTGCGACCGCAAGAGGGATTCATCCCGATTCACATGCCGAAAAACACCGGCGCCGGTTT
>DATMQL010000331.1:0-3314 GCA_035566815.1 Steroidobacteraceae bacterium | reverse complement strand
CCTTTGGATCGTAGGCCTTCGAGGAGAGCCGCAATTCCTCCGTAGGCTGCTTCGTCGTCAGCGTGTTGTAGACGGGGCCCGGGAGCGCCGCCAGCCGATAACCATCGAGATTGCCGTCGAGACCCGGTAGCCCCAGGATGTTATCGACAAAATAGCCCACGAATTGGCTGTTGAAATAGGTGCCGTCGGTCGTGCGGGGAAAGCTCCGATAGGCATAACTCGATATCGAGGTCAGATCTGCCCAGTGCAGGTCATACGCGATTTTCACAGTAGAGACCGAGAACGTATCCCTCCCTGGCTCTAACACGAGTTTGTTGATGAAGTAATTCGGTGTCTGGAGATCCACGAGACCGGTGTCGTCCATTACCGTACGCTGGGCGAACTCGGATACCGTTATCGACAGGTCGGCAGTCGGAACGTAAGAGATGAGTAGCTTGCCGACATCGGCACGGTTTGCGTTGATCCCCCTGCGGTCCACGACTCCGTCCAGATCCAGGTGATCGACGTAGCCACTGCTTCGGGAGGTCTGCACACCGAAGCGAACACCCAGTGTGCCGTCGATGATCGGTACGTTGAGTATCCCGCGCGAGACGTAGTTGAGCCCCCCGTTCTTGGTTCCAGAGAGGTCCTGGAAGACCTGCCCCGAGAATCGCTCGAGATCCACCCCATTGCTGACGAGCTTGATAGTACCGCCCATGGCGCTGGCGCCATACAGGGTGCCTTGCGGCCCGCGTAAAACCTCGGCGCGTGCCAGGTCGAAGAGTTGCGGCTCGGGTTGTCCCGCATAGAATGAGTTATTGCGGATGGTGATCGGCGCGTCATCGAGGTAGATCGAGACGGTCGACTCACCCACCGTGGAACTGACGCCACGGATCTCGAGGTTGCTCAGGCCAGGGCCACCGAGGCTCGAGTAGGAAAGCCCGGGTACTGCGGTCGCGAGGTCCGCGTAACTCTCGATATGTTGCTCGGCGAGTTGTGCCGCGCTGACGACAGAGATGCTTTGAGGGACCTCCCGCAGGTTCTCCTCGCGCTTTTGCGCCGTTACCACGACTTCCGCGAGACCGGAATCCCCCTCGTCCGCGTCACTCGCAGCCACTACCACGCACGGAAATATCAGCACCGGCACCCACAGGAGCGGGACCAGTAGACTCGCTCGACCCAACGCCATGACCCCACCTTCTTGTATGCGGCTCGCTACACGCGCGCCGATTCAGACTAGAGGCTGGCTGACGTCCATCGCATCCCTGGATCAACAATCTCAGTTGCGCGGTTACGGAAGTATCGAGCGCCGGCGGCCCAGGCTGCTCGGTGTTGGTGCACTTAGTGGAGCGATGCTTCGCTAGCGTGCACGGCCGCCGAGGAGTTTGGGTAAATCGCCGCTCGCCGCCACCGCGCTGAAGGCGAGAATGCCGACAGCCATGAACAGCACGGCGCCCACACACATGGTGGGTTGAAACCCCATGCGCAGATTGTTGAATACCTTGATCGGCAGGGTCTCGACCTCGAATCCCGCGACCAGGTAGGCGATGATGTATTCGTTGAGGCTGAGAATGAAGACGAAGACCGTTCCCGAGACTACATAAGGCAGCACGATGGGCCGCAGCACTGTGCGTAGAACGTCCTCATCCCTCGCCCCCAGCGTGCGAGCCGCCTCGACCAATGCGGGGTCCACCGAACGGAAGCCCAGCGCGATGGTGGCTAACGGCAGACTGACGAACACCACCGCGTGACTGAGAATCGTGTTCTCGATCCGGCCCACGTGGCCGAGGGCGCTCCAGAAGATCAAAAACACGATGGCGAGAACCACCAGCGGCAACACGAATGACAGGCGCGCGAGGGTCTCGAGCCACCGTGCCGCCCGGGACCGGTATCTCCAGCTGACGTAGGCGATCGGAAAGGCAAGACTGATCGCCACGAGGGACGCGCCGGCCGCGACTCCCAACGACAGCGTGAAGGCCGACATCCAACCTTTGTCGGCGAAGAATGTGCCGTACCAGAGGAGGCCCGGATGTGCTGGCGGAAAACTCATCCGTGCCGTGCCGTTGAAACTCACCCCGGTGACGACGAGCAGCGGTGCAGCCAGGAATGTCGCAATCAAAGCGAGAAAGAGCCAGCGGACCACCCGGGCGATCATCTGGCGGGCCGTTGTCGGGTGATCCAGACGGCGACAGCGCCCAGCAAGGCCACCGCCCCCAGCAGGCACACCGACATGGCCGCCGCACGCGGGACGTCGTGACCCGCGAGCGCCGCATTGCCGATCAAGACCGCCAGGGTCCAACTCTGAGGTCGTCCGAGTACCAACGGGGAAACATACGCCCCCAAAGTGAGCACGGTGGAGATCACGAACGCCGCCAGGACCGGCTGGCGCGTCATCGGAATGACTACCGTTCGAAACGCCCGGAGCGGCGATGCCCCCAGGGTTCGCGCTGCCTCCACGACCTCGGGAGCCAGTTGTGACAGCGATGGATAAAGCGTCATGACCGTAAACGGCAAAATTCCGTAAACCAGGCTCGCCCATACCGCGCCGTTACTCGGCGTCAGCGATTCCGGGCGGCTCATGATCCCCAACTGGACCAGCAGGCTCGCCAGCCCGCCGCGCTTCGACAGCAGCAGCTGCCAGGAAAACGCGTTCAGCACGTCGGATAAGGAGAGACTCACCAGCAGAAAAACCAACCACACCACCTGCGGGCGGCGCTTCATCCGGGTAATGAGATAAGTGAGCGGAAATCCCAGCGCAACGGTGATCGCCGCCACGAGCAAGGCGACACCCAACGAGTAGAGCAACGCCCCGGCGAACTCACGGTTGAGGAGCGCTCCGTAGGCGTCGAGTGTCAGTACGGACTTCCATAGTCCGCTCGGGTCGGGCGCCGCGAGACTGATGCGCAAGAGCAGAATGAACGGGATGGCGACGGTCCCCAACAGGGCGATGGAGGGCCACGCCAGCCACAAAGCGATGTGAGCGCGACGGGCTGTCAGCACGTGAGAATCGTGCCCGCACTCGCGCGCAGTTGTACGGCAACAGACCCGGAGGAGCTCCCGAGAGCGGCCCAATCCGCCGGCGATGCGGCGCCGATGATCTCGCGCCCGTCGCAGTCGATTCTGAGCTCGACCCGCTCCCCCACCTCACGCGCGAAGCTGACTCGTCCTGGTACGGTGTCGGGCGCCTGCGTGCCGGCTGGCAGGATACGGATGTCCTCCGGGCGGATGGAGAACGTAACGGCCGTCCCTTTGACGAGCCCGCCCGGCACAGACCCTACCTCGATGACCCGACCCCAGACATTGAGATGGTGGGAGTCGAGGACCTCGGCTTCCAG
>DATMQL010000330.1:0-12085 GCA_035566815.1 Steroidobacteraceae bacterium | reverse complement strand
GTCGTCTCCCTCACCGCCACCACGAAATAGAGGTCATTGATCGTGCGCGACACGAGGGTAATGAGCTCGTGCCCGATCACCAGCCCCAGTCCTAGCCCTATGGCGGCACCGACGAGCCCCAGGGCCGCCGCCTCAGTCAGCACGATGGCAAGGACTTCCGAGCGCGTGGCACCCAAAGCTCGCAGGATGCCGATCACTCTTCGCCTCTGAACCACGGCGAAACTGATCGCGCCGTAAATCAGGAGTGTGCTGACGAGCAGCGCCAGCAGACTCATCGCCTTGAGATTGGTGGTGAAGGCGCTCGTCATATCCAGGCTTTCGCGGGTACGTCCCCGCGCGTCGTGGAGCTGCACGTCCGGCGGAAGTCGTTGGCGCAACTGGGCCAACATCGCCTCACCGGCAGAGCCTTCGGGCACCCGCACGTCGATGCGGGAGAGCTTTCCGACCCGCCCCAGCCACTCCTGTGCCTGCGCGATGTCGGTAAGCAGCAGCGCGTCATAGGCCGCGCCCTCATCGCGAATCTCACTAATCAACACCGCGGGATAGCGAACTCCACCAACATCCACTTCAAACGGCTCGCCACGCACAATCCCAAGCTGTTTCGCCGCGCCCGCCGCCATGACCACCGCGCCACGCTCCGTGAACCACTTCCCCAAGGCCTCGACGCGCTCGTTCTGGTCTCCATCCCGCTTAGTCCCAACACGCTCCGCTCCGGCGTGACCTTTCTTAACTCGATCCCGCCCCTCCCCGCCGCCCACATCCCCCTGCAACCCCCCCGGCACCCCCAACTCCGCACTCGCCAGCGGATCAACCCCAATGAGCTGCATTTCCCGGTCATCAACCGTGACGTACCCCTCCACAACAGGCGCGAGGTCCGGCTGCAACTCCCCGGGCACCAGGTCATGCGTCCGCAGCTGCGCATACAACCTCTCATCGATCCCCTGCGGCCCACCCACAATCTGATGGGTAGCCGCCCCATTCACGGCATCCATCGACAACTCGAACGCCCGGCGCGAGCTCGCGGTCGCGATGTCGACCGCGATAATGGTGCCGACGCCGAGCGCAAGCCCCACCAACGCCAACGCAAGTTGCGCCGGATGCCGGAGAAGATGTCGAAAGCTCGCCGCCCATAATGCAGGCATTCAGACTCTCGTCAGCCGGCCGTCCGCGCCGCGCGATTCGCTAACCGTGGTCGTGGTCTCTTTGAGCCGCCCGTCCCGCAACTCCAACACCCGATCGACACTCCGTGCCAGGCCATGGTCGTGGGTGACGATGATCAAGGTCGCCCCCCGCGCCCGGGTGAGCGATACCAACACCGGCATGACCTGCCTGGCCGTCTCCTCGTCGAGATTTCCGGTGGGCTCGTCGGCCAGCAGAAGCGCCGGTTCGTGCACCAGTGCACGCGCAATCGCCACACGCTGCTGCTCGCCGCCCGACAACTTATCCACAGCGCTGCGCAGCCGGTCGCCCAGCCCGACCTCCGTAAGAATGGCCGAACTCTTCTGCCGCGCAGCCGCGCCGCGAACTCCGTTGAGCTCGAGCACGAGGCGCACGTTCTCCTCGACATCGAGCGTCGGAATGAGATTGAAGAACTGGTAGACGAAACCCACATGGGCACGCCGAAACAAGGTCCGGGCAGGCTCGGCGAGCGCCGTGATGTCACGCCCATCGAACTCCACAGTTCCACTGTCAGCGCGATCGATCCCGCTGATGACATTCAGCAGGGTCGATTTACCCGACCCACTGCGCCCGATGACCGCAACCGCCTCGCCCTTCCCGATGCGCGCGTCGGCATGATCGAGGACACGATGAACACGACCGCCTTCGTGAAAGCTTCTGCAAAGTTGCTGGAGGAACAACACAACCTAGCCTTTACTCATAGCCCGAGTGAGCGCGCAACGCGCCGCAGCGAGCGCCGGTGGCACGCTCTTCTACCGTTGGATGGCCCATCCACTTTCCCACTACAGCCCCGCTGTTGCACAAGCATTGCAGCCCCACCCTCCGATCCCTCGTTCCCCGCGAGTCGCCGTTTCGCGACGAATCGCCCGCACATGCCATATTACCGGGCAAAAAAGTCAGCATAACCCGCCCCGATAGTAGAAACTGTCGCCCCCGCTACGGTCTATAAGCCGTGCCGTACACGGCCCGTAAGCGCCAAGGTGCCCAATGAACTCTGCTGTTGGTTCGCCCGAGAACACATCGCCGATGGAACGACGCCCTAATTTCCTGACTGTCACGGGACGAGCCGTCAACGGCCTGGCCGTTGCAGCGCTCCTCACGGGTGCGGCCCTGGCGAATGCCCAGAACGCGGCGGCTTCCAAGCCCGCTTCTGCCGCCCCGGCCACAACGGCAGCCGCGCCGGCAGCAGGCGCTCCCGCCGCCAAGAAGCCGGCCGCCAAAGCGCCTGCCGGTGCAGCCGACACGTCACCGAAAAATCAGGGCAGCTACGCCATCGGCGTCTCGGTAGGTGAAAACCTGCGGCGCGCCAAAGTCAGCCCCACCGCGGTCTCCGTCGAGCAGATCTCCCAGGGCATCCGTGACTCCCTCGGCGGCAAAGTGCAGATGTCGCAGGAATATCAGACCAAGATCATGGCCCTGATCCAGGGCGCGCGGACCTCCGCGGCCGAGCCCAACCACGCCGCCGCGGCCGCCTTCCTTGCCGAGAACGGCAAGAAGAAGGACGTGATCACCACGGCGAGCGGCCTGCAGTACAAGGTGCTTTCACCCGGAACGGGTGAAAACCCGAAGCCGACCGACCAGGTATCCGTGAACTACAGCGGCAAGCTGCTCGACGGCACGGAATTCGATGCCTCTGCGAAGCACGGTGGGCCCGCGAAATTCCCGGTGAACGGCGTCATTCCGGGCTGGCAGGAAGCGCTGGTGCTGATGAAGCCGGGTGCGAAATTCCAGCTGTGGATTCCGCCGAAGCTGGCGTATGACCTCGACTCCCCGCCCACGATTCCGCCCGGCTCATTGCTGGTGTTCGATGTGGAGCTCGTGAGCATCGCCCCGCCGGCCGCAGCCGCGCCACCACAGGGTCACCCCTCAGTCGCGCCGCCGCCCCCGCAGCAGAAGTAAGCGAAGACTCTCCATAGCGCCGACGCCGTCAGTCACTGGCGGCGTCGGCAACTGCCCGCGCCCCTGCCCGACACCGTTACTCTCCGGCGGCCGTCATCCCCCGGCGTTAGCCCCGGGATCAAACCGCATCGGCTTCGTCACACCCATCCGCGTCAACTCACGACGCAACGATTCGGCCAGTTCCTGGTAGGCCGCTCGATCGAAACTCGGCGCCGCCTCCCAGTCGTAGGCCCACGGCTGCGACGTGCGGAGCTTCTCCACCTCGTCCGCATAGCGCGGAATGACGTGAGCATGTAGCGCGGGCTCGACATTCCCGAAGATGGCGTAGTTGATCCGGATAGCCCCGGTCACTTTCAGCAGTGCATCGCCCAGGCGAGCCATATCGAGCAGAAACCCCGTGCGCTCCTGCGCACCCAGCGCATTCAACGTCGGGACCACCGGATCGGGCAGCAGCAGGGCATACCCACGCACAAACTGCTTCTCCCCGAACACGGCCCAGCCCGAATACAGCCTTGCGATCACCCGGGGGTCGCGCCCATCACGGGCCGCGGCGACCTGGGTATGAATGACGGTATCCGGCTCGATGCGGTTTTCGCTCTTCATTTCCCTGAGCTTAGCATTCCACCGACAATGCCCGCAGTGCGCCAGTGCTCCCTCTATCGCCCCGTCCACCTCCGCACCCGTCCCGTGTCGATGTGCACGAAATTCGAGCTCGGGTAGTAGCCCACCCCGCCCCTGCCGGCCTTGAGAGCCGCATCCCGGAACGTTTCGAGGTCACATCCCAACAGGCGCACATCGATGGCGCGGCCTTCCATGTGGAGACTGTGCTCCGCCACACCGTGCCCTTCCGCATGCAACTTCGCATTCGTTCGCGGCGACCGGTACCCCGAGATCACCTCGTAACGCGCCTCATGCCCGGTAACCTCCGCGAGATCACTCAGGAGCCCGTAAAGAGCGGCATCCATGGCGTGCTCCTCGTTAATGCGATAGTCACGGAGCTGATGTTGCAGCTTCGCCAGGGTCTCGGGATCCGGACCGGCGTCACGGTCGAATGTGGCCTTCAGGACCTCACCCGTGTGGAGATTCTTGAGCTCGATCCAACGCCGCGAACCTGCGGCGGCGGAAACACGCGTGGACGCACTCACCAGTGCACCAGCGAGCGCACTCAAACCCAGCAGAGCGCAACGCCGACGCGTCCACGGGCCACCGCTCATACCGGAACCACACTCCCCATGTCTCCCGCCTTGGCATTCACCGTCACAACGGTGGCCTTCGGGAAGAAGTTGAATTCGGAGGCGCTTGCCCACGTGTAAGCACCCATCGCCCGGCCCACAATGAGATCCCCGGCCTTGAGCTCGGGCAACATCAGGTTCTCGGCAATCACGTCGATGCTGTCGCAAGTGGGTCCGGCCAACACCGACGGCAGCCGCTCATCGCTGTCGCGCATCGTCTCGACCGGGTAGCGCGCGTGATCGAAAAGCTGGCCGCTATAGGACCCGTAGAGTCCGTCGTCGAGGTAGTACCACCAGTGTCCCTCGCGCCGTGCCCGGCCCATTACGGACGCTACTCCGAGAGCCGACGGCCCGGCGATGAAGCGCCCCGGCTCGGCAATGACCCGCACGCGCTTCGGAAGCTTTGCGAGTGCCGCGCGCAGCGGCGCACAGAAGCGGCTGATGTCCTGCACCGGCTGCGCATAGTCGATGGGGAACCCACCACCGATGTCGAGAGTATCGAACGTCCCCAGTTTTTCCTTGCGAGCGGCGGCCATGAGCTTCGTGCAGGCCTGCAGCGCCTCCACGTGCTTGGCGGAGTCCATCGCCTGTGAGCCGACGTGAAACGACAGACCGCGCACACTGATGCCCAGGTCCGCCGCGAGACGCGCGAGCGCCAACAGATCCTCGGGATCACAACCGAACTTGCGGGACAGGTCGCACACCGCCCCGGGAGATCGGAACGACACCCGCAACAACAACTCCGCATCCGCCGTGTGCCGAGCGAACTTCCGCACCTCATCGGGATTGTCAGCAACAAACGTGCGCACCCCGAACTTGATGGCGTTGACGATATCCTGCTCTCGCTTGATGGGATGGGTGTGGATGCAGCACTCCGGCGCCACACCCAGGCGCTCCACGAGATGCACTTCGCCCGTGGTGGCGAGATCGAGATACCCACCTTCCGCAACAATCGTATTCACGACCGAAGGGTGAGGCATCGGCTTCAACGCATAGTGCAGATCAACACCCGGCAATGCCTTGCGCAGCTTCCGGTACTGCACGCGCACCCGCTCGCAGTCGAGAATCAGGAGCGGCGAGCCGAACTCCTTCACCAGCCGGCGGATTTCCGCGGGCTGGAACGGATCGATGAACCGTGTGCGGCGAGCAGAGCTTTTGATCATGTGCATCGATAACTACAGAAATGATTCCCTAGCGCGCAACCGGCACGCTTTTCGCGGGCAAAAACCACGCTTTTTGCCGGGGGCGCCCAGCCCGCGGCGCGAAAACGCTCTAGGCGTGCTCGCTGAAAGCGCCAAGGGCGACTTTCAGCCCATAAAAAAACAGGCCAGGTCCATGAAGGGACCTGACCCTGTGTGAGAGTACGTGCCGAATGTTATGAGTTTACGGCAAAACCGCCATCGCGCCACTGTCGTCGCTTTCGCTGACGCTGGTCGCGGCCCGCCGCAACCGGTCGCGAATCGCGTCCCAGGCTTCACCTTCCGGGACATCCTGTACCAGGATCTGCTGGCAGCCCGCCTTATCCAGTGTCCGCAGGTTCGCGTACAGATCATGTCCGTACTGCTCGGGGCGGCGTCCCGCATTGATCCAAGTGACGTACTTGTGCGATTTCAGCGGTAGCCGCTGCGCTAATACGGCAACCCGGCGGCCGCCCTCGGAGAGCGCGGCGGCATGCGCGTCGATCTCGCCGGAAGGCACGATCGCCATCGGAGTCGTCGGCGCATAGTGCGACGGCGTGCCCCCGGGGACGCGGGGTGACTCGAGATCCGCGCCAATCAACAACTCGCCAACCACCTGTCTGATCTGCGCAGCGGTGACACCACCGGGGCGCAGCAGGCGCACGCTCTGGCCCTCGAAGGAGACGATCGTGGATTCGAGCCCGATCTGGCACTCGCCGCCGTCGAGAATCACCTTCACGACGTCTCCCAGCTCCTCACGCACGTGCTCGGCGCGAGTCGGGGAAAGTTTTCCGTAGCGATTCGCCGAAGGAGCGGCAATGCCACCACCAAACGCGGTGAGCAGCTGTTGCGCCATGGGATGTGACGGCACGCGAATCGCGACCGTGTCCTGGCCTCCGGTGACGATATCGTGAACGTTCGCCGCTCTCGCCATCACCATCGTGAGCGGGCCGGGCCAGAAGCGCTCCGCCAGCTTCGTCGCCGTCTCCGGCACCTCGCGCACCCAGCGATGCAGGAAGCGAGGGCTATCCAAATGAACGATGACGGGGTGGGTCGTCGGCCGCCCCTTAGCCTCAAAAATCTTTCGGACTGCAGCAGGGTTCTGCGCGTTCGCGCCCAACCCATAGACCGTCTCGGTCGGAAAGGCCACGAGCTCGCCGTCGCGCAGTGCCTGCACGGCTGTCTCGATCTCGACTTGGGTTGCTCTGACGACGCGGACCATAGTGATGTGAATTCTAGCAAGCTGCGGGCAGCTTACGACCGTAGCTTCGTATGAAGCTTCTAATTCGTGACGATTGTCTTAGCCAGCTCGAGTAGCGTCAGCGGCGCCGAGCCCTCAGCGTTGTTCGCAGCGATCACGTGGACGTCGCGTCCCGCCGACAAACCTGTGCGTATCATTGCTGCAACACAGTCACGGTTGAGCTTGTCGGGCTCCTGGAGCCTGTCAAAAGGCGCGTAACGCGCCCCAGCTCTTTCGTAATCATCGCCCGCGCGCAGCATCCAGCGAATCAGCAGCGGCCCTGGAAGCGTCGCCGACACCTGGCGATCAACGCGGGGCATGCGCGAATGGACGGTCGAGCAGTGCACTGCACCGGTGGCCCCCAATGCGCCTTCATACTCCGAACCCAGGATTTCCGGATCGCGAAGCTCCACCGCATAGGTCGGGCCCGCGGGGAGCGCGGATAAAAATTCACCTAATCTTGCAACGAACGCATTGGGTGCACGCGTATAGCGTGGCCCGAGGGGTGAAAACTGGAAGAGGATCGCACCCAGCTTGGCGCCGAGACCTTCCATCAGCGGCTTGACCACCTGTCGAGCGGCGAATGCCGCGTCGAGAAATACGGGCTCGACGCGGCGTTTGAGGGCCATCGAGCTGTCGGGCATGGCTGTGAGACCCGCGTAGGCCTTCACCATGAAGCGAAAGTTGTCGGGGACGTCGGCCGCGAAAGCCGCGAGCCGCTCGACGGTCGGCACTCGGTAGAACGCACTGTCGAGGTTCACAGCGTTCAGCAGAGGGTGGCGCGAATACGCGGCCAGACCATGCCGGGCGAGTAGCGAGACTCCGTAGAGCTGCGCGTAGACAATCCCGACCCAGCCGGGGAATGACCAGCTGGAAGTGCCGAAATGCACGCTCTTGGGCAGCCGCTGCGCAACCTGCAGAACTTCCGCGGCAGGCACTACCGCCCGCACGAGCTCCGCGTTGCGCGGCGGCCCTCCAAACAGATCGTGTTGTCCCCCGCTGGGGATTTCCTCGCTGCCCCCGCTGGGGGTTCCCTCGCTGACCGCTCGGTCGCCGCTCGGTCACGCGGGCTGCTCCAATACGGCCCTCACGGCCCACCAACGCGCGGGCTTATTCCAGCGCGCGCCGCACCCACCCGGTCGACGTGTGAACCAACTCATAGGCGGGCCAGTAGTGTTTGTCGAGCTTCAGCGTGATCACCTCGGGTGCATTGTTCCAGGTGATCGTCTTCAAACGTAGCGAGGCACGATCCGGCCGCCCGGTGACGACGCCGAGAAACGCGTCAAGATCCGGGGTCGGTATACCGTCAACCTCGACGATCCGGCGGCCCGGATAGAGTCCGTAGCGCGTCGCCGGCGAGCCGTACGCAAAATAACCAACATAGACGCCAATCGGCGGAATGCCACGTTGCGCTGACATAGCCCGATGAGGTGCCTGCAGGGTAGCTCCGCCCCACTCGACGATCCGCTCGATATCGGTCCCCGGCAATTCCGCCGTGGGCACCCTGACGGTCATCTCGCCCTTGCCACGCCAGACGGTCACGTCGACCTGTGCCCTGTCGGCGACTGCACTCTCCACATCCTTGAAGCGCGTGACGACTTTGCCGTCGATGGCCAGCAAAAGATCGCCCTGCTGCAGCAGGCTCGACGCCGGTGAACCACCCACCAGGCGCACGACGGTAAGTGCTTGCCGCGAAATCGGATTCTGCTGCGCCAGCTTGCGCACCCAGTCCCCCGATAGCCCGATTTCCTGGGCACTCGCGAGAGGCTGCACGGTGAGCTCGGTCTCGAGTGAATGCAGCGGACGATCCGTGCGCACGTGATCGAGCATGGCCGCCACGAGATCGATCGGCACGCCGCGGTTATCCTGCGCAACTTCCCGCCCGCTCTCATAGGCAAAGCTCGACCACAGCCCGAGCACGTTGCCCGACTTGTCGGCCAACACGCCGTCGAACTCGAGCGGGGGGTTGACCAGTTGCGCCACTTCGATGTTGCTGTCACGGAAGCGCATCGTGCGGGACAGCGGCAACTCGAGCGGATCGATGCTCGCGATTTCGGTGTTACGCGAGTGCATCTGGCTGTCCGCGCCCAACCCCACGACCCACACCGACTCGCCCGCCGACAGCTCACTCGGAGTGAGCTTCGCGGACTTCACAGGTGTTGCACCGATGAGCTTCGGATCGTAGGCGACGACCGCAAGATTGTGGATGGGGTGGATGTAGACCACATGCCCCGGGACCTCAACGGTGCCGGCGAACGTGATCGTGACGTTACCGACGGACACAGGAACGGTGTTGCGGTCGACTACGACGAGACCGCGCTCCGCGTCCACGATGAGGCCGGTGCCGTGGTAGTTACGCTCGGTGATACCAGACACCGAATACGGCATGTCGAAAGTCACCGCGACGAGCGAAGGAGCCAGCGCTGTGAGGCGCGCATCCTTGTACTTCGGGAACTCCGTCGAGTTGACGGGGCGCTCTTTCGGGGTCGGACCCGGCGGCAGGTCCTTGCAGGGCCACACTCCCTGGTTGTCGTCCCGCTCGCAATGCCGGGCCGGGAACCAGAGCCGGTCCATGCGAATGGAGCGCAGATTGCTGCCATTGGGGTCATCGATGGTGATATAGCGCACCGTGGCGTGATCGCCGTCCCCGAGCGCCGCAACGCCGGCTTCGAAGTCGTGCAGCGTATCGATCCGCTTCGAGTCCATCATGGTGATCACGGCGCCGCGCGGAATTCCGGCGGCTCCGAACACATAGCCGGGGTTGGCCACATAGACCCCCCGCGCCGGCACGTTGAAATGCCGCGCCTGTTGATACGACAGGGTGTTCACGACCGCGTCGCCAAACTCCGCGTAAGCGCTGGGCGTAATGGCATGCAAATCGCCGACCGGCAGCTTCGCCGAAACCGGCTTGCCACCGCGCTCGAGATCGAGCGTCACCTGCTGCCCGACCGACCCGTCGACCACATCGTCGAGCGGATCGAATTGCGTGACGTAGTGGCCGTTCACCTTCACCAGGATATCGCCGGGCTGCAGCACGTTCTCACTCGGGGAACCGGGCAACACTCCGGTCACCACCAACATACCGGTGTACTGCGGAAAGGCCTTGCGCACCGAGGTCTCGGTGCTGCTCGTCAGTCCGAGGCGTTTGAGCTCGTCGAACGGCGTGTAGTTGAAAACGGTGTCCAGCGTACCTCGGGTGACGGGCTTGCCCTGTTGAATCGCCTCGAGCGCGCGCCGGACGCGCGTCAGCGGCAGATAGAAGCTCGAAGCATTGCCGTTCGCTCCACCGGCGTTGAGCGCGACTACCCTCCCGCGAATATCGATGACCGGTGAGCCCGAAGAGCCGCCGGACGTACCGGAGGCCGCCTGGAAGTAGAAGGTGTTGAAGTCGTTGTACTTGCCGATGCCGTACTCGGGAGCGTCACGGTCGAGACGGGCCAGGGTCCCCGCCAGAATCGAGAGTTGCTCCCCCGCGTTGTTGCCGACGACACGGATCTCCCGGCCAATCTGCGCGCCCTCGGGATACAGCGGCAGGGCCTTCGGCTTGATGAAGTGCAGCTTGCTCGGATCGTAGCGATAGAAACCGAAGTCATGCACCGGATCGCGATAGACGGGGTAGAGCTGCACTTCCTCGCGGTTGAGGAACGTGGCCTCCGCGGTAACCGGTCCGGGGGTGACGACGTGACGGTTGGTCAGGATCAAGCCCCGCTCGGCGTCGACCACGAACCCGGTCGCCTGCGCGGTGGCATTCCACTCCGTGTCGAAGGCGCGGGTCGCATCGATATCGATCGAGACGACACTGCTCGCGATCCGCTCGAGAGTCACCGCCCAGTCGGGATTGCCTTCGACCGCGGCGGCCTGTTGCGCCATCTGCGCGGCCTGCTGCCCGGAGCCAGGCGGGAGCATCGGGGGTACCTGCGCGGGCAACGGCTGTGACGGCCCCTGTTGTGGAGGCGGGGGCTGCTGCACCGCCGTCGTAGAAGCGGTGGGCGGGTCGCGGCCCACGCTGACGGAGGCAACGCAGACAAGCAGACACAACCAAAGCACTCTCTCAGGTCGCATCACGATCCTCTTGTTTAGGGCTACGCCCAACTGGTTCAGGGCTTCGCCCAACTTTCCTGCGGGTCGAGGCGACCCGCTACATATAGCGGCGCTACGCGCCGGGTGAAGATGCTCTTCGTTCATTCAACTGGTTAGCGGCCGAGCAGAACGAGCAGCCAGACGGTGCCCAGCAGTATGAAAGACATGAACACGGCGGCCGAGCCGATATCTTTGGCAAGGCCCGCGAGCACGTGGCGCTCGAGTCCGATGCGGTCCACGGTCGCCTCGATCGCGCTGTTGATGAGCTCCACGATCAGAATCAACAGCACCGGGCCGATCAGCAGGGCACGTTCCACTCCGCTGTGTCCGAGCCATAGGCCCAGAGGTATGACGAGCAGGGCCAACGCAAGTTCCTGCCGGAAGGCGGCCTCGTCGCGGAAAGCGCCCGTCAGGCCCTTGATACTGGAGCTCAGGGCCCGGATGACCCGGGTGACGCCCCGGGGTTTGTAACGGTCTATTGCTGCGCTGTCGGCTTCCATGTGAGATCCAATTGCTTGGCCGCCCGGACGTCGTCCAGGCGGCGCACCGGCATGGTATGCGGTGCGCTCGTCACGCGCTCGGGTTCTTGTTCGGCCTCCGCCTGGATCTGTGCCATGGCTGCGACGAAGGCGTCCAGCGTGTCCTTGCCCTCGGTCTCGGTCGGCTCGATCAGCAGACATTCGGGCACCAGTAGTGGGAAGTAGGTCGTCGGGGCATGAAACCCATGGTCGAGCAACCGCTTGGCGAAGTCCATGGCGGTCACCTCGAGCTCCCGGGCCTGCTTTTTCAGGGTAATGATGAACTCGTGACTGGCCCGGCGGGTGGGGTATGCCGGCTCGAATCCCCGCGCCCGCAGCAGGGCCAGCAGGTAGTTCGCATTGAGTGTGGCGTACTCCCCAACCCGGCTCATCCCCTCCCGGCCGAGCATGCGCATATAGATGTAGGCGCGCAGGAGCACCCCCGCGTTGCCCATGAAAGCCGACAGGCGGCCAATGGACTGCGGCAGGTCCTTCTCCGTCAGCCAGCGGTACCTTTCGCCGTCCGGCTGCGCGCGCATTGCGCGCTCGCCGTCCGCCCGGGGCTCGGCCTCGCGGCCTCCCCCGTGCGACGTACACGTCGCACCCTTCCCCACAATCGGAATCGGCAGGAAGGGTTGCAGCCGCGCTCCCACACCCACCGCCCCGGCGCCCGGCCCCCCGCCACCATGCGGCGTCGAGAAGGTCTTGTGCAGGTTCATATGGATGACGTCAAAGCCCATGTCGCCCGGGCGCACTTTC
>DATMQL010000329.1:0-6607 GCA_035566815.1 Steroidobacteraceae bacterium | reverse complement strand
ACATCTCCTTGCCAGGGAGTCGGAATCTCTTACGTCACTTCCGCAGGCCCTGCGGGGTCCGCTTGCGAGTCACGACGAACTGCGGCGAAGCCTGGAGGGAATGCAGGCGCAAGGCGTTGGCGCGCTCGTCACCGCGACAGCACGGGGGCACGGCGAGGGGCTTCTGCACAGCGCCGCGCTGTCGCAGCGGCGCTATCTCGATGAAGACTTTCGCGACAGCGAGGCGCTATTCCCGACTGATCGTTACGACGAGGATCGGCAACAGGTCGATTTGCGTCAGATCAATAGCTGGCGGCTGCGCATGCATGAGGTCGAGACGCCGGAGCTTCTGGAGGTGCAACTCGTGAACGCGATTGCGCCTTACATTCTGAACGCTCGCCTGAAGCCGCTCATGGTAGGCACCGCGGGGGCCCACAAGCATGTCGTCAACGTCAGCGCGATGGAGGGGCAGTTTTATCGGGCGACCAAAACCGACAAGCACCCGCATACGAACATGGCCAAAGCCGCGCTCAACATGATGACGCGAACGAGCGCCCCCGACTTCGTGAAGGACGGCATTCATATGAATGCCGTGGACACGGGGTGGGTAACGGACGAGGACCCTGCGGTCCACGCGGCCAGGAAGGCGGAGGAAGGGTTCTCGCCACCGTTGGACATCATCGATGGCGCCGCACGGATCGTCGACCCGATTTTTGTGGGCCGACTCACGGGAACACACGCCTGGGGGCAGTTTCTGAAGGACTACAAGCCGGCGCCCTGGTAGAGGTCGGGCGCCGGGGCACGGGCCGGCATCGTGGCGGATAGACCGGTCAACGTGCCGCAGCAGCTCGAGTCAGAAGCGCAGCACCTTCACATACCGCACGTGTGACAATTCCCGCAGTGCCTGCTGGAGGCCCTCCGGAACTACCTGGTCCACACCGACGATGGCGATGGCATCGCGGCCCTCCGACTGGCGGCCCAGGTGAAATGTCGCGATGTTGATATTGGCTTCGCCCAACATCGTGCCGAGTGCGCCGATGAAGCCCGGCTTGTCCTGGTTGTTGATGAAGAGCATGACCGGATGGAAGTCCGCCTCCAGGGGCATTCCCTTCACCTCCACGATCTTCGCGGACCCGGCGTTCACCACACCAGCCAAAGTACGCCAGCTACCGCCGGTGAGGACTCTGATCCGGATCAGCGACCCGTAGATAGGGGATGTTTCGCGCTTAGACTCTGTGAGCGGGGTGCCCTTCTGCTTGAGCACGTCCGGAGCGGACACCATGTTCACGTCAGGCATCAACGGTCGCATCAGGGAGGCCAGCGCGATCGCGGTGAGTGGCCGGGTGTTCAGGTGTGCGACGTCACCCTCATATTCGATCTCCACTGCCTCGAGGCCGTCGTCGGCGACCTGGCCGGCGAACGAGCCCAGTTTCTCGATGAGCGCACTAAAGGGCTTCAGACGAGGCGCTTCCTCGGCAGTGATCGACGCCATGTTGAGTGCGTTGGTCACGGCGCCGGACAACAGGAAGTCCGACATCTGCTCGGCAACCTGGAGGGCCACGTTTTCCTGCGCTTCGTTCGTGCTGGCCCCGAGGTGCGGGGTGGCCACGAAATTAGGGGCGCCGAACAGCACGTTTTCCCTGGCAGGCTCCGTAATGAATACATCGAAGCCCGCCGCGGCGACCTGCCCATTTTCCAGGGCGGCGCGCAATGCTGTCTCATCGACGAGGCCGCCACGCGCGGCGTTGACGATGATGACGCCTTTCCTGGTCTTCGAGATGGCCTCGGCGGAGAGGATGTTGCGCGTCTTGTCGGTCAGCGGCGTATGCAGGGAGATGACATCGGAGCGTGCAAGGAGATCCTCCAACTCCACCTTCTCAACCCCGAGCTTCACCGCACGCTCGGCTGACAGGAACGGATCGTAGGCGATGACCTTCATTTTGAGCGCCAGCGCGCGCTCGGCCACCAGGGCGCCGATGTTGCCGCAACCGATCAGTCCCAGGGTCTTGGCATACAACTCCACCCCCATGAACCGGTTCTTTTCCCATTTCCCGGCCTGGGTGGAGACATCTGCCGCGCCGATCTGGCGCGCGGCGGCAAACAACAGCGCGATAGCGTGCTCGGCGGTCGTGATCGAGTTGCCGAACGGCGTATTCATGACCACGATGCCGCGTGCGGTGGCCGCCGGAATATCGATGTTATCCACACCGATGCCGGCGCGACCGATCACCTTCAGATTCCGGGCAGCGGCAATGACGTCCTTGTCGGCCTTGGTGGCCGAGCGTACCGCCAGGCCGTCGTAGGCCGGGATGATTTTCAGCAGGTCGGGCTTCTTCAGCCCGACGTTGACGTCAACTTCGAGGCCACGGCTGCGAAAGATATCGAGCGCTCTCGGGCTCAGCTCATCGGCAATGAGTATTTTAGGCATGAGGACATCCTTATCCGGCTGTCTGCAACTGCGCCACACAGGTGGCGAAGGCCCATTCGAGCCACGGTGTCAGGGCTTGCAGGTCGCTCTGCTCCACGGTAGCTCCACACCAGATGCGCAACCCCGGCGGTGCCGACCGATAGGATGCCGCATCGAGCGCGACACCCTCCTTCTCCAGGATCGCGGCCAGATTCTTGGCAAATTCCGCCTGGCCGGCCTCGGGCAACGAGCTCACGCGCTCGTCGACCACTTTTAAGCAAACACCGGTGTTGCTGCGAGTCGCCACCACAGGTGCCAGGAAGTCCACCCAAGGCGTCCGGGCGACCCAGTCCGCCAGGACTTTGGCGTTGGCATTGGCGCGAGCCTGGAGCGCCGGCAGGCCGCCGATTCCCTGCGCCCATTTCAAGGCGTCCAGGTAATCCTCGGTCGCCAGTAGCGACGGCGTGTTGATGGTCGCACCCTCGAACAGCTCCTGGTCGAGTTTGCCCTTGCGGGTCATACGGAAAATCTTCGGCAGCGGCCGCGGCGGCGTGTAACTTTCCAGGCGAGCCACCGCGCGGGGCGAGAGAATCAACATGCCGTGAGCCGCTTCGCCACCCAGCACCTTCTGCCAGGAGTAGGTGACTACGTCGCACTTCGACCACTCGATCGGCTGCGCGAAGGCGCCGCTGGTTGCGTCGTTGATGGCGAGGCCGGCGCGGTCCGCGGGAATCCAGTCAAAATTGGGGATCTTCGCGCCCGAAGTCGTGCCATTCTGCGTGAACACGATGTCGGCATTTTTGCGCGCCAGCGACAGGTCCGGCAGCGTGCCGTAGGGACGGCCGACATGGATACGGCAATCTTCGAGCTTCAATTGCTCGGCCGCATCGGTCACCCACTCTTCGCCGAAGCTTTCCCAGGCAAAGACGTCGACCGGGCGCGCGCCCAGCACCGACCACAACACCATTTCGACCGCGCCGGTGTCGGACGCGGGAACAATGGCAATCTTGAAATCAGCCGGCACACCTAACAGGGTGCGGGTGAGATCAATGGCTTCTTTGAGTTTGGCTTTTCCGGGTTTCGAGCGGTGTGAGCGCCCTAGCAAGGCACCGTTGAGTGCCTGCAGACTCCAGCCCGGACGCTTTTTGGTCGGACCCGAAGAGAATCGAGGATCGGCCGGACGGGTGCCCGGCATCGGAACGCGTGTCATCAGTTTGTACTCCCATCCTTACAGATGGACGTCCGCCGTTGGGAGCGGATGGCCCGCCGCGAAGCATAGAGATCCCTCGCGGGGTGTCAACTGGTTTGTTACGCGGAATGTGAAATCGGTCTAGTGCATTTTTTCGTTATGAGCTCAGAACGGAATGGCCGGATGTCAGTTGCGAGTCACGGCGTGTGCCTTCGTTCCGTCACGGGAAAACTCGAACTGCACCAACCACTGTCGGGAGGCGTGACCGTCGGCGGCGGGGACGAATTTCCATTTGCTCGCGGCTGCGCCGGCGATGCGCGCGAAATATTTGCTGGGGCCGGGATTCTCCAGCACGTCACTGATGACGGTGCCTGACCTGTCGACGGTTACGCGCACCGTCACTTTCACTCGTCCGTGAATGGTTTGTCGGGCGCTTAGTGGGACCGTGGGGATCTCTTCGTGCAGCACCGCGGATGGCAGGCCCGGCTCGGCGCCGCCAGACCTGGAATGGTTGTGCGGCGCACGAGTCGGCGGCGCATGGTCGTTGGATTCTGCGGAAGCAGGTGGCGGGAGCTGCGCGGGCGGTACCGCCGGCTGCGCGCCGACTGTTGCAGCGGCGGTAGAGGCCGTCTCAGTGAGGGAGGCATCCGTGTTGGAACGACTCATGAACCAGTAAACACCGAGCCCAACGATCGCCAGTATCGCCACCACAGCCGCCACCCGCACAGCGGCAGACTTCCGTTCGGGAGTGACTTCCGCGCGCGCCTCGGAGTTCAGCACTGCGCGGACCACCAGGCGAGTGGGAGTTTCCGCGGCAGGTTTCGCGACATCGGCAGGTGGAGGAGTCGCAACGGCGGGTTGCGTGGTTCCCCGCTTGAGCCAACCCTGGAGGTCGGCGACGCTGGGCCGTTGCGCCGGGTTGCGAGCCAGGCAGCGCCGCACGATGTCAATGAATGTCACCGGAAAGTCCGTCGGCAACACTACAATCGCGCCGCGCTCGCCGGACCTGGAAGGAGGCCGTTGAGTCAGGGCCTGGCAAAGGGTGACACCCAGTGCCCAAACGTCACCGGAAGTCGAGCAGCTACCGTCCCGGGCCTCCGGAGGGTTATACATGGACAACGAGCCGATGCTGGCAGTCGCTTCGCCGGCGGGACGGATGGTGTCGCTCGCCAGCTTGAGTTGGTTGTCGATCACCAGGATGTTGGATGGCTTCAGCTGGCCCTGCACCAGGTCCTTCGAGTGTAAAAATCCCAGCGCGTCCAAGGTCAGCGGCAACATTTCGCGCACTTCGACTTCGCTCAGCGGGCGGTGCTGAAGCAACTGGCCGAGATTCTGCTCGGCGTACTCCATCACCACATAGAGGTAATGCAACCCACCGAACTGGCAACGGCCAGCTTCGAACAGCCGGATCAGGTGGGGATGCAAGACCGCGGCGGCATGCCAGTGCGAAAGCTGTGATTCGGCCAACGTGGGGATGGCTGGAACCAGCTTGAGGGCGGCGCGGGGAAGATTTTGCGGGGCGTACTCGGTGAGGAATACGCCGCTGTGATCGGAGCTGCCGAGACAGCGGTGCAATGGAAAGGTTCCATTGACGACACGCCCTTCCAATTGTGTCCAGACCTCGCTCATGGGTGGCCTTTTGGCTTCCACGTCCATAGCTCATACCTCGAAATAGATATCGCCGAAGATAGCACTCGGCGCGTACTTTACTGAGCCTGACTCGGCACCGGGGCTTGAGCCGTAGCCGGGCACTCGCGGCGGAATTAGAAGCGCGACGTCGAACTTCCTTCAAGTGTCACTGCGATAATCTGTGGACTCACCCGCTTTCCTGGAGCCTCCCATGAGACTGACGAATCTCGGCGTCTGGGCCGCCACTGACGGCCTTTCGGCGGCGGAAGGCGCCGCTTTCGCGAAACGCGTGGAAGCGTGGGGCTATGGAGCCCTGTGGACTCCGGAGGCCGTGGGCCGCGAGGTATTTTCAGCCTCCGCATGGCTCCTGGCCAACACGACTCGTCTCATTGTTGCGAGCGGAATTGCCAACATCTACGCGCGTGACTCGTTTGCAGCGGCAGCGGCGCAAAAAGGGCTCAACGAGCAATCGGGCGACAGATTCCTGCTCGGGCTGGGCGTCTCGCACATCCCCTTGGTGAAGGACATGCGACAGCATGAATACGGCAAGCCGGTCGCCACGATGCGCGCCTATCTGGAGGGGATGGCCGCCGCGCCTTACAAATCCGTAGCGCCTCAGTCACCGCCGCAGACGGTCCTGGCCGCGCTCGGGCCCAAGATGCTGGAGCTTGCCAGCGAGCGTACGGACGGCGCCCACCCGTATAACGTTCCTCCGGAGCATACCCGTGAGGCCCGCGAAATTCTTGGAGCGAACAAACTTCTCTGCGTCGAGCAGGCGGCGATCCTGGAAACTGACGGGAGCCAGGCGCGTGCCCTGGCCCGTCAGTTCCTGGAGATGTATATGGGTCTGCCAAACTATGTGAATAACTGGCGGCGCCTGGGTTTCTCGGACCCGGACTTTGCCGGAGGAGGCTCGGACCGATTGGTCGACGCGGTCGTCGCCTGGGGCGACGAAAAAGCGATTCGTAAACGGATCGACGAGCATTGGCAGGCAGGTGCGGATCATGTCTGCGTGCAGGCGATCGGCGCGGACGGCCGGCCGAATGAGCGTTTGCTGAGCGTGCTGGCGCCACACAGCTAGATCGAGAGCGGCCGGCCGCCGAGCAGGAGGCTGGCCGAGCATGACTCGCCTGAGTATTCTGGAGCTGAACTGGAGGCGTGGATGAGCTTAACCGTGCTAGGTGATCTGACGCGCCGTCGGGGCGCATGCGCGCTGATTGCGGTCAAGGAGCGTGCTCGCTGCAAGACCCGGCTCGCGGACGTGCTCGCGCCGCCGGAGCGTATCGATCTGGTGAGATCCATGCTGACAGCGGTGCTGGCGGCCGCGGGAAACGCGCAGACGGTGCACCAGGTTATTGTGATCAGCCCGGAGCGCGATACGGTACCCGCCGAAATCCCGGTGC
>DATMQL010000328.1:0-4017 GCA_035566815.1 Steroidobacteraceae bacterium | reverse complement strand
AAGAGGACTATTGTCGCACGACCGGCTCGTCGCAACGAGGCGACACCCCTTCGGGCCATAGTCCACGCACTGGAAAAATCCTCACGCGTCCGCCGGCCGGTCCGGGCGCCCCCTGTGACCTTCATCGCAATTTCGGCTTCTGTGGCGGCGGCACGCCGACGCTGGATTGGCTGCTCGTGCTAGCGTTACGCTGCAAAAGGGAACAACATGTCCGACTCAATTCTTGCAGCCATCATCGCCGCGACCGCGACGCTTTCCGCCTCGTTGTTGCAACTCAGGTTCTCCATTGCGCGAGAGCTTGCCGCGCGCTCGCAATCGCCGGCTAGCCGGAAGAAGAGCCGCGCGCCGTTCATCGTCCTCTTCGTCATGATCGGGGCCTCGGCGGTCGCGGGCTTCTCACTCTCCCAATGGCTCACTGAAAACGAGCGGGTCGCCAAGGGCATGCTCGAACACGAGCTGCGAGCGCGGCTGGACGAAGTCAGCCGGACCGAAAACCAACTCGAGATCACCCAGGCTGGCGCGCGCGCCGAGATCGAGACGGGGGTGCTACGCAAGCTGGGCACCGACGGCGTTGCGGTGATGGCGACGGTGGGACCCTGCCGCCCCGCGTTGGTCGTGAGCGCTCCCGGGGCGACCTCACCGCCGGGAGTCACGGCCGAGACGGCGCCGCCCCCGGCGCCCTCGTGCACGGAAACCGAAGCGAGCGCCATCACCCTGTGCGCCACGATTCCAAACAACGCGACGGTGTCTGAAGTCCAACTCTTCGCGCGGCCCGTTGATTCCGAGGCGCCCTGGAGCACCAATCGGCTGTTGCCGGGCCAGGAGTCGGGGCAGGCGCGCTTCGCGGAGAAGTATGTTGAGAGTCCCGAAGGTCAAGGGACCAAGCAGGTGTGCCAGGGGTTCGCGCACTGGTCCGTCGAACACGCGCGAGTGGCCCGCATGGTGGTGCGATACACGCTTTGAATGCAACAGTTGCCCAGGCCGCGGCAGAGGATTAAGGTAGGGCTCTGCGGTATATAGTCATCACATTGAACTCCTGAGGCCTGCCAATGAAGCAAGCTCGCTATCAAGCACAAGTCCGCATGTGCGCCGCCGAAATCCAGGCGGCGCTTCCGGATCTGGCCGAGCGCCACGCACCCCTCATCCTGGTGGCGGCGCTGACCGAGCACGTCCGCGGTGCCTTGTTCCTGACTCAGCAAGCCCGCGCCTGTCCGCCGGCAAAGGCCCGGGCCATGATCCGGCGGATGCAGCAGATCGCCTTCGCGGATCAGGAGCCTGTCTGAGTCATGATCGCCGTAGCGAGGGCGAGCCAGATCGAGGCCTAGCCGGCCGCCAGCTTTCAGCGATCGTTTCCCGCGAATAGCGGGGGCCTATTTAAGGGAAACGATCGCAGAAACCTGCCGATCTGGGGGTGCGACGCGTGCGTCGCACGGGTGGGGCCGCGAGGCAACACCCTGGTCCGGCTGCGATCGCGCGAAGCGCGCGCAGTAGACGGCCGCAGTAGGCGAGCATGACTCAGACAGGCTCCTAGTCGTGGTCCGGTGACATCCACCGGGCCGCGAGATCATTGACCTCGCGCCGCCGTACAGCGGCCGGGTTGAAGTTGACGCGGACGTGCACGTGACTCGGGACGTGCCGGCCTCCCGAGTTGCGCGATCGCTCCTGGTCGGCAAGCGTAGCCAGATCGGCGCACTCTCCGATTTGCAGCGGCCGCCAGTGCCCCGACCCGAGGCTGTCGGCGAAAATGAAATTCCCCGGCGCGGGACTCAGCCGCAACGGCCATGTGTACACCTCGTAGGTGTAGCGTTCGCCCGACTGCCCTTCCCATTTGTGACGCGGCTGGGCCAACGACTGGGGGCGGCGTGATCCGAGCAGGAGGCCGAACGCGCCACCCGCCTCGAAACCGAGCGACTCGTACAGCCGACGCGCGCTCTGGTTGTCCTCATTTGTGAACAGGATGAGCCGCTCCAGCTGGTGATGCTCCCGACTCTCCTCCATGAGGAGCTCCATCGCGGCGCGCGCCAGGCCTTTTTTCCGATCCGCGGGTCTCGCGTACACACCCCCCACCTGGCCAATAACACCGTAGGCCGCATTCAGCCCGACAACGGCCGCGAGTTGTGAGCCTACGAAGGTTCCCCACCACCACTTCGCACGCGTCCTTCTCACGAACTCGGCTTCGTGGGCTTCGTCCGCCACCGGCGGCGGCAGATGAACCTCGGCGCAGTAGGCGGTATTGAGCCGCTCCCATTGCTCGAAGTCACTCGCGTCGAGCGCGCGAACGACAACCCCGGGCGGCAACATCATGCGCGTCCCCTCGGCGGCAAGCGGCATTCGATACAACACATCCTTCGAGCTCAGCGTCGGCTCGAACCGTGGATCCGCACGGAGCAGCTCCCACAGGGCCTCGGCCGTCGGCCATTCCCCGGCAACTCCGGAAACCTCGATCGTCTCGCCCTCGCAGGCTTCCAGGATGGACTCCGCCAGATCCGTGCGACCGGCGGCCTGCACCAGCAGATTGCCGCGGCGAGTGAGACAGAACACGGCGACCACCTTGCCGGCCTCCTCGACCAGCCGATAGTTGCCCGAATTCCCGTGGTCTGTGAGGCGGGGTCCGAAAATGGCCAGGTTCGACAGCAGAAAAAGCGAGGTATCCACGTGAGCTTCGAGAAAGCGGCGGACACGCTCGAGGTCGTCTGTTGCAACGTGTCGAATCATGGAGAAGACAAGCTCGGCAGGGGCATAGATCTTGCGAATTGCTTACCGACGGACGAGCCGGGGCCTTGCGGACCGACGGGGAGTAAATGTCGATGGCGCAGCAGTTTGAAGAGACCGAGCATGCCTTGTCGAGCGCCCTGCGACAGAAAGCTCACGCGTTGGAGTTGGAAATCCAGGAACGTAAACGCATAGAGGACGCTCTGCATGAATCCGAGCGGCGCCGGGACGAGTTTCTGGCGACCCTCGCGCACGAGTTGCGCAATCCGTTGGCGCCCATGCGCAACGCTACAGAGATCATGAAGGTCGCGGACGCGGATCCCGCTCGGGTAGCGGCCGCGCGCGCTTTGATCGAGCGACAGCTCGCTCACCTGGTCCGCCTCATCGACGACCTGGTGGATGTTTCGCGAATCACCCGCGGCCGGCTCGAGCTCCGGGTACATCGCACGGATCTCATCACTGCCGTCGACATGGCACTCGAAACGACGCGACCCCTCGTCGAGCGCAGGCGGCACTGTCTGCGTGTCGAAATGACGGGGGGTCCGCTCATCGTGAATGGCGACGTAACCCGGCTCGCGCAGGTGTTGTCGACCCTCATCGACAACAGCGCGATGTATTCCAATCCCGAAAGCCCCATCAGTGTCACACTGAGCCGGGATTCCGCGGACGCGGTGCTGACGGTCGCAGACAGTGGGATCGGCATCGCGCCGGAGTTGCTTCCCTGGGTGTTTGATATGTTTGCTCGCCCGGGCCCGCCATGCATCGGTGCACGCAATGGCCTGGGCATCGGACTCACCCTGGTCAAGCGCCTTGTGGAGCTCCACGGTGGGGTATCGAAGCGCATAGTGGGGGTCTGAATCGCGGCAGCACATTTACGGTACGCCTGCCTCTGGCCGTGGACGCGACGGACGCGGCGTCCGCCGGCAGTTAGGAGCCTGTCTGAGCAATGCTCGCCTACTGCGGCCGCCCCAGATCGGCATCTTTCTGCGATCGTTTCCCTTCCATAGAGCCGTGCTATGCGCGGGAAACGATCGCAGAAAGCTGCTCGATCTGGGTCGCCCTCGCTACGGCGATCATTACTCAGACAGGCTCCTAGTCGATCGGGCTCGCTTGTTATGAGCCGCTAAGAAAGAGTCATTTCCGGGCGGCGCGCGGATCGATTACCGTTTGCTCCGGCGCCTCGACCCGCATGTTCACGCGAAGACCCCCTCTTCCGCTCCCGGATTTGCGGGTTCGAGGATGCCACCAGATCCCAACGGTGCTGCTTGGTGCGCAGCGCCTCGGCCCAGCCCAGAAACTCCAGCG
>DATMQL010000327.1:0-4913 GCA_035566815.1 Steroidobacteraceae bacterium | reverse complement strand
GAACTGGCCGCCGTAGGTCTCCGCCATCACCTTCGTCAGCGCCGCTGTCAGCGTCGTCTTGCCGTGGTCAACGTGACCAATCGTCCCTACGTTCACGTGGGGCTTGCTGCGCTCGAATTTCTCTTTTGCCATGAAGGTTTCTCGCCTAATTCTTGATGATGCTGTCTGAAACGTGGGGGGGCACTTCCACGTACTTCTCGAATTCCATTGTGAAGGTCGCGCGACCCTGACTCATCGAGCGTACGGTCGTCGCGTACCCAAACATCTGCGACAAAGGCACTTCCGCCGTAATCACTTTGCCGGCCGCCTGCTCGTCCATGCCGGTGACCTGACCGCGACGGCGGTTCAGATCGCCGATGACATCCCCCGAATATTCCTCGGGTGTCACCACCTCGACTTTCATGATCGGCTCGAGCAACACCGGATGGGCTTTGCGAAAGCCGTCCTTGAAGCCGATCGAGCCCGCGATCTTGAACGCCATCTCATTCGAATCGACGTCGTGATACGAGCCATCGAACAATGTGACTTTCACATCGACGACCGGATAACCGGCGATGACGCCCGTCTCGACGGCCTCTTTGATGCCCTTGTCCACGGCAGGAATGAACTCGCGCGGCACGGTGCCGCCGACGATTCCATTCACGAACTCGTAGCCTTTGCCTAGCGCGTTGGGCTCGAGCTTCAACCACACATGACCGTACTGGCCGCGTCCGCCCGACTGGCGCACGAACTTGCCTTCCGACTCGATGGTGCCGCGGATCGTCTCGCGGTAAGCCACCTGCGGCTTGCCGACGTTCGCCTCCACATTGAATTCGCGCTTCATGCGATCGACGATGATCTCGAGGTGCAGCTCACCCATACCGGAGATGATCGTCTGCCCGGACTCCGGATCCGTGTTCATGCGGAACGACGGATCTTCTTTCGCGAGCCGCTGCAGGGCGAGGCCCATCTTTTCCTGGTCGACCTTGGTGCGAGGCTCGACGGCTACGGAAATGACCGGTACCGGAAAAATCATCTTCTCGAGCGTGATGATCTTTTCCAGGTCACACAGCGTATCGCCGGTGATGACGTCCTTCAGACCAACAGCCGCCGCGATGTCACCCGCGCGCACTTCCTTGATGTCGGTGCGTTCGCTGGCGTGCATCTGCAGAAGACGCCCGATGCGCTCCTTCTTGTCCTTCGTCGGCACGTACACCGTATCGCCAGAATTCAGCGTGCCCGAGTAGACGCGAAAGAACGTCAGGTTCCCCACGAACGGATCGTTGAGGATCTTGAACGCGAGCGCCGCGAACGGCTGGTCATCGAGCGCCTTGCGGGTGGCCGGCGCACCGTTGCTGCCCGTGCCCTTCACATCCGGCATCTCGATCGGCGAAGGCATGTACTCGATGATCGCGTCCAACAGTGCCTGCACACCCTTGTTCTTGAAGGCGGTGCCGCACATGCAAAGCACGATCTCGTTCTTGATCGAGCGCTCGCGCAAACCCTTGCGAATCTCGTCTTCCGAAAGCTCCTTGCCTTCGAGGTACTTGTTCGTCAGCGCGTCGTCGCCTTCGGCGGCGGCTTCGATCATCTTCGCGCGGTATTCATTCGCCTGCTCCTGGAGAGCGGCGGGGATGTCGCGGTACTCGAACTTCATTCCCTGGGTTTCCATATCCCAGTAGATCGCCTTCATGCGCACCAGGTCGACGACGCCCTCGAAGGTATCCTCGGCGCCGATCGGAATCTGAACCGGCACCGGGTTGCCCCGCAGGCGAGTCTTGATCTGGTCGACGCAGCGGAAGAAATTCGCGCCCGCGCGGTCCATCTTGTTCACGAACGCGATGCGCGGCACGGCGTAGCGATTCATCTGCCGCCAGACCGTCTCGGACTGGGGCTGCACACCGGAAACGGCGCAGAACAGCGCTACCGCGCTATCGAGTACGCGCAGTGAACGCTCGACCTCGATCGTGAAATCGACGTGGCCCGGGGTGTCGATGATGTTGATACGGTGCTCGGGGAAGGTCTTGTCCATCCCCTTCCAAAAGCAGGTGGTCGCAGCGGACGTGATGGTGATTCCGCGCTCCTGCTCCTGTTCCATGTAGTCCATGATGGCAGCGCCATCGTGAACCTCACCGATTTTGTGCGAGACGCCTGTGTAAAACAGGATGCGTTCGGTCGTCGTCGTCTTCCCGGCGTCGATATGCGCCGAGATTCCGATGTTCCGATACCGCTCGATTGGCGTCGCGCGTGCCACGGTTAAAAATCCTCTGTAGAGGGCCAGTCAGGCCGGGTCACTCCGCTGGAATTACCAGCGGTAGTGCGCGAAGGCCTTGTTGGCCTCCGCCATGCGGTGAGTGTCTTCGCGCTTGCGGACGGCGGCACCACGGCTTTCCGCGGCGTCCATCAGCTCGTGCGCGAGACGGAACGACATGGACTTCTCGCTGCGGTCACGAGCAGCCTCGATGACCCAGCGCATAGCCAGTGTTTGGCGGCGGGTGGAGCGAACTTCAACGGGGACCTGGTAGGTCGCGCCACCGACGCGGCGGGACTTCACCTCGACGACCGGCTTCACGTTGTCGAGCGCCGTGGCCAGGATCTCGATGGCTTCCGCACCCTTCTTGCCGGTCTTTTCGCTGATGCGGTCCAAGGCACCATAAATGATGCGCTCGGCGGCGGACTTCTTGCCGCTCTTCATGACGACGTTCATGAACTTCGCCAGCATGTCGTTATTGAATTTGGGGTCCGGGAGAATCGTACGGACCGGAGCTTGTGCTCTGCGTGACATGGCTATAACCCCTTATTTCTTGCCGCGCTTGGCGCCGTACTTGGAACGGCCCTGCTTGCGGGTGGCCACGCCGGCGCAGTCGAGACTGCCGCGGACCGTGTGATACCGCACGCCAGGAAGATCCTTCACGCGACCACCGCGGATGAGCACTACCGAGTGCTCCTGCAGGTTGTGACCTTCGCCGCCGATGTAGCTGGTCACTTCGTAGCCGTTAGTGAGGCGCACGCGGCAGACCTTCCGGAGGGCCGAATTCGGCTTCTTCGGCGTCGTCGTGTAGACGCGCGTGCAGACACCGCGCTTCTGGGGGGAAGCCCCGAGCGCCGGTACCTTAGTTTTCTCCGCCTTCGTCCGGCGAGGTTGCCGGATGAGCTGACCCGTGGTCGCCATACTTCGATGATCTCCAAGATCCTGCGTCGAGCGCCTTCGCTCTCAGGCGCGAGCGGGTATTCGATCGCGCGTCTTTAGTAATTAAACAATAGCGGCTGGAAGAAGACCGGGCCGCCTCTGCAGGCGGCCCGGTATTAGTAAGTCGCTGTTCTCGGTACCGGCGTGCAGTAAGGGCCGGACCGACAAAGGCCGGCGATTCTAGGTAGGGCGTGGGGGTGTGTCAACCGCTCGTCATACTTCCGTCGCAGGGAAAGGTGACTTGAGCGGAGGGGCGGCAGCGCATAATGTGGTGTTCCCCGATGCAATGCGACAATTGCATTGTCCCGGAATGACTGTTTACGATGCCCGGCTCGCGTTTCCCAGCGTGGATTTCAAGCATAAGAAGCAGGGATCGCTGTCCAAGGGCGGAGGGCCACACCTCCGGCGTTCGTCGAGGCGGAGGCGATGTGCGTTGCTGCTTATTCGCGGCCTGGCTTTTGGGCCTGACCGCATTCATATCATCTACGAGTCTCGCGTCCCCAGGGAATGCCGCGGCCAGCGCGCCAGCCCTCGATGTGCAGCTCCTGCCCCCTTCGGGCCCGGATGCCACCGTGGGGTCGATCACCAGTGGCGCCCTCGACTCCCATTTTGGGCCCTTCGCGGGTTACAAGGCCACGGCACCCGCCGAAACGCTGTGGTTCCGGCTGCGGGTACCCGTTTCCTCCAGCCCCGCCGGTAGGCCGGACACCGGCATACCGGTTCTCATTGCCCGGGGCGGCTGGTTCGAGCACATCGACGCCTTTGCCGCGGGCACCGGGGTAGACCAGCCGCTGCCGCACGCCACCGAATTACGGGAATTCGGGGGCGCTCACGACAGTGTCTTCATCCTGCCCAAAGGCGTCGTTGCCGGGCAACCGCTGTATCTGCGCGTTGCGACCGAGGCGGACGGGGCCGATTCGCTGCGCTTTTCACTGGGGAGGCTCGATACGACGCTGGCCCGGTCCACCGCGCACTCCCGCATGATCGCGCTCGCGGTGGGCGCCCTGACTGCCATGGCGCTGGGATCGCTGCTCATCTGGCTCATCCTCAAAGACAAGCTCTTTCTGCTCTACCCGGCAATGTTCTTCCTGGAGGCGCTCTATCTCGCCTACTTCTCCGGCGAGGGGTTCGACTGGCCGCTGTTGTCGTACGGCACCGCCGTCTCCGCATACACCTGGAACGTGCCGGTGGCACTCAGTGGCGCGGTCGCGTGCCTGTTCATCCGGGAGATCGCCGATCTCAAACATTCGTCGCCGCGCGTCTACCGGATCTTTGGCTGGATCGCGTGGGTCTTCGTGGCACTGACATTTTCGAATCTCGCAAACCTCATCGGCCTGGGCGGCCCGGTCGCCGCAATCGGCAATGTCGTGTTCGTGGGTTCGGCGATATTCACCCTGGTTGTTGCATTTCTCGCCTGGCGGCGTGGCAACCGGGCCGCCGGGTGGTTCCTGATCGCCTGGGGAATGTTGGAAACGGTTGCCATCGCCACGGGCATCCGCTTGCTCGTCGACCGGGTCGAGAACTCCGAGCGCCTCCTTTATTACGCGCTGCCGCTGTCGATGGTCGCTGCGGCCATCCTCGTTGCGTTGGGAGTTGCCGACCGGTTGCGCCAGCAGCGCGCCGCACTGACCGAAGCGGAGCGACGCGCTCAGACCGATCCTCTCACGGGCGTGTTGAATCGTCGTTCGCTCGTTGAGCGTCTCGACGCCGCCTGCCTGCGGGCGCGGGCGCGCGGACTGCCGAT
>DATMQL010000326.1:0-2377 GCA_035566815.1 Steroidobacteraceae bacterium | reverse complement strand
CGAAGAAGTCCGTCCAGGTTTGATGCAGGAACGTGGGTACGTGGACGCCGTTGGTCACGAAGCCCATGGGGTTGTCTTCCGGTCGGATCTCCGGCCACTGGTCGGCACATAGGCGCGCCGACACGATGCCGTGAATGCGGCTCACCGCGTTCACGTGCCGCGTACCGTTCAACGCGAGGCGCGTCATGTTGAACATCCCGGGCGACGACGGCGAGCGGGCAAGCTCGAGGAAACGCTCGACCGGGACGCCGAGCTCGCGAACGAAATCACCGAAGTGCGAGAGGATGAGGTCGTGGCCGAACGCGTCGTGACCGGCGGCGACCGGCGTATGCGTGGTGAACACGCAGCTCGAGGCCACCGCTTCCAGGGCTGCGTTGAATTGCAACGGGGTGGCCAGGTGCTCGCGCAAAAGCTCGAGGATGAGGAACGCCGCGTGGCCTTCATTGAGATGAAACACGGCCGGCTGGATGCGCAGGGCGCGCAGGGCACGGATGCCCCCGATACCGAGGATCATCTCCTGGCGAATGCGCGTCGATTCGTCGCCACCGTAGAGGCGGTGGGTGATGTCGCGATCGGACGGCGCGTTCTCGGGACAGTTGGTGTCGAGAAGGTAGACGGGGACACGGCCGACCTGCGCCTTCCAGATCCTGGAATAGACATCGCGGCCGGCGATGCGCACCACCACTTGCGCCCACTCGCCATCCCGCCCGCGAGCCGGCTCGACGGGGAGATCGCGTGGCAGGCGCTCGCGGTATTCCGCGTGTTGGACGCCGTCGTTGTCGACGGACTGAGTGAAATACCCCTGCCCATATAACAGGCCGACGGCGACGAAGTTCGCCCGGTCGTCGCTGGCGGCTTTGCAGTAGTCACCGGCCAACACGCCCAGGCCGCCGGAGTAGATGGGGAAACTCTCGTGGAAGCCGTACTCGGCACAGAAGTACGCTGTCAGGGGTTGGTCTGGTGTGGGGGCACTTTCAGACAAATAAGCGTCGAGGGTGTCGAGCGCCTGTTTGTAGCGCGCGAGGTAGACGGAATCCTTCGAGATGCGGTCCAGGGTGGCCTGCGGGAGGCACCTCAGCATGAGGCGCGGGTTGCCCCCGGTCTGGCGCCACAGCTCGATATCGAGGTCTTCGAATAGTGCCCGGGTGGGGCGGTGCCAGCCGAAGAAAAGGTTACTGGCGAGTTCGGGCAGTCGCACCAAGCTGGCCGGAATGACCGGTGTGACCTCAAGCAGTGGGTTTCTCATCACTTTTTCCGGAAAAAACGAGGGGTTGCACCCGGCAGAGGGGTTGGACCCGGCAGGGGGTGGGGAGTGTAGCAGCTCGCTTCGGGAGCTCGCGTGACGCCCCTTGCCGACAAGGGCTTGGTAACCCACCAATACTGTTTGACTCACAATACTGTGCACTCTACAGTACTGGCATGGGCGACGAGGGCCAGGGGCGCAAATTCCAGAAAGACCTGAACTCGGGGTTGGTGGCATTGGTGCTGCTGGCCGTCCTGGAGAGCAGCCCAGAGGATTTATACGGCTATGAGATCGCCAAGCGCCTGCAGAAGGCGAACGAGGGTGACGCGCTGTTCAAGGAAGGGACCATCTATCCCGTGCTGCGGAGCTTGAGCGCCACCGGCCTGCTGACGAGCCGCATCGTGCCCTCGTACTCCGGACCGCCGCGCCGCTACTACCGGATCACCGATGAGGGCCGCGCCGTTCTCCAGCAATGGAGCGGCATCTGGCGGCAGACCCGTGATTTTGTCGACCGTTTCATCGAGGGAATAGAACGTGAATGAACCGGCCCGCAATCTAGCGGGCAAAAACCACGCTTTTTGCCCGCGAGCCGATCACAGCCAGTCGGCGCGCTCGCTGAAAGCGCCGCAGGCGACTTTCAGCCGATAAACGAAGAGAGACGTTATGAACCGCTTCTCCGCTCCTCGCTCGATCGACGAATACCTGAAGCAGTTGCGCGCTGCGCTGGAAGGTGAGGATCCCTCGCTGATACAGGACGCGCTGTACGACGCAGAGGAATACCTGCGCGCGGAGGTCGCCGCACACCCCGGTAAGTCCGAGGCAGATGTCCTGGAACTCATCGCGAGCACCTACGGAGCTCCCGACGAAGTGGCGGCCGCGTACCGGGACACGGAAGTCAAAGTCAAAGCAGCATTACGCACGCCGCCACCGCGGCGTACCGAAAATCCGAGCAGCGCGCGTCGTTTCTTCGGGATCTTCCTGGACCCTCGGGCCTATACGTCCCTCTTTTACATGTTGCTCACGCTCGCGACGGGCATCATGTATTTCGTCCTGGTCGTCGTGGGCGTGTCCCTTTCGGCGGGTCTCGCCATTCTCATCATCGGCGTGCCGTTCTTCCTGGTGTTCATCAGCATC
>DATMQL010000325.1:0-6061 GCA_035566815.1 Steroidobacteraceae bacterium | reverse complement strand
GAATGACCATCCTGGTCTATCAGCTCCGCGAGATGCATCCCAGGCTGACCGACTACGCCCGAAGCCTCCCGAACCTCACACAGTACATCGGCAATTTGCTTACCGAGTTCTTCCCCGACCTCGATCGCGACTTCTAGGTCTTGGAATGACAGCTGGCGATTCAAAAGCCGCAACGATGATCAAACAACCCGCGCTCGCACCGTCTCCGCAACCCCGGCCAGCTCCGACGGCGCGAGCGCTATCGGTTCGCGCCGACCGCGACCTATACAGCCGAAGGCAGGCCTGGCCGCTGTATGGCAGCATTCAGTACAATTCGTCCGAGAGGCGAATCTGGCGGTCATAATTCGACACGCTGCCGGCTTTCTTTTGAGGGGTACGTCGATGAAGAAGATCTCTGAGCTGTTCACCGTCACCGGTTATGGAGCTGTCGTGACGGGCGGGGCGAGCGGGATTGGGCTCGGCCTGACTGAGGCCCTGGCGGCCAACGGCGCGCGCGTCACCATGCTCGACGTTCATTCGCAGCGTATCGAGAACGAGACGAAGCGGCTCCGCGAAGCGGGGTTGGATGTACGCGGAAAAACCGTCGACGTTACGGATCACGGGGCGCTCGACGCCGCGGTTGATGAAGCCGCCCGGGAATACGGGCGCCTGGATGTCGTGTGTGCAAACGCTGGTATCGACTCGGGACCGGGGTTCGTCGGATCGTGGGTCGGATCGCAAAGACAGCGCAACCCGGAGGGCGCCCTCGAAAGCTACAGCGACGAGCGCTGGAACCGGGTCATCGACATCAATCTCAACGGCATCTTCGCGACCGTACGCGCCGCGGCCAGGCATATGAAGCCGCGCAAGTCAGGGCGCATCATTGTCACGACATCGCTCGCTGCCACACACGTCGAGGCCGCGATCGGCTCGGCCTACATGGCGGCCAAGGCGGGAGCCGCGCACTTCATGCGCAGTGCTGCGTTGGAGCTGGCTGGCTATAACATCACCGTCAATGCCATCGCGCCGGGATTCATTGTCACCAACATCGGCGGCGGGCACGCTCACAACCCGGAGACGCAGAAGGCCGTGGGGAAGGTCATCCCCATGCATCGCGTCGGGTTTCCAGAGGACCTCGCGGGGCTGGCGTTGTTTTTTGCCTCGCCTGGCTCCGGTTACATCACGGGGCAGGAAGTGATCATCGACGGCGGCTGGGGCTTAGGAACCGCCGACTAGCGCAAGGCTCGCGGCTAACGCGAGCCCCACACCTCGTCCGCAACCTCCGCAACCAACGCCAGTTTCCGCCACTGGTCGTTCTCCGACAGCAGGTTGCCGTGATGAGTACTGGCGAACCCGCACTGCGGGGAGATGCACAGATTCTCCAGCGGCACATACTTCGACGCCACGTCGATACTGCGCTTGAGCTCATCCTTGCTCTCGATCTGCCCTACCTTGGTGGTCACGAGTCCGAGCACGACTTTTTTGTTCTTCGGCAACAACCGCAGCGGCTCGAAGCTTCCGGAGCGCTCGTTGTCGAACTCCATGAAAAAACCGTCGACGTCGCAGGAGAACATCGCTTCGGCGATGTCCTCGTAGCCGCCCTGCGTAGCGGACGAGCTCTTGAAATTACCGTGACAGGTATGGATGGTCACCGCGAGATCGGCCGGGCGGCCTTTCAGGGCCGCATTGATGGTGTCGGCGTAGCGGCGCGGAAGCGCCTTGGGGTCATCGCCGTTGGCGCGGCAACTCTCGCGGAATTTCTCGTCACCGAGATAGGCGAAGGCGACGTCATCGAGTTGCAGATATTTGCAGCCCGCCGCGCTGAAAGACGCCAGGGCCTTACGATAGGTTGCTGCGGCGTCGGCCCAGAAGACACCGATGTCGGGATAGACCTCGCTGGAGACACCCTTCCGCCCGGCCCTCATATGCAACATCGAGGGCGAGGGAATGGTCTGCTTGGGCGTACGCTGCGCCACTGACTGCAGGAACTTGAAATCGTCCACCATGACCGGCCGGGCATAGTCGAGTTTTCCGACCACGGTCGCGATCGGCGGCTGCTCTTCGGTGCCGACAAACTTGGGGCCGGCCATCTGTTTGATCTCGACGCCCTGCAGCTGGCGCAGGAAGTCGATGTGCCAGTAGTCGCGCCGAAATTCCCCGTCGGTCACCGACTTCAAGCCGATCGACTCCTGGCGCGCGACGGCAGCGCGGATCGCCTCGTCTTCGTGTTTGCGAAGCTGCTCGGCGTTGATTTCACCGCTCTTGAAGCGGGCGCGCGCATCGACGAGCGCTTGAGGGCGCAGCAGGCTACCAACCTGGTCGGCTCGGAAAGGGGGACGGTTCACCATGGTTTCCTCATACTCGTCGACGTTCTCATGCTACTTTCTGTGCGCCCTGCAGGTTCATGACCGCCACCGTACATCCCACCGCGAAGATCGGAATCGGTGCATAGAACCACAGCTCGCCCGTATGCCCTTCGGCAACGCCGGCCAGCGCGATGAAGGTGCGTATTTCCAACCCGCCCTGCCCGGCCTCGCGCCAGGTCTCCTCATCCTTGTAGGCGATCAGCTCCTCGCGACGATTGGCGAGGAATTTCTCCAGAAAGGCCCGGTCCCAGGGTTCGTTGATCCGGCCCGAGTCCGGCGTGGCCGGCCAATGTGAAATGCCTCCCGTACCGATCACCGCGACTCGCTCGGGACGAGCCTCACAGGCCCGCTTCAGCGCCCGGCCGAACTCATAGCAGCGCCGCAGCGGGATGAGCGGCGGCCCCTGGCAGTTGATGTTGACCGGAATGATGGGCAGGTCGGCGCGCGGTGTCAGGAAGTGCAGCGGCACCATGATGCCATGATCGAACTTCCACTCCTGCGCATACGCGACATCGACGTCATTCATGACGTCCTGGATGATCTCCAGCGACAGCGCCGGCGCGCCCGGAAAACGCGCGTGTTTGATCCCGAGCCACGCCTCGTCCTCGATCGGCCCCTCGTAATGCTCGCCCATGCCGACACAGATCGCCGGCATGTTGTTCATGAAGAAATTCGCGAAGTGCTCGGCGCCGATGACAATGAGCACGTCCGGCCGCGCGGCCTCCAGGGCCTGTCGCATGCGATCGTACGCGGCGTAGAAGGCGTCCCGGACCACGGGATCGGCGTGATCCTTACGACCCGTGATGCCCGGCGCGTGGCTGCAAACGCCCGCGAAGACCAGGCTCATGACTCACGCTCCGTCCCAGCGAACGCCGCGACGCTCATCGTCCCGACGAAACTCGCGAGCCTCATCGTCCCGCCGCCCGCGTGTACAACCCCGTTCTCACCGGGCCGTACTTACGCTCTCCCTCACGCATAGCTTCCATGTAGGCATTCCACTCAAACCCGCGCAAGGCCGCGTAGTGCATGAGAATCTGCCCATTGACACCCATCACGTAGAGCAGGCCGATATCGGGATCGCGCAGCGCTGCCTGCTCCTCCTCGGTGAGCTCGTAGTCCGCCAGCAGCGACTCGAACTCCTGGTCAAACCGACGCCGTACCGCCGGATCCCGGTTGAGTTGAAACATCAGCTTTTGTACGTTGTAAAGACTCATACCTTCATTCCCCCCGCCGCTTGCGCGCCCGGGTGGCTGTCTTCTGGCTCGAAATTTCTTCCAGCGACTCCTGCAATTCCTGCAGCAGGGTGAACAGTTGTGTCACCCGCTCGACCCCGAAACGCTCGGCGATCTGCGCATAGATTCGCTCCGAATCCGGCGCATGAGCGCTGATGAGTCGCAGTCCCTTGGGCTCGAGGCTCACCACACTGCGCCGCAGATCCGAATCCAACTGTTTGCGGCTCACGAGCTGCCGCTTTTCCATGTCGGGGAGGATGCGTGAGAGACTCGGCCCCAGCAGGAAGGTGGCCTCAGCGAGCTCCGTAACCTCCATCGGTCCGGTGTGAGCCAGCGCGCGCAAGATGCGCCACTGCTGCTCTGTTACACCACGGCTGCGCAATCCCGGCCGAAAGAGACACATCACAGCTTCACGCGTACGCAAGAGCGCCATCGGAAGTGACTCGGAGAAGGCGCGCATCGGCAACGCCTTCCGCGCAACCGGTACGCCAGCCGCTGTATCGTCCGGCACGCCGGCCGCGGAATCTTCAGCCGACATCGTCCACCACCGTGTTGCGTAGGACCCCTACACGCGACACCTCGACTTCGACCACATCACCCGCCACGAGATAGCGTGGCGGGTCGAGGCGCGCGCCCGCACCGCTGGGGGTTCCGCTGAAAATCACATCACCCGGCTCGAGCGAGCTGAAGGTCGACAGATAGCTGACCAGATACGGGATCGAAAACAGCATGCGGTCACTGGTGTCGTTCTGGCGCTCTTCGCCGTTCACGCGTGTCATAACGCGCAGGGGCGCAGAACCGACCTCGTCGGCCGTAACAATGTAAGGGCCGATCGCGCCGGAGCTGTCGAAATTCTTCCCCTGTGTCACGTTGAATTTCGAGTGACGCAACCAATCTCGAACGGACCCCTCGTTGCCACACGTGTAGCCGAATACGTGCGACAGCGCCGTCTCCGGCTTGATCCGGCGGCCGCCCGAGCCAATCAGAACGACGATCTCACCTTCATAGTCGAGCTGCTCGGACTCACGCGGCCGGAGAATCGGCTCGCCGTGCGCGCTCAGAGAGGTATGTGACCGCATGAACAGGCTCGGATATTTCGGCCGCTCGCTGCCGTCCTTGTATTCCTCGTTCCGCTCGGGATAGTTGACACCGATACAGAAGTAGCGCGTGTCGCGGCCGACCGGCTTGAGAATCTGCACATCCGCGAGTGCGTAATCATTCTGGTCCGAGGCGGCGATAGTGCGCGCAGGCCCCATGAGCCCCGCGCGCACGAACGTCAACGCGTCGGTAACCTCATGTCCCAGCCGCGCGCCCAGATCGACGATTCCGTGCGATCCGAGCGCCCCGACGGATTCACGGCCTTCCGCGCGAAAGTTGATCAGTTTCAAGCGGCGCGGTCTCCTAACAGCCCGACCCGCTTGAGCACGGCATCCAGACGTCGTTCCAACTCGGGCGTAGCCGGTACCATCGGCAGACGATGCTCATTGGCGGGAAGCAGACCCAGCCGCTTCATCATGTACTTCATAGGAATCGGATTCGTGTCGAAGAACACGGCCTGGTTGATCTCGAACAACTGGTGATGCAGAGCTTGCGCCGCCGACAGATCGTTGCGCCAGACGGCATCGCAAAGATCCGACAGAATCCGCGGTTGCAGATTCCCAACCGCATTCATCAGCCCACAGGCTCCGACCGCCATCATCGGGAAGCTCAGCTCCTCGAGTCCGACAAACACCTTGAACTCGGGGCCCAGCGCCGCGTGGCATTCGGAGACCAGCGCGAGGTCGTTGACCGCGTGCTTCATGCCGACGAAGTTGGGTGACTTCGCACGCAACTCCTTCAGGGTGTCGATCGTGACATTGACGGCCGCGCGCCCGGGAATGTGATAGACCATCCACGGCAGATCCGTCAGGGAAGCGAGCTCGAGGTAGTAAGCAATCAGCCCACGCTGCGGCGGCCGGATGTAGTACGGCGTAACGATGAGGAGCGAGTCCACACCAGCCTTCGCGGCGTATTCGGTTAATTCACGCGTTTCGCGCAGCGACTGCGAACCGGTCGCCGCCACGACGGGGACCTTCCCGCCCGCCACCTGGACCGCGACATCCACGAGCCGATTGCGCTCCTCCACCGACAGAGTGGAGGGCTCGGCGGTCGTGCCGTTCACGAGGATCCCATGTGACCCGTTCTTGATCTGGAACGCCACCAGGCGCGCGTAGGTTTCGTAATCCACCTCGCCATTGTGAAACGGCGTCACCAGCGGCGGGATGGACCCCTTGAGTCGGTCGAGTTGCGCGCTCACTTAGTATTCCTCCAAGGCAAACAAACTCACGCTCCCAATTTCGGCACGCGATGCGTGCCGTGAGCGATGCAGATGTTCTTCGTCTCCATGTAGAAGTCGAAGCTGTAGTCCCCGCCATCGCGGCCGATGCCGCTCGCCTTCATCCCGCCAAACGGTGTGGGCAGATGGCGGTTGTTCTCGGAATTCAC
>DATMQL010000324.1:0-6303 GCA_035566815.1 Steroidobacteraceae bacterium | reverse complement strand
ACCGGCAGGCCCTGGTCGGTCGCCGGATCGGCGGTGAAGGCCCGCGCGGCCACGTGGCAGGTGGCACAGGACTGCTTCCCGGATGCCGACAGGCTCTTGTCGTTGAAGAGTGCCTTCCCGGCCGTAGCCTCCGCAGAGAGCGCATCCGTAGACGGCGCCGGTCCGGACGAGCTCCCGCTATCCCCACCCCCGCCGCAGGCCGTGACCCCTATGGCGCAGGCAATGACCACCCAACCGCCCCCAAGGCGAGACCCCTTTTTCTTCAACAACATCGCCCACCCGTCGCGCCCGAGACCTGCCAGGCTTCGTCGGAGGCATACTAATGCGAATCATTCTTATTCGCAATCTCATGAGGAACCGGAAGTCAATGAAAAGGGATATATCCCACAGGATTAATTCTTGTGGGATACGCAGGTGCGGATTTCGAGGGCGCGCGCCACCGCGTGACAGCGCGCCAGCTCGCGCAGATCTCCGCACGGGGCACTACGCGAGTGCCTCCCACGCCGCCTCAGCCGATTCCGGCAGATGTCGTTTGAGCGCTTCCCGGGCCTGTTTGATTTGTCGCGAAGCGCTTTTGGGGATGGCTCTCAAAGCATCTTCCACCGCGCCCGGAAAGCGCTCCACCAGCGCCTCGATCAGAGTCGCCGCCTGCCGCAGATCCTTCTCAGGCTTACCGCTCGTCTTCTCCCGCAACTGCGAAACGATGAGTTTGTGTATGGCGTAACGCTCCGGCACCGGCACACGCACCATCACCGCACCGTGGGGGCTGAGAATAGGAACCTCCTGAGACGCACCGAGCAGATAAGCCAGGTAGGGTAAGCCCTTGGCGTATGCCTTGAGCTCGGGAACGGGAACTGTTGGATAGGTGTCATTACTGGACGGCACCAGCAGGTCGACTCTGAGTCTCGAGCCCCCTGGCTCCGCAAACGACGTCGCAGGAGCCCGGTGATCGATCCGTGGCACTTCGAAAAAATCGATTCCCGTTGCCCTCAACATTTCGATAAACGGCGGCACCCCGGGCAGCGCCAATGCCTCGCGCCGGGCGATGTCGACATCTTCCGTTGAGTACGACACAGCCTTCAAACCGAGTGCGTTGAGCAAAGCGCCGTAAGCATGTGAGCCGATCACGAGGGCACCGGCCCTGAACAAACCGTGATTGTGCAGGCTGGCCAAAGTGCCGTACGCCTTGCGATCCACCGTCACGAACCCAGCGCGCGCGAGCAGCCTGACCTGCGAAATGACTGCGTTGGCACCGTCAATCTGGGTGCGGAGCGCATTCACCTTCGCAAGCGTGTCCGGGGCGTCCACCGTACCGAGATAAGCTTCCAAACGACGGCCTGCTGCATCGGAATAGCGGCGCACCCAGAACCGCGTGCCGTTTTCGTTGGCACGCTCGTCGAGCGACCCGGGGGTTCCGAGGAACGCCTCACGATGAACTGCGACGGCGGCCTCCAGCTCCGAGAACAGAAGCGTGAGGGCTCTCTCGTGGGGAGTGGTCAGAACGGCCATATCCCACAAGAATGCACCTTGTGGGATATAAATCCAATAGCCGCTACGTCGGGATCTCAACCCCCAACCGCGTAACCTTACGCGGCCAGCCCCGCGGCAACACCGAGCCGCGCTGGGCACGCTCGCCGCGATAGGGTTTGAGCTCGCTCCACTCGAGGATCTTGGGCTTGCTGTCGCCCGAGTAGATGAGCAGGTTGGCCTTGGGAGGCACAACCGCGACCGCGGTCATCAGCTCCTCGCGAGCCGACGCCTTCTTCCCGGGAATGTCGTACAGCTTGTTGCCCTTGCCGCGCGGCATCTCGGGCACTTCACTGACGGGGAAGGCCAACAATTTGCCCTCGCTGCTCACGACCACCACGAGAGATTCCGGTGAAGGCACCAGGGCCGGGGGCAACGCCAGAGAGTTGTCAGGTACGTTGAGCACCGTCTTACCCGCGCGTCGATCGGTAATGAGCTCTTTCAAGCGCACCGTGAAGCCGTAACCGGCGTCACTCGCCAACAGCCACATCTCCTCGGGCTCGCCCATGATCACGCCGGCGAACTTCGCGCCGTCCGGCGGATTCAGGCGGGCAGACAGAGGCTCGCCCTGGCCGCGCGCGCTCGGCAGCGAGTGCGCAGGCAGGGTATAGCTGCGACCCGTACTGTCGAGGAACACCGCCGGCTGCAGGCTGCGACCCCGCGCCATCGCCAGGAATTCGTCGCCGCTCTTGTAGGAGAGCGTCAACGGGTCGATCTCATGTCCCTTCGCGGAGCGCACGAAGCCGCCCGTCGACAACACAACGGTCACCGGCTCATTCGGAATGAGCGTGGTCTCGTCGATCGCCTGCGCGGCTTCACGCTCGACTATCTTCGTCCGCCGGGCATCGCCGTACTTCTCGGCATCCTCGCGAATTTCGGTCGCAACGAGCTTCTTCAGCTTCGCCTTACTACCCAGGATACTCTCGAGCTTCTCACGCTCTTCGGCGAGCGCCTTCTGCTCGTCACGAATCTTCATCTCTTCGAGCTTCGCGAGATGACGCAGACGGGTGTTGAGGATTTCCTCCGTCTGCTCCTCGGAGAGCTTGAAGCGCTTCATGAGCACCGGCTTCGGCTCGTCCTCGCGACGGATGATGCGGATCACCTCGTCCAGGTTGAGGTACGCAATCAACATACCTTCGAGGATGTGCAGGCGGCGCGAAACTTTATCGAGTCGGTGCTGCAGACGGCGGGTCACCGTCGTGATCCGGAATTCGAGCCATTCCGTCAGCAGGTCCTTGAGACCGAATACGCGCGGCCGGCCATCGAGGCCGATGATGTTGAGATTGACACGATAGTTCCGCTCGAGATCCGTCGTCGCGAACAGGTGGTTCATGACTTCCACCAGGTCGACGCGGTTCGTGCGGGGTACGATCACGAGTCGCACGGCATGCTCGTGATCCGACTCGTCGCGCAGGTCCTCGACCATCGGGAGCTTCTTCGCGCGCATCTGCTCCGCGATCTGCTCCATCACCTTGGTCGGCGAGACCTGATGTGGGAACGCGGTAACGACGACATTGCCGTCTTCGATCTCGTAAGTGGCGCGCGCCTTGAAACTACCGACGCCCTTGTCGTAAAACTCCTTCAGATCCGCACGCGGCGAGATGATCTCCGCGCCGGTCGGCAGATCGGGACCCTTGACGAACTTCATCAGGGACGCGGTCGTCTGCGCGGGATCCTCCAGCAACGCGATACAGGCATTGGCGACTTCCCGCAGATTGTGCGGCGGAATGTCGGTTGCCATGCCCACGGCGATGCCCGTCGTACCATTCAACAACAGGTTCGGCAGACGCGACGGCAGAATCATCGGCTCTTCCATCGAGCCGTCGAAGTTGGGCTGCCAATCCACCGTACCGTGCGCGAGCTCGGACAGCAGCACATCCGCATAGCGGGTGAGTTTCGACTCGGTGTAACGCATGGCCGCGAACGACTTCGGATCGTCCTGCGAGCCCCAGTTACCCTGCCCGTCGACGATCGGATAGCGATACGAGAACGGCTGTGCCATCAGCACCATGGCTTCGTAGCAGGCCGAGTCGCCGTGCGGATGGTACTTGCCGATGACGTCGCCAACCGTACGCGCGGACTTCTTGTGCTTGTTGGCAGCCCCCAGCGCCAGCTCGCTCATCGCGTAGATGATGCGCCGCTGTACCGGCTTCAGGCCGTCGCCGAGCGCCGGCAGCGCACGGTCGAGAATGACGTACATCGAGTAATCGAGATAAGCCTTCTCGGTGAAGGTCCGCAGCGGTTGCTTCTCGACGCCCTCGAAATTGAGCTCTTGGTTATCCATGTTCGAATTCTTTTCTTAGACCTGGACTTCCGCGAGATTGCCCTTCTGCTCGAGCCACTCGCGGCGGTCGGAAGCGCGCTTCTTGGCGAGCAGCATGTCCATGAGTTGATCCGTGTCGTCCGCGGCCTCGATAGTGAGTTGCACCAGGCGACGGGTCTTCGGATCGATGGTGGTCTCGCGCAACTGCGACGGATTCATCTCGCCCAGGCCTTTGAAGCGTGTGACGGAGGGCTTGGTGCGCGAGTTCTCTTTTTCGATCTTCTTCAGAATCTGCTCGCGCTCCACATCATCCAGAGCGTAGTGGACCTGCTTGCCCGCATCGATGCGATACAGGGGCGGCATGGCGACATAGACGTGCCCGTTCGCGACCAACGGCCGGAAGTGCTTCAAGAACAAAGCACATAACAACGTGGCGATATGTTGCCCGTCAGAATCCGCGTCCGCGAGAATGCAGACCTTGTAGTAGCGCAACTGGCTCAGATCGGCCGAGCCGGGATCGACACCGAGGGCGATGCTGATGTTGTGCACTTCCTCCGACGAGCCGATGGAGCCGGACTCCACTTCCCAGGTGTTCAGGATCTTGCCGCGAAGGGGCATGATGGCCTGGAAGTCCTTCTCGCGCGCCTGCTTGGCCGAGCCGCCTGCCGAATCGCCCTCGACGAGGAACAACTCGGAGCGCTTCGGCTCCTGGCTCGAGCAATCGGCGAGTTTGCCCGGTAACGCCGGACCGCCGGAAATACGCTTACGCACCACGCGCGCTGCGGCCTTCGCCCGCTCCTGCGCGTTGGTAATAGCGAACTGTGCAATGCGCTCGCCCGCGTCCGGATGCCGGTTGAGCCACAGCGCCATGGAGTCCTTCACGAACCCCTCGACCACGCCCGCGGCGTCACGCGAGGAGAGGCGCTCCTTCATCTGGCCCGCGAACTGCGGCTCGCTGATCTTCACCGATAGGACGTAGTTGACCTTGTCCCAGACGTCTTCCGGCGCGAGTTTCACACCGCGCGGGATGAGATTGCGGTGTTCGCAGAAGTCACGCACCGCCCCCGCCAGCCCGGCACGCAACCCGTTAACGTGCGTGCCTCCCTCGGTGGTCGGGATCAGGTTGACGTAACTCTCGCCAACGACGATTTCCGCATTCGGCGCCCACAGCAGCGCGTAGCTCACCAGGTCGGTGTCGCCTTCGTTCGCGCCGACGATCGGCTCCGGCGGCAGTTTGTCCTTGTCGGTCACCTCTTCCATGAGGTAAGCGCCGAGATCGCCGGTGTAGAACCACTCGTCCTTCTCGCCCGTCGCCTCGTTCGTGAACGTGATGCGCAGGCCCGGACACAACACCGCCTTGGCTTTCAAGGTGTGTTTGAGCGGTGGGACGGAGAACTTGTCTGAATCGAAGAACTTCGGATCGGGCCAGAAGCGCACGGTCGTGCCGGTGTTACGGGCGCCGACGCTGCCGACGACGCTCAGCTTCGAGTCAACTTTGCCGTCCTTGAAGGTAATCAGGTATTCCTTGCCACCGCGCCTGATGTGGGTCTCGAGTTTCTTCGAAAGCGCGTTGACGACCGACACACCGACGCCGTGCAGGCCGCCGGAGTGCTTGTAATTCTTGTCGGAGAACTTGCCGCCCGCGTGCAGGCGCGTGAGGATCAGCTCGACGCCGCTCACTTTCTCCTTCGGATGGATGTCGACCGGCATGCCGCGGCCGTCGTCGGCCACCTCGAGCGAGCCATCCTTGTACAGGGTGACGTCGATCTGCTTGGCATGGCCATTGGTCGCCTCATCGACACTGTTGTCGATGACTTCGTGCGCGAGGTGATTGGGGCGCGACGTGTGGGTGTACATGCCCGGCCGGCGTCGCACGGGCTCGAGACCGCTCAGGACCTCGATGTCGGAAGCGTTATAGGACTGACTCATCCGGTTTGGGTTCGTTGGCCTGTGAGGAATGGGGGTGCGTTCCCCGGCGCTGTCAGACGCACGGGGCGCGAAATCTTACAGAATGTGGGCGCGCGGATGCGACTCCTCGCACGCCGGAACGGCGCGATTTACCGCAAGTACCTGATTCTTCAGGATAAATCAGCGAGCAAAGCCTGCCGCGTGGCGGCACTTACGGCCTCTATGGCGTGCGGATAGTGGTCGTGATCGACCCCCACGGCGAGCAAAGCCCCCCCGCGGAGGCTCGTAATCATCGGCAGTGTGAGCTCAAATCGCAGGAAATGGACCGACGAGGTCTTCTCGTCATTCTCCCGCTCCAGGTCCTCATCCGCGATCGCAAACACCCGCTCCTGCCCGCTCACCTGCACCCAGCAGCGGTCCTCGATGCCCTTGAGCTTCGACAGCTCGAGGCGCCGCTCCTGCTCGTCCGGGAATTCGATCAGCAGGGTCACTTTCCAGTTCGTGCCGTCGGGAATGAGGGGATTGTACGACTCGAGCTCTTCCTCGATGCCCTCGGGCTCGAAGATCCGCTCGACGCGGAGCATCTCCTGCACCTGGTACTGCAC
>DATMQL010000323.1:0-3405 GCA_035566815.1 Steroidobacteraceae bacterium | reverse complement strand
CGCCGGAGGGCTCCGCCGAGCGTGTGGTCACCGTGGATGTGCCGAAAGCCGATCGGACCCGCTTCTGTCTCAACGATGAGGACATCAACGCGCTGGCACGCCAGGCGCTCATCATCGAGGAGCACTATAAAAAGCCGATGGACATCGAGTGGGGCAAGGACGGCTCGACCGGCAAAATCTACATCCTGCAAGCGCGTCCGGAGACGGTACAGAGTCGCGCCGGCCGTACGATTCAACGCTTTTCCTTGAAGTCATCGCCCTCACGCATTCTCGCCTCGGGCCGCAGTATCGGACAGCGCATCGGCTCCGGGCCTGCGCGTGTCATTCGGGATGTGAAGGAAATGGCTCGCGTGCAGGCGGGTGATGTCCTGGTTGCTGACATGACGGATCCCGATTGGGAGCCTGTTATGAAACGCGCCTCCGCGGTCGTGACAAATCGCGGTGGCCGCACGTGTCACGCGGCGATCATCGCGCGTGAGCTCGGAATCGCCGCCGTGGTCGGCTGCGGGGATGCGACCCAGACCATCCAGGAGGGACAGGAAGTCACGGTGTCGTGTGCGGAAGGTGACACGGGGTATGTCTACGAGGGGCTGCTCGAATACGAGCGCAAGCAGATCGAGCTCGACTCGCTGCCAAAAATCCCCGTCAAAATCATGATGAACGTGGGAAACCCGGATCGGGCGTTCGATTTTGCCGGCATTCCCCACCGGGGCGTCGGCCTGGCGCGCCTGGAATTCATTATCAACCGCATGATCGGCGTCCACCCGCGCGCCCTGCTCGAATTCGACCGGCTCGACGGGGAGTTGAAAGACCAGATCCGCGGACAGATGGCCGGCTACGCCGACCCCGTCAGCTTCTATGTTGACAAGCTCTCAGAGGGCATCGCGCAGATCGCGGCCGCTTTCGCGCCCGAGCCCGTCATCGTGCGCCTGTCCGACTTCAAGTCGAATGAATACGCGAACCTCATCGGCGGCACGCGCTACGAGCCGGAGGAAGAGAACCCGATGATTGGTTTCCGTGGCGCCGCACGCTACGTGGACGAAACGTTCCGCCCCTGCTTCGAACTCGAGTGCCGCGCGCTAAAGAAAGTGCGCGGAGAAATGGGACTTGCCAACGTGCAGATCATGGTGCCGTTCGTGCGAACCTTGACGGAAGCGAGCCAGGTCGTCGACCTTCTTGCGCAAAACGGTTTGCAACGTGGCGTCGATGGCTTGAAAGTCATCATGATGTGCGAGCTGCCGACGAATGCGGTGTTGGCGGAGGAATACCTCGAGTACTTCGACGGCATGTCGATCGGCTCCAATGACATGACACAGCTCACCCTTGGGCTGGACCGCGATTCCTCGATCGTCGCGAAGCTCTTCGATGAGCGCGATCCGGCCGTGAAAAAGATGCTGGCCATGGCCATCGCCGCCTGCAAGAAAAAAGGTAAGTACGTCGGGATCTGTGGCCAGGGACCGTCCGATCATCCGGACCTGGCGCGTTGGCTGCTGGATCAGGGGATTGAGAGCATGTCACTCAATCCGGATACGGTCGTGGAGACGTGGATGTTTCTCGCGCAGAAAGCAACCTGAGGGGCCAACCTGAGGGCCTTCGAGCTACCGGTGCCGCTCGCGAGCGCGCGGAGCGCGCGCAACGAGCCTGAACCCGCGCGGTCCCTAGCGACGCGGTCCCCAACGACTTACCGTTTACCCGAGAACGCCGGGGCGAACAGCTTCGCGCGGTAGTGCTGCAGCTCGCGGATCGACTCCATGATGTCGGCGTGCGCAAGATGCGTGCCCTGCTTCGTGAAGCCTTCCGTGACACCGGGTGCCCAGCGGCGGGCCAACTCTTTGAGCGTGCTCACGTCCAGGTTCCTGTAATGGAAAAAGCGCTCCAACTTCGGCATGTAGCGCGCCAGGAAACGGCGATCCTGGCAGATGCTATTGCCACAGATCGGTGAGACACCGGGGGCTACCAACGGCGCCAGAAATTCAAGCGTCCGCGCCTCGGCCTCGGCCGTGCTCACCTTACTCGCTCGCACCCGCGCGAGCAGACCGGAAGAGCCATGTTGTTTCTGGTTCCAGTCGTCCATCCCCGCAAGCACTTCTTCGGACTGATGGATCGCGAGGACCGGACCTTCGGCGACGACTGCCAGCTCTTTGTCGGTCACAACAGTGGCGATCTCGATGATCAGGTCGGAATCGGGCTTGAGGCCCGTCATTTCCAGGTCGATCCAGATCAGATGGTCGGAACTCGGCATATCGATGTCGCGTGGCTGCCAGAGATGATAGCGTTTGCAGGATCTAAGACGAGTTTACCAGACGCCCCACGGCATGAATGACACCTTTGAAGCCCGCGTAACGGCCACCTTTGGCCGGCATTTACTGGTACGGGACGCGTCCGGAAAGGAGCTCGAGGCACGACCCTTTGGCCGCGGGCTCAACGTGGTCTGCGGGGATAATGTCCGCTGCCGCCCGGATCCGCACCACGACGAAATACACGTCGTCGAGATCATCCAGCGCCGGACGGCCTTGTACCGCTCAAACGTCCGTGGCGCGACGGAGCCGGTTATCGCGAACCTCTCGCGATTGATGGTGGTACTCGCGCCCGTTCCTGTGCCCGATCTTTTCGTGGTCGACCGCTACCTGTCGGCGGCAGAGTCCGGTGGAATCGCGGGCCTGCTGGTGGTGAATAAGATTGAGCTCGGTATCAACGACGAGCTGGCCGCGCAGCTGGACGTTTTCACTGCGGCGGGCTATCGCTGGTTCCCGTGCTCGGTGAAGACGGGCGAGGGAATCGAAGCCCTCCTGGAGGTTTGCGCGGGCCAGGTCGCCGCGTTGGTCGGCCAGTCCGGCGTGGGGAAGTCATCCCTCGTGGATCGCCTGATTCCAGGCGCCGGAGTTGAGGTCGGCGACCTCGTCAGGGAAGAGGAAGGACGCCACACCACGACGGCGTCCCGGATGTTTGACCTGCCACTCAGCGGGAACCTGATCGACTCACCGGGAGTGCGCGACTTCGCCCCGGCGGTCGATCGGCTCGATTCCCGGAGTCTTGGTTTTGTCGAGGTGGAGCGACTCGCTCCACAATGCCGCTTCAGCGACTGCCGCCACATGCGCGAGCCCGGCTGCGCCGTTCAGAACGCCACGGAAAGCGGGGGTATGAGTCCGCGGCGTTATGAAAGTTATCGCCGGCTGCGGCGGTTGTATGAGGAGTTGACCGCTGCGCGGGGGCCGGAACGCCGGCGGTGATTTCAGTGGCCGGATAGCCATCGACGATCGCGTAGGCCTGCGCACCACGGGCAGAATGCGACGCGAGCTCAGGTAACCGTCTGCCGCCCCGTCAACGCGTGCGCTAGCGTTCCTCCATCCACATACTCGAGCTCGCCGCCTATCGGCACGCCGTGCGCGATGCGGCTGGCGCGAA
>DATMQL010000322.1:0-7776 GCA_035566815.1 Steroidobacteraceae bacterium | reverse complement strand
CTTTTGCGGCTGCACGCTCCGGTGCCAGGTGTAGACCACGGTTCCGGTGCTATCCATCACGGTGATGGCAGCTACGGTCGGGTCCTCGATGAACGGTAAGAGCCGGCGCGCCACCGTTACGGTATCTCGCGTGCGGATGGGGTTCGTGATCGAGTCGGCGGCGTGTGCGGCGGTCCTGCTTGCGCGCGCGCGCAGCTCCACGTCCACACCCTCACGCGCCGTGTCTTCCGCCATAGCGCCGAGGTGGCGCGTGTCGGTGTCGTGCTGCCAGACGAGCAGGACGGTGACGGCGGCCATGGCAACCAAAACGGCCACGAAAGCCGCACTGGCGTACTTGAGCTTGAGACTGACGGCAGTCATTTATCTAGGGCTTCGCCCAACTTTCCTGCGTCCGGTATGCCGGCCAGTCGGAGCAACCCGCTAGATTTAGCGGCGCTGCGCGCAGATTGGAAAGGCTCGCCCGTATCCCCGTAACATTTCGGGGATGATCTTAACCGCCGTTCGACTGGGAACGCTACCTGAATGGGACGCCATTTGGCGACAAAACGCGGGCCTACAAGGGTTAAATCAGGGTTTTCCCGCCATTCACTTTCCTTTGGCGGCCATCTTGGCCTCGCCGGACTGACCTGACCAGACGCGTTTAATATAGCCGAGCATCAGCCCACGCATGGTGGACATCGGGTCGGCGGAGGCGGCGAAAATCGGCGGACTCCGCCGCAGCAGTCGCCAGTTTTCGCTGCGCAGGATCTGCCGCAGGTACTCCATGTTCCGGTCGATCGCTTCCATGTAGGGGTTGCGACCGCCGTAAAGGGCCTCGAGGAAGTGGTAGGCGGAGTGGAACTCGCCATCGAGGCGCTTGGCGCGCACTTCGGCGACGAACTCCGGGGTCTGCCGCAGCAAATCGAGGCCGGACGCGTACTTCACCTGCCGGCCGCCGTTGGCGGCGACGGGCAAAGCGACCCCGCCGAGCACGAATTCAGCGTAGAGCCGGTCGCGGCATTTCTCCAGGTAACAGCGATCGGCGATCTGGGCGACCATGTCGGCCGTGCCGAGCAGGTGCCCCAGCATGACGTCGCGCCGGTCGGGGACCTTGGCTTCGATCTGGGCGAAGGGCACTTCATAGCCCGTGAAATGGATGATCTGGGAGGTGATGGGCACCCAGGCGCTCAGGCCCAGCACCGGCAGGTACTCCTCCAGAAACCGCGCGCCGCGGGACACGTGCGTACGGGTGAATTCCGCGCCGTTGCGAGATTCGTGGTCATCCGTACGCCGCAGGTAGCCGACGTCGTGAAACAAGCCGACGACGAGCCCGACGACGGCGCGCTCGCTGCCCAGGCGAGCCGCTTCTGGCTGCATCCGCTCATGCCCCACGATGAGGCGTGCGAGCGCCAGCGTTATGTCTAAGGTGTGCTGGCGGTCGTGGTAGACGGTATCGACGCCGAAATAGCCGGGGACTTCGCCCGCGAACAGGCGCTCGAAGTGCTCGAAGGCCTTGGCGAGGGGGCCGAACTCAAGTTGCGGCCAGAGGGGCCGATAGAGCGCTTCGACAGCCTCGAGAACCGCTGCGGGTACGCTCACCTGCACGGTATTGGTCACGTCGAAATCGCTACGGCGGACGCTTTTCATTATCGGTGCTGGTACGCGGCTTCGATAGCCGTCCCCTGGATCGAATCTTCGATCCTCGGCAGTCTAGGCAGTACGGTTGGGGGGAGCAGCGATGCGGCGCACAGTTTCGTGCGAGTGCTGCAATGGCTGCGTTGATGCTGCGCAAGTGTCGCTTGACGACGCTATGTCAAACGGCTAAGCCAAAGACGTAGTGCAGTGCAACTACGTACGCTGCGCCACGGGCGCGGACCTAATAAATGCGCAGGCCGCCGTACTTGCGACGGATGCGGCGGTCGAGCATCTGCCAGCCGAGCGCGAAACCCAGTCCCAGCGCGACCACGAACGAGCCGAGGGCCCAATGCCATACCGGCCGGGCCGGTGAGTCGGGCGGTGTCATGAAGTAGGGCGGCTCGTGCGCGGGCTGCCCGGCTGCGCCCGACTCGACGCCGGTGGGCGAAGATGCAGGCTCCGACGCGGAGGCGGGCGCCGATGTTGGCGTGGAAGCCGGCGCCGCGGGTGCCATTGCCGGCGGGCCGGGAACGGTGTTGGTCTGCGCGGTGCCGCCCAATTTCCCGCGGGACGCCGTCTTCGCCGCCGCCAATTCCCCCTCGAGCCGCGTTACATCCTGTTTGAGCTTTTCAACTTCGGCGGTGCGCTCGCCGAGGCGCATACGCGCGGGCTCTTCGGCGGAGAGATATGACTTCCGCACCCAGCCTTCCGTGCCGTTCGCCAAATGCACCTGGATCTGATCGCCCTGCCGGTCGAGGACCTCCACCGCGTCGCCGCTCTTGATGTTGGCTATGCGCTCTCCGGTCGCATCCGGCGCGCTGTTCACGTTCACCACGAGTTGCTCTATGACGTACAAGGTCTCCGCATGAATTGCGGATGCCGCCACCAGCGCCGGCAGCAACAACAGCGCTTGCCGGTACTTCACGCGTCGATGCCGTGCTGTTTCAACAACGCGCGGACGTCCGGCCGGCGCCCGCGAAACTCGATGAAGGCCTCGAGGGCGTCCCGGCTGCCGCCGCGTGTGAGAATGGTGTCGAGAAAGCGCTGCGCGGTCGTGCGATCGAACACGCCTGTTTCCTCGAAGGCCGAGAAAGCGTCGGCCGCCAGGACCTCCGCCCACTTATAGCTGTAGTAGCCGGCCGCGTAACCGCCGGCAAAAATGTGTCCGAAGCTGTTGGGAAACCGGTTCCACTCCGGGACGGGCACGACGGCCACTTCGCCGCGCACCTCGTTGAGGATCTCCATGATCCGGCCGCCGCGCTCCGGCGAGTATTCCGAGTGCATCCGGAAGTCGAACAGCGCGAACTCGAGTTGCCGCATGGTCTGCAGGCCCGCATGGAAACTGCGCGTGGCGATGAGTTTGGATTGCGTTTCCACGGGCAGGGAGGCGCCGGTCTGAAAGTGCCCGGAGATCTGTCGCAGTACGTCGGGATGCCAGGCGTAGTTCTCGAGGAACTGGCTCGGCAGCTCGACCGCATCCCAGGCGACGCCGTTGATGCCGGCGATGCTCGGATAGTCGACCCGGGTCAGCATGTGATGCAGTCCGTGGCCGAACTCGTGAAACAACGTCAGTACATCGTCGTGCGTCAGGAGCGCCGGGCGGTTCGTGCTCGGCGGCAGGAAGTTGCAGACCAGGTACGCAACCGGCAGGGCCGATCCGGAGTCGAGGCGCTTGCGGCCGACACATTCATCCATCCACGCGCCGCTGCGTTTGTTGGGTCGCGCGTAGGCATCGAGATAGAAGCTGCCGATGGCCTGTCCCGCGCCGCTTTCGATTTCGAAGAAGCGCACGTCCGAGTGCCATACGGGAGCGTTCTGCCGTTCCCGGATGTGGACACCAAACAGGCGTTCCGCAACTTCAAACAGTCCGGTGAGCACTTTCGGCAGCGGGAAATACGGGCGCAGCTCTTCCTGTGAGACGCTGTAGCGCGTGCGCTGCAGCCGTTCCGCATAGAAGCCCACATCCCAGGCGGACAGCGGATGTCCGGCGAAGGCCTCGAGTTCTGCGAATTCTCGCAATGCCGCGGGCCGGGCCGCGCGCGCCAGCTCATGAAGGAATTCGATGACCTCTTCGATGGTGCGCGCCATCCGCGTCGACAGCGCGTAGTCGGCGTAGCTGCGGAAATCGAGCAGCCGGGCGGCCTCGTGGCGCAGACCCAGAATCTTCTCCATGACCTCGGAATTATCCCAGCGGCCGGCATTCGGCCCTTTATCCGAGGCGCGTGTCGTCCACGCTTCGTAGAAAGCGCGCCGCAAAGTGGCGGATTCCGCATCGGTGACGACGGCGACATACGTCGGCTGATCCAGGGTGAGCACCCACCCCTCGACGCGTTTTTCATGAGCGCGTTTCCGGGCCTGCTCGATGAGCATCTCGTTCAGGCCACGCAACTCGCTGCTATCCGCGACGTGGTAGGTCCATCCGTTGGTGGCGTCGAGCACGTTCTCTTCGAACTTTGCCTGTAGTTGGGTGAGCTCCAGCATCACCGTCTTGAAGCGCTCTTTGCGCTCCACCGGCAGGCCGACTCCGGCGAGCCGGAATTCGCGCAGGGCGTGTTCGATGACCTGCTTCTGCACGGGAGCGAGCGCGGCCCCTTCTTCCTCGGCGATCGTTCGATACGCCCGGTAGAGCGACTCGCTCTGCGCGAGATCGGTCTGGTACGCGGACAGCAGCGGGAGACAGGCGTTGTAGCCCGCCCGCAGCGCATCGGAATTCAGCACCGCGTTCAGATGGCTCACCGGCGACCAAGTCCGCGACACTTGGTGTTGCAGCTCTTCCAAGGGCTCGATGACGGTGGCGAAGGTCGGTTTGCCCAGGGCCGCCAGTTGCTCGATGCGGGCACGACTGCGCTCGAGAATCTCGCGTACGCCGGGCTCGACGTGCTCGGGGCGAATCAGCGCGAAGGGCGGGAGAGGCTCATGCCCCAGCAGAGGATTTTCCATGGATGTCTCGTTCCGTGGGAGGACCCCATTCTATGGAGTTCCGCCCCCCACGTCCCCATGTACCATGAGGGCCGAAATGCCCTATTGGAAGCCTGGGTGATATGTCCGACCAATACGACCTGGTGGTAATCGGCGGCGGTAGTGGTGGCCTGGCGGCTGCCAAGCGCGCGGCGGAATATGGTGCACGCGTGGCTCTCGTCGAATCGGGCCGGCTGGGCGGTGCCTGCGTGAACGTCGGCTGTGTCCCGAAGAAAGTGATGTGGAACGCCGCCGATCTGGCCGCGGGACTGCACGATGCCCCCGAATATGGGTTCCGGGTGACCCGCGACGGGCACGACTGGCCGCTGATGAAAGAAAAACGGGACGCCTATGTCCTGCGCCTGAACGGCATCCACGAGAGCCTGCTCGCGAAGTACAAAGTCGAGCTCGTCCGCGGGCATGGGCGCCTTCTGGACGCTCATACAGTGCATGCCGCGGATCGCAGGCTCCACGCGAAACATATCCTGATTGCGACGGGCAGCCGGCCGCTCATTCCCGCCATTCCCGGCGCGGAGCTCGGGATTACGTCCGACGGATTTTTCGATCTCGAGGATCGGCCGCAGCGGGTCGCGGTTGTCGGCAGCGGCTACATCGCGATCGAGGTCGCCGGAATTCTCGCCGGGCTCGGGTCGAAAACGACGCTCGTCCTGCGGACCGAGAGCTGTCTGAAGGGTTTCGACACCATGATCGGGCAGGCGACGCTGAAGATCTTCCGCGACGGGGGTGTTGATGTCGTTACGAGCGCGTGGCCGGAGGCGCTCGCGCGTAATGCGTACGGAGCGCTCGAGCTGACTGTTCGCGACGGGCGGCGCCTGCAGCCTTTCGACACGGTCATCTGGGCGATCGGCCGCGGGCCGGTGTCGGACGAGGTCGGACTCGAGAAGGCCGCCATCGAGCTCGACTCGTACGGATACATCACCACTGACAAGTACCAGGTCACCAGCGCCGAGAACATTTACGCGGTCGGCGATATAACAGGGCGCGCCCAGCTCACTCCTGTGGCGATCGCAGCCGGCCGGCGGTTATCCGATCGGGTCTTCGGCGGCATGACCGATCGCTATCTCGATTACAACAACATTCCCACGGTCGTGTTCGGGCATCCGCCGATCGGCACGGTGGGACTGACGGAGGCGGCGGCGCGAGAGCAGTACGGTGACGCCGCTGTAAAGGTGTTCACCTCGAGCTTTGTTCCCATGTATTACGCGATGACTTCCGACAAACCGCGGTGTGAGATGAAACTCGTCACCGTAGGCCCGGAACAGCGTGTCGTTGGTGTGCACATCGTGGGTGATGGCGCGGATGAAATGCTGCAGGGCTTTGCGGTCGCCGTGCGCATGGGAGCCACCAAGAGCGACTTCGACGATACCGTGGCGATTCATCCCACCGTGGCCGAAGAGCTGGTCACGATGCGCTGAAGCGCCGCGCTGGTACCTAGCCCACTAGCTGGCAAAACCACGCTTTTGCCAGCGGCCAAAACTGTGCGTTGACGTCAGTCCGCCGAAAGCGCCGTCAGGCGACTTTCGGCCAATCGACTACTGCGCGGTCATACTCGGCAGCGCGGCTCGCTCCTTGAGAGCCTCGAGTACCGGTGCGGTCGCCGGGCGCACCCCGCGCCAGATGCGGAACGACTCCGCCGCCTGCTCGACCAACATGCCCCATCCCTGCAAGGCGCGCGCGCAGCCCAACTTGAGAGCCCAGCGGACGAAGGGCGTGTCCGTTTTTCCGTAGGCCATGTCATAACAGACCGTGTCGGGTCCGATCACCGCCGGCGGAATCGCCGGAATGTCGCCGCTCAGGCTCGCGGAGGTCGCATTGATGATGAGATCGTAGGCGCCGCCCGCGATGTAGCGGAAACCAACACCCTGGGTCTTGCCGAGTTTTGCAAAGGCCTTTGCGAGTGCTTCGGCGCGCTCCGAGGTCCGGTTCGCGATCGTGATCTCGGCGGGTGAGAGTGCGAGTAGCGGCGCCAGGACACCTCGTGCCGCTCCCCCCGCGCCGATCACGAGGATGCGGCGGTGGGTGATGACGATTCCCTGGTTATCGCAGAGGTCGCGGACGAGGCCGGTGCCGTCGGTGTTGTCACCGAGGATGGTGCCATCGTTTCGGACCGCGAAGGTATTTACCGCGCCAGCGTGCGCAGCCCGCGCGGTGAGGTCGTCGGCGACGTCCACTGCGGCGATCTTGTGTGGTAGGGTGATGTTGAGTCCCCGGCCGCCCTGTCTGAAAAACTCACGCACCCGTTCGTGAAATGCGTCCGGCGCGAAGTCATACAGCCGGTAGGTCATCGCCTGGCCGGTCTCGCGGCTGAACAGGCCATGGATGAATGGCGACCAGCTATGGGCGACCGGATGTCCCACAACTCCATACTGGTCCGTCGTTTCTGCTGCGCTGGCGGTCATTTGTCCGTGCTCAGGAGGCGGGAACGTCTCTCATTAGGAGCCTGCCTGGCCGATGCTCGCCTACTGCGGCGATCATCAGCCAGGCAGGCTCCCAGGCGTCAGAAGTCGGATGCTCGTGCCCCCCGCCTGTCCAGTCGGCAACGCCGCCCGATCCAGCTGCGCCTGCAATTCCGGCAACCATACACGCATGCGCTCGGCTAGAAGGTACGGCGGGTTCACAATCAGCATCCCCGATCCGTTAAGTCCAACGCGGGAATCGCGTGGATATAACCATAACTCGGCCACGAGGGTCTCGCACCGGTTGGCAGGCGCATCGAGATCCCGTGCCAGCCCAGCCTGCCACGTGGCGATATCTCGCTCCTCCTTGACCGGATACCAGGCGGCAATGACTCCCGTCGGGAACCGGCGCAGAGCTTCTACGACGGCTCCGGTGACGCGTTCGAAATCGCGACTCGTTTCCTCGTAAGGCGGGTCGATGAAGGTGAGGCCGCGGCGTTCCGCTGGGGGTAGCCATGCACGGAGCCGGTCAAAACCATCGCCCTGTTCGACGCGTAGGTGCGGTTTGTCAGCGATCGCGAGTTCCAACGCTCGCGCTTCGGCGGGCACTAGCTCCACCAGCACCGCGCGGTCCTGCGGTCGCAGTTCGCTCGCAGCGAGTAGCGGGGAGCCGGGGTACGCGCGCCGGCTGCCTTGCCGTGTACGGTATTCCTCGAGCCGTGTGGCGTATCGCTGCAGCTCTTCGGAGTTGTTTGTCGTGGCGGAAAAGCGCAACACGCCGCCTTCG
>DATMQL010000321.1:0-4178 GCA_035566815.1 Steroidobacteraceae bacterium | reverse complement strand
TTCCTCAACCCGCCGGCCTACCAGGCCACGAGCAACCAGCCTTCGCAGGCTGCGATCAATACGGTCCTGCCGGGCGCGCCTGCGGGTCTGGCCAAGCCGGGCACGCAGTTCAACTTCAATAATGACGGCAGCGTCTTTATCCAGCAGGGCGGCGGTTACGGGTACAACGGACCGATCGATTCGTTGAATGCCGGCCGGGATACCGCGATCAAGGTGCTCAGCACCAACAACCAGCTCGACCAGGCGTTTACCGGGCAATACGCCTCCACGCCACTCGAGCGGCATTCCTTCTTCGGACGTGGCACATTCGACTTTTCGGACAACTTGCAGGCTTTCGCGCAGGCGAACTACAGCAAGGTTGAGGTGCTCACGCGTGGCGCCTATCCGCCGGCGATTACCACCTGGCAGGTGTCCATTCCGCGCGACGGCCGGGCGTTGCCGGCCGCCCTGAATACCTTGTTGGATTCTCGCGCGAACCCGACGGCTCCCTGGACTCTCTCCCAGGTGCTCAACTACGACGGCCCCATCAATGTCGATAATGTAAGCAACGTCTGGCAGATGCTGATCGGCCTGAAGGGCAATATCCCGTTCCGTGACTGGACCTTCGAAGCCTACGCGTCCAAGGGCGGCACCCAGGTCAACGCCGACTATTCCGGACTGCCGTCCTATCAGCGTTATGCGTTCCTGGTGGCGCAACCCAACTTTGGTCAGGGAACCAATCTGAAGGCCAAGGGCCCCCCGCAACCGGTGGGGAGCTCCCAGACCCTCTCGGGCTATTCGATCAACTGCACGACGGGCCTGCCGGTGTTCCAGCAGTTCACGCCCTCCGCGGACTGCCTGACGGGCATCGCGGATAACATGACCAACGAGACCAAGCTCGGCCAGGACATCGTCGAGGCGAGCGTGCAGGGCAGTATGGTGCACCTGTGGTCGGGCGATGCCCGCTTCGCTTTGGGTGCCACCTATCGCAAGGACGATTTCAGTTACCAGCCCGGCAACCCGGCGACCCAGGTTCTGGACAGCCCCATCGGTCTGTTTGCCTCGGCTGCCACGCGGGGCAGCACCAACGTGAAGGAGGCCTACACCGAGTTCCTGGTGCCGATCATCCAGAGATTGGACCTCGAGCTCGGCTATCGCTTCTCGGATTTCAACACCGCGGGTAACAAGGGTACCTGGAAGGCGATGTTCACCTGGAAGCCGCTGAATTCGCTCTCGTTCCGGGGCGGCATGCAGTATGCGGTGCGTGCACCGAACGCGGCGGAGCTGTTCACGGGTCCTACGCAGCAGGTCGTGTCGTTTCCGAGCGTGGACCCCTGCTCGGCGGCCACCTTGTCACCCTGGGGCAACGTGCCGAGCAACCCGAATCGTGCGCAAGTGCAGGCGCTGTGCCGGGCCATCATTGGCAACAACACTTCGGGATTCGACACGCAGACCTACAACACGCCCAACGGGCCCAACGGGTTCACCCGCCAGAGTCCGGCGTTCTTCCCCTTGGAAATCGAAATCGACACCGGCAATCCGAAGGTCGGACCCGAGGTCGGCCGGACCTATACGTTCGGTTTCGTCCTCTCGGAACCGTTCGATATCAGCCACTTGACGGCTACCATGGACATTTATCGCATCAACATCACGAATGCGATTTCGCCCCAGTCGTCGACCACGGTCTATAACAACTGCTTCAACTACAATGGCACGAGTAATCCGACTTACAGTGTCACCAATCCGTATTGCGCACTGATCCGGCGCGATCCGGTGACCGGTGACCGGGCCTCGGTGGTTGCCCTGTATTCGAACCTCGGCACGCTTCTCACGCAGGGTATCGATTTTCAGATGAACTACGCCCACGACGTGGGCATTGGCCAGGTGACGGCGAATACCAACGTCAACTGGCTCAACAAGTTCGTGTACCAGACGTCACCGACCTCGCCACTGGTCGACGCCAAGGGCACGATCGACCAGACGACCAATTTCCCCGGGGGCCAGTTCACCTACCGCACTCTCACCAATGTGGGTTATCACTGGAATGCGTTGAGCCTGGGTTGGAGCTGGGAGCATCTGCCCAGCGTCAAAGACTCGGCTACGTCGCTCAGTACGACCAGCAAGCTGCAGGGCGCGCCGCACTACGATCTGTTCAACTTCAGCAGCAGCTACAGCTGGGACAAGTACACCCTGCGCTTCGGTATCGACAACGTGCTGGACAAGCAGCCGCCGCCGATCGGAGCGAATCCGGGTGTCACGACCAACTCGAACGTGACGAATCCCGGGTTCTACGATGTCCTGGGTCGTCGTTACTACGTGGGTGTCAGGGCCCAGTTCTAACGAGGTTGGATCGTCTCGCGGCTGCGGATGAACTGCGAGACGATCCATTTCTCCCCCCGGGTGGGGGGAGATCCCGTGTGCAGCATGCGCAGGTCCGGCTGCATATCGGGTAGTGCGTTGACGAAGTACAAGCCCTCGCCGCGCCGCCCCTGGTGGCTGAATCCCAGTGTTGGGAAGCCGGTGACGCCGCCCTCGTAATCGTCGTTCAGATAGACGAGGAAGGTCACGACGCGTTGCCCGTTTCGGGCGAGCTCCTGGGTATAGTTGGGTGTGTCAGGGTCGACGAAATCGAAGTGATCGGTAATCTGCTCACCGACGGCGTAATGCAGTACCGCCGGAGCTTCCATGTTGCGCATGGGTATCCGGCATGCTGCCGACATCCTGGCCTGTAGCAACAGGTCAAGCAGCTCGACCTCCGCAAGATTCCGGGTCGCGGCAGAATTCGTGCGTGTGACGCTGATGAGATCCTTGCTGTTTGCCGCGTCATAGACGCGCGCCCGAACGAGGCGGCCGCGCGCCTGGTCTATGATCCACTGGCAAACTGACGCGCTGATAAAGCCCTCGAACGTCCGGACTTGCGGATCCAGGCTCAGTTCGCGCGCGGCAGGACTGCTCTGCCATCGGGCAAGGTCAATGTCCGCGGCGAGGCGCCGCCAGTAGGTGGCCGGCGTTTCCTCGGCTACGGCATGCGCCGCGCGCATTTCATCACTGACGAGCGCAACCAACTGGCCGCGGGCCGGCTGCCAGCCGCGTTCGGCGGCGACCGTCAGCCAGCGCAGCGCGTCGCTCCAGCTTTGGGGGCGATAAAGGCCGAGAGCCGTCAGCGCCGAGACTCGGGCCGCGGCCTCTGCATCACCTTTATTGGCGGCCTCGAACAGCAGGCTGGCGCCGTCCGGGGCGAGCAGCGGCGCTCTGTCTCCCGACAGCAGGCGCTTCCCCAACTGCCGCATACAAGGCAGATCCCCGGCGCTCGTGCCGCGCGCCAGAGCGTTGATTGCGTCATCATGTTGACCCGCGGCATCGTGCCGTTCGGCGAGCGCAAGTTCCGGCGATGGAATGGCGGGCGGCATACGAGCTAGCTTACTACCGGGTGCGCTGAACCCGCACCCTCTGGTGCCTTTGGGTCGTCATAAAGAAGCCTCCGAGCGCTCCGGGCTGAATCGTGACGGCGTCGTGCGGATTGACGTTCAGGGTTTTGCTCTCGGCTTGCTCCCACGTCTGGCCGTTGTCCAACTCGAAGGCGTACTCGTTGTCGGGGCGCGGTAGCACTCGGGCAATGGTGGAGACAATGGGTTTCACCGGCTCGGGCTTCGTTTCAACGCCTTGCTCTTTGAGCTTTTTGTGGAGCTGTGTTCCTTCGAGGCCGATGTTCTCATCCGCGTGCTGCTGATTTGCGGCTGCCGTGGCCGTCACGGTCGGTGTGGTTGTTGCAGCCGGCCTGCCTGTCGCAGCAGGTGTGCTTGTCGCGGCGGGCGTGGACGGCGTGGTGGCGTGGCGTCGCTGCATTTCGTGATCGAAGCAAGCGAGACGCGCGGTCGCGTCGGTCTGCTTGGCGCAGGCGTCCAGCGGATCCGGCGGTGAGTCCTGCGCCGCTGCAATTGCCGGGAGGGCGCCCAGCGTCAGTATGACGGCGATTGTTCTTAGCATGTCGTTTCGCGAACCCCCTGCGGATAGATAGGCAACGATAGATGATGTGCGGCCGCCTGTCGAAGGCGCGATTCGAGCGCTGGCGGCGCCGTTAAACCGAAGCTCCGACCGACAGGCGGTGCGCGGAAACGCGGGTTCTGAGGTACAACTGCAGGTCGAATTTTCATGGGGGATGGTATGAAAAGTTGGGCTGATTTCGCGCAGCGCGCTCT
>DATMQL010000320.1:0-3176 GCA_035566815.1 Steroidobacteraceae bacterium | reverse complement strand
GCTGATCCAGGCGACCTCACCCCGCACAGGTACCGTCAACATGAGGCACACGAGGCACGTGAAGGCAGCGCTAGGACGCCCACAGCAGTGTCCGTTCACACCATTCAGACACCAGAGGAGGCTGCTCACAATGTTACGCCGCATACGTGATTTTCCGCGCGTCTTACTGATGAAGTACCGCCGGTGCGGGCGTTGTTGGGGCTGCACCGGGCGCGGGCGCAGGGGCTCGAGCAGGTGCCGGAGCGCCAGCGGGCGGAGCACCGCCAGGGCCGGCCGGACCACCGGGGCCGCCTGGGCCGCCACCGAATCCCGGCGGGGGCGGCGCATTCTTGGCTTCGTTCGCTACGTGCACGATATAAGCGCGAATCGCTTCTGCGTCCTGTAGCGTCAGCGCCTTCCGAAACGACACCATCCCGTCGGGCTGCAACGCGCCGTCGATCACAATCGCCTTGAAGGCATCGGCAGCCCACAGCGCGCCCGCGTAGCGCAGATCCGGGAACACGCTGCTCACCCTACCGAAGGGCGTGTTGTTTCCGTGGCAACTCGCGCAGTGCGATGTGTATTGGTGTTCGCCTACCTCCAACTGACCCGCGTCGCCGAATTCCGCCGGCGGATTGAGCACCGGGGGCGTGTAGGCCACAGGCTCTGGCAGCACAGCCTTGCCGTCCAGCCTGAACACCAACAGGCGCGAATAGGTCGGCGCCCAGTAGCTGCCTCCGAAGCCGGTCGTGCCGGTCACCACGGCGACATACTGCTCGCCATCAACCGTATAGCTGACACTGCCTCCAACGATTCCCGCCTGCGTGTCCGTCGTCCACACTCGCTCGCCCGTATCGGCGCGAAAGGCGGAGAAACTCCGGGGCGCGGCACCCTGAAACACGAGATTACCAGCCGTCGCCATCACGCCCGAACGGGGGCCGCCCAACGGCTGCTTCCAGGCGGCCTTCATGTTCACCGGGTCCCAGGCCAACAGGTAGGAGCCCGCGCCATCGAGCTTCGGCGCCGGATCGTCGGGATGCTTCATGACGTTGATTGAGAGCAACTGATTGCCCATCTTCGCGCCAGCTTCGGCCACCAACGGGAAGCTGCTGTAGTTTGTCGGGATGTAGACCAACCCCGTGTCCGGGCTATAGGCCATCGGATGCCAACTGTGCGCGCCGCCGGCTGACGGCACCACGTGGAAGCCCCTGCCCGTCTTACCGTAGTTGGCCTCGGGGTTCAGGATCGGCTTGTCATTTGCGTCGAGCCCGGTCATCCAGTTGAGCGTCGGCACGTAGGGCTTGCCGGCCAGTAGCTTGCCGGTGGCCGCATCGATCACATAAAACATGCCGTTCTTCGGCGCGTGCATCACCACGTGCTTCTTCGCGCCGTTGATGACGATGTCCGCCGTCATGATCTGTTGCGTGCTGTCGAAATCGAAGCTGTCGCCCGGCGTCTCCTGGTAGTGCCAGCGGTACTTGCCCGTCTTCGCATCCAACGCAACGATCGAAGAGGTGAACAGGTTGTCCCCGCCGCCCGGCGAGCGGATCTCAGCGGGCCAGGGAGCGCCGTTGCCCGTGCCGATATAGACCAGGCCGGTGACCGGGTCATAGTTGATGGCGTCCCAAGGCGTACCGCCGCCGCCGGCTTTCCACCACTCGCCGTTCCAGGTCTTCGCGGCCCATTTGAGCTCAGGCTGCTCGAAACGCTGCGAAGGGTCGCCGGGCACGGACCACCAGCGCCACAACTCCTTGCCGGACTCGGCGTCGTAGGCGGCCATATAGCCACGCTGCTCGAACTCGGAACCCGCCTCGCCGATAAAGATGCGGCCATCGGCAATGCGCGGGGCACCGGTGATGGACATCGTCTTCTGCGGATCGGTGGCCTGCACTTCCCAGACTTTCTTGCCGCTGCCCGCGTCGACGGCCAGCAGGCGTCCGTCGAGCGTGCCCCAGATCACCCTGCCCTTCCACACTGCGACGCCGCGATTCACGATGCCACAGCACAGTTTCACGGCGTACTCACCCGGGACCTTCGGGTCGTACTTCCAGAGCTTCACGCCGGTCTTCGCGTCGAAGGCGTAGACCTTGCTCCAGGGGCTTGTCACAAAAATGCGGCCGTCGACGGCAATCGGGGTCGTTTCGTAACTGCCACCGCGCTCGGTGAGATCGCCGTACCAGGCCAGGCCTAGCCGGCTGGCGTTGTCGGCGTTGATCTGTTTGAGGGGGCTGTAGCGCTGCTCGCTGTAATCACGACCGTACGACATCCACTGGCCCGCGTTCGCCGGGGAATCTCCCGCCAGGAGGCGCTTGGCATCGACCGCGGCATAAGAATTTGCGGCCTGGAGCGGCGCGACGAGGCCGGCGATGGCGGCGAGCGACGCGGCGCTGAGCGCTGCAAGGAACTGAATACGCATTGAGAATCCCCCTCACACCGGGCTAGCTTGGGAATGGGAATACCGTACCGAATCCCGGAGCTCATGCCGTCGCATAACACGCTCCCCATCTATGTCTCACGCGGACCGGCAGGTCCGGCTCGACGGGGATCATGTCATGCCACAGCTCGTTCCCGCATATGGAGGCTCGACTCCTAAGCCCGACATAGAGAATATTACGCGCCGCGTTCACGTCGCGGTCGTGCCCGGCACCACATTCCGGGCATTCCCAATGTCTCACAACGAGCATGTCCGTACCCTTGGGGCCTAATAAGGCTCCGCAGACGCTGCATGCTCGCGTTGTGTTTCTCTCGCTGACGACTTCAACGGATCTGCCGGCGTGCTCGCCTTTGTACTGCAACATCCGCTTGAGCATGGACCAGCCACTGTCGAGAACGGACTTCGCCATCCGTGTTCGGACCAGCTTCTGGCTGCTCACGTCGCCTACAAAAATCGTTTCGTATTGATTGACTATCTTGCGACTGAACTTATGGAGTGCGTCGGCTCGGCGTCGCGCGGCCTTGCGATGTAACCGCTTCGCCTGGCGGCGGTGGCCGCGGCGCTGTGCCCGGGCAATCCGGGTTTCCAGTCCCCGATAGAAAGATTCGGGACGGATTTTCAATCTCAAGGTGCGCGTGAACGTGGACATCATGAGCTTATTATCCACCTACATAGGCGCTTGCGCTCCCTTGCATTGCGCAACTCGCTGGTGGCTCGAAACGTCCTTGTTTGTCAGTGGCTTTAAGACTTGGGGATTGGGCGC
>DATMQL010000319.1:0-2222 GCA_035566815.1 Steroidobacteraceae bacterium | reverse complement strand
TGGGTATTGGTGCGCGCCGTGCATGACCTGCGGCGCTGGCAGCGCCTCGGGTTCGAATCGTTGCGCATCGCGGTAAATGTCTCGCCGGTGCAGTTGCGCGACCCGGATTTCGCGGAGCGCTTTTTCAGCATGGCGGGCTGGCAGTCGAAGTCGGGCAACGGTCTCGATATCGAGATCACCGAGGGCGCGCTGCTGGAGGATTCGGTGGGCCTGACGCGTACGTTGCAGTCATTCCGCGCCGCCGGGGCGCAGGTCTCCATCGACGATTTCGGTACGGGCTATTCCTCGCTGAGCCGGCTATCCCAACTTCCAGTGGATGCACTCAAGATCGATCGCTCTTTCACCCGCGGGCTGGTGGGCGATGAGAACTCGCAGGCGGTGGTGTCGACCATCGTTTCGCTCGCGCGCGCGTTCAAGCTCAGCACCGTGGCGGAGGGAGTGGAAACCGTGGATCAGTTCGAGATCCTGCGAGCGCTGGGTTGCGAGCAATCGCAGGGATACCTCCACGGCCGGCCGCTGCCGGCCGACCAATTCGACGAGCTCCTGGGACTAGCGCTTCAAACGCCACTGCGAGTTTGAGTTACGGGTGCGCTCCAGGGCCGCCCGCACGCTGAAGCGGTCGGGACGGCAGAGACTTTCTATTACGGCGTTCAGTTGGTTATGGGTGTCCGACAGCACGGCCCGGGTGCGCAGCAGCGGCACACCTAACGCTACATCGAGACGTTTTGTGGCTATAGCGTCCGCCGCGACGGCGCTCGTGGTGTATTCGGTCTTTGAAGTCCGCGGCCCCTGTTGATCGAGTACTGTCAGAAGTGAGGCGCGCTCTAGTGCGGTTCGGCGGATTTTCCGGCCTATCCGTTCCGGGACGTACGCTGTTGTCACAGCGTATGGCGTGCCGTGGAAGCGATGCACACGTTGGATCACCAGCGCCCGGGCACCGAGCTGCGGCTGCAACTCGCGTAGCGAGGTCGGCACCGCCCCGAATTCGAATCGCAGGATCGACGTCGTCGTTTGGGACGCCAACTCCGGTAGGTCGTCGAAGAAGGTGTGTAGATCGAGGTGGAGGCGCGGGGGCTTGCGAGTCTGGCGCGCGAAGGTGCCGCTGCCGCGGCGACGGATGATGCGGCCTTCGTCCTCCAGCCTTGCCAGTGCGCGACGCACAGTCGTTCGCGAAAGTTTGTAGCGGACGACGAGCTCCGGTTCGCTGGGCAAAGCGCCGCCTGCGGGAATGGTCCCGTCATTCAGCGCGCCGGACAGATGCTCGTAGAGCAGATAATACCGTGCGACGCCACGGCCCTTGCGCTGTGCCGGGAACCCACTTCCCCGCGCCGGCTTGGATTTATTCGTACGGTGCGCGGTTCTGGATGCCATATTGTGTGCCGCCGTCAGAGGCTGACTGCCCGGCGCCCGCGTTGGTGCCGGTCGCGCTCGACGACGGTGTGAATCTCATAGCGATCCGGCCGGTACAGGTAATTCGCGTACCGCAGAATCCGTCCGCGCGCATCCCGCGCCAGACACTTCATGTTGAGGACTGGAGAGCCGACACTGAAGCCCAGGTGCTTCGCCGTGAACGGGTCGGCGGCGACCGCGGTCATCTCCTGGTCATTGGTGGCGCTGTGATATCCGAGCTTATCGAGCGCAGCGAGAACGGTGTCGCTGCCGAGGCGGCGCGCGGTGAGCTGCTTCGCGAGCTCTTCGGGTACATAGGCGGTCACGAGCGCGACGGGCTCGTGATCGACATAGCGCACCCGGCGGATGGTCAACACGCTCGCGCCGAACTCGGGCCACTCGCGGTGGAGGAAGTCGGGTATGGGGGTGTGCTTGAATTCGAGCAGCCGGACCGTTGTGTTTGTCGCAACACCACGGGGGTCGTCGATGATGGAGGCGATCTGGCGTGCGGAAACGGTTCTGGCGACTTTATCGCGGGCGAACGTGCCGCTACCCCGCCGCCGGACGATACAGCGCTCTGCCGCCAACCTCGCCAGGGCCCGGCGTACTGTCGTTCGGGAAACGCCGTACTGGCGTACGAGGGACGGCTCGCTCGGTAAGGCTTCGCCTGCGCCGATGTCGCCCTCCGCAAGCGCCTGCGACAGGACCGTATAGACCTGCAAATAACGTGTTACGCCAATACCGGCGTTTGTTGCTCTCGTCATGACGACGAACCCCCCTTCCTTGGTTGAGTTTACAGCGACGTTTGCCCAAACGCTTCGCCATTGTAAATA
>DATMQL010000318.1:0-6818 GCA_035566815.1 Steroidobacteraceae bacterium | reverse complement strand
GCCTTTTATGGACGCCGCGACGAGCAGTCTGGCTACGGCGGAATGGGTGGAGGTTACGGCGGAGGTTGGGAGTCGGGACAGAGCGGAGGCCAATATGGCCAAGGGCAGTATGGTGCGGAGCGCTATGGCGAGCGACGTTGGGAATCCGGCCGCGAGCGGGGCGGCATGAGAGGAACTATCGGCAGGCTCTTCGGCCGGGGCCCGAAGGGCTACAAGCGCTCGGATGAGCGCATCAAGGAAGACATCTGTGAGCGGCTATGGCGGTCGGACAACGTCGACTCGAGCGAGGTCACAGTCACCGTGAAAGAGGGCGAAGTGACTTTGTCGGGCACGGTCCCGGAGCGCTGGATGAGACACGAAATCGAGAACATTGTCGATGACAGCATGGGTGTGAAGGATATCGACAACAGTATCCGCATTCAGCAGCAGACGGACGAGACGGGCACGGAGTCAATGTCCGCCACACTTGGGGCCTCTGCTTCGGGGACCAAGAAGTAACTGTCCGCGCATAGCAAATCACCGGCGAGCAGAAGAAAGCCCCTGAAGTCGCGAGACTTGAGGGGCTTTCGGTTTTGGGGGAGCGAATCCACGGCCTCTGATTCACCGAGGTGAGCCTGCCCTTGACCTCGCCCTGGCCTTTAGCAGCAATCGTCGGAGTTGAAGGTGTGGGTTGCGCAGTGTGTGGCCGAAGGACTGAGTCCGCCGAGCACGTACAACGGGGCATACAGCAACGCCCGGTAAAGGCTCCTGGTGGAGATGGTTACAACGCTGACGCGTGAGGTTGGCGGTCCGCTGTGCGCCCAAGCCCGTCTGGGTTGGCGTTGGCGCGGACGAACGGTAAAGCTGAGCGACGGAACCGGGATCTCGATACAGGGGACGCAAGAGAACCAAGCGCGTTACCCGCAGCCTGGGGTGCGTCTGACCGGAGCGATCTGTCTGTCGACGGGGCGGTGCTGGATCTGGCCATGGGGCCCGCCCGCCTGCAAGCCCTCGGGGAAACTTATATTTGCGCGAGATCCGGCGCCCCCCTGTTGTTTCTCGCCGGCGGCACCGGCGTGGCCTCCTTCCTTGCCATGCTCGACCAGTTGGCATGACGAGGCACCCACGGCCAACCGGTTCATCTCGTCTACGGCGTCTCGAGGGAGGCCAATCTGGTCGAGCGCGAGCGATTAGTGTCCCTCGCGGGGAGGATACCGAGCTTCAGTTTCGAGACATGCATCTCGCGGGAGTTCAGCGCCGATGTGAGGAGGGGTCACGTGACAGATGTACTCGATCCGAATCATCTGAACGGGGGCGAGGTGGATGTGTACGTTGCCGGGCCTGTGGGGATGGTGGAGGCAACACGGCAGTGGCTGCAGGATGAGAGCGTGAGGCCCGCGCATGTGTACTCGGAAAAGTTCTCATGAATGCGGCGGCCCCCGCGGGCGAGATCACGTCGGGCGCGGTCAACATTTATCGGACGCAGGTGCTCGCCCGCGGACCGCGTTTCCAGTTTTCGTCCTCAGGACTGCGCCCTCATTTCCGTATAGTTCGGGCGGTGAATCAGGTGGAAAGTCGCAGCTTATGCGTAAATCGAGGGAGAAAGTCGCACCTTATGGGGTCCATTGGTCGCAACTTATGGTGGCCAGTCGGGCGCTAAATCGTTGAATTCTGGGTATGGCGAGTCGCAGGTTATGCGCTTACCCACAGAACCCTTGTGTGGGTTACACCAAAAAGGTGAGACTGGGCCCCCATAAGTTGAGACTGCCATCTCTAGCGAGCATTTCAAAGGGCGAGGACGTACGTCCTCGTTCGTCTTGTCCTGCAGTGTCTCGCGGCTATGGAAGTGAGATCCTTGACGTTCGAGTTGTCGGTAGATCCTCGTGCTCGCCGATCCTTGAGGTCGCTCAGGTCTCAATGGTCGTCTCGCAGCCCTCAACAAAACGGTGACGAAGCACCCAAACGCGCGATCGTGCGTTAGCGCGTCGAATACCGCGGTGCGCTCAGCGAGGGATGTCACCAATCGTTAAGGGTTGTCGGACGCCTGCCCGGACGAGCTGAGCCGTCCGAGTTCGGCGGCGCCTGGAGGGCAGGCGTCGGACAAGCGCTCGCTCAATCTCTTCGCGAGCGATCTGCCCCTTGGTCAGAAACTCAATCTCCTCCGGCACGCCCGCTTTCCGACACCGTGCTCGATCCCCCGGCCCGGTCCGCTTGCGAGCGGTCGCGTTGGCGGCCGAGCCGTGTCAGTGTTGTCGACTTCGCATGGTTCGAGTGGCGCTATCATGCGAATTTTCGCGAGCACTTGCGCGCTTCGGTTGTGGGAACGCACAGACTCGGGCTGCAGCGCCGCAATGGGTGAGGTGGAGCATGCCGGGTGGGAGGCGTTGGGTTGGTAGGGGTGGTGTCAGGCGCGCCGAAGGGCGGGCGAGCTGGCGTTGGCTTGGTAGTTTGCTTCGGCCCGTGAGCCTGTATGCACTTGCGGGCTGCCTCGCCGGCGTATTGGCTGCGGGAGCGGCGGCCACGCCAGATCAGGAATTGCGGGGTTATGAACGGCTCTCGCGGGCACAATTGCTTGCTGCGGTTGCAAACAGCTCGCGGCAGGCGCCCGCGGACGTCACCGCGAAGAACCTGTCAGGCCTGGACCTGTCCCGAGTCGACTTCAAGGGCGCCAATCTGCGCGCCTCGGTGTTCAATCGCTCGAACCTGCGCGGCGCCGTCCTCGCCGGTTGCAACCTGACTGTCAGTTTCGGCGAGGGAGCCGATTTCAGGCAGGCGGACTTGCGTGGGGCGGAGATGTTCTCGATGCAGCTTGCCGGCGCCGACCTGCGCGGTGCCGATTTGACCGGTGCCCGTCTTATCGGGGACCTGAATCACGCGCGGCTCGAGGGTGCTATTCTCAAGAATCTCCGCGGCGGGGCGGACATGAGGAATCAATCGATGGGCCTCATGAACGTCCGTTTCAACTCGGCGGCCCTGGAGGGCGCCGATCTTTCGGGCGCCGACATCTCTCGAGGCGATTTCACCTTCGCGCACCTGTCGGGTGCGCGACTCGCCGGCGCGAAAGCCGTCTGGGTCGACTTTTCCGGAGCGGATCTGTCGGGGGCGGACTTATCCAATGCCGACCTCAGTCAGTCGACCTTCATCGACACCGACTTTACCTCAGCCAAGCTGGAGGGCACCCGTTTTGACGGCTCGAACTGGCGCAATGTCCGGGGGCTTACGCAGGCGGCCGCGCAACACGCGACCGGCATTCCTCCAGATGTCCGTTAGCGAAGGGAGTCTCCCAATGTCAGAGCGCGACACGCCCGGTGCGTGTTCGCCGCAGTGTGGGCGAGAGTGGGGAAAGACATCCGTATGGGTCGGCTCGCCAGGATGTTCTTTAAGACTGCTGGACGGGCCACTCGCGGAAAGTCGCACCTTATGCGTGCAGGCGGGTGGAAAGTCAGGGATCCGTGGGGCTCAGTTTTTTGGGGGGGCGGGCGCGGCTGGACCACAGACGAAAAAAAACCCCGCTTACGCGGGGTTATCTGTCGCCTGCTCGTGTGTGGAGGAGTGTTTTTATTTTTGTCCGGCACTGCGAGGTATCCGACGGACTCTCCAGCCTCATTCCAGATCCACGCTTTATTAGAATCGATCCCGCTTGCTTGCTTCCTTCCCGAGGGCAACTTCGCCCCTCTTGGCTGTTATATAAGCAACACGCATGCCAGCCCGCCCGCGGCGGCCGCCCATGTGACATGTTGTATCTGGGACGTGGTTCAAGTGTGACGCAGTGCGCGTTATGAGAAGTTTTGACATCGGCCGCGGCGCGCAAAAGAGCTCGCGGCGAGGGCGCACACCGCGGCTTTGACAGCGAGCTGTCAAGATCGTCGACGTATTTGCGGTGGACCGGTTGCCGTCGCCACCTGTACGCGGTGCACAACTCTTTGAATGTAAAGTCGTTTCTGCGATTATCCGGGGTGTAAATGAACTCGACACGGGGCAAACGGGCCACTCAGGGGGCATTCAGGCGGCCGACGTACAGGTGGCCGGCATGCCAGTGGCTATTGAGCGTAGCGCTCGTCTGGCTCGCGGTGGCGCGCGTATGGGCGGCCGACAGCGGCACCGTCATGCCACGCCCGCCAGAGCTCGAACGCGATGTGCAGTTCTGGATCCGTGTCTATTCCGAGGTCGACACGAACGGAGGCTTCCTGCACGACCAGTACAACCTGGGTGTCGTGTATGAAACTCTCCACTTCACGTCGAATACCTCCCCGCGCGAACGTGAGCGCACGGTCGATCAGGCGCGCTCACGCTACGCCGCTGCGCTACGCCGTATAGCGGCCGCGAAAGACGGCCCGCTATCCGACGACGACCAGCGCATCAAAGACATGTGGGGCTCCGAGGGGACGCCGTCGAGGCTTCTCGAGGCTATCGACGACATCCGTTTCCAGCTCGGGCAGGCGGACCGCTTTCGCGAGGGCCTCGTCCGGTCGGGTGCGTGGGAGACTCACATCGCGGAGACTCTCGCCAATCTGGGCTTGCCCGCGGAGCTCGCCGTGCTCCCGCACGTCGAGTCATCCTTTAACCCCGCCGCTTATTCGAAGGTGGGGGCCGCCGGACTTTGGCAGTTCATGCGCTCCACCGGGCGTCGCTACATGCGCATCGATAGCGCCGTTGACGACCGTCTCGACCCTTTTCGCTCTACCGAGGCCGCCGCGCAACTCCTGGCTTACAACTACCGCATCCTCGGCACCTGGCCGCTGGCTCTGACGGCATATAACCATGGCGCCGCTGGCGTCCGGCATGCGAAGGAGACGCTCGGAACCGATGACATCGTCAAAATCGTTCGCAGCTACAACGGCAAGACGTTCGGGTTTGCTTCCAGGAATTTCTACGTGTCATTTCTGGCGGCGCTGGAAGTCGATCGCAATCCCGAGAAGTACTTCGGCTCGATCGAGAAACTGAGCGAGGCCCGGTTTCAGGAGGTCGTCGTGCCCGGTTACGTCTCGATCAACTCGCTCGAGCGCGCGTTGAAGATCGATGGAACGAGACTACGTGCCCTCAATCCGGCACTGCTGCGCGCGGTTTGGGACGGCCAGAGGCACGTTCCGAAGGCTTACCACCTGCGCCTGCCGATCGATGGGGAGAAATGGACGAGTGACATGCTCGCGCAACGGCTGAGTCCGTCCGAGATGTTTGCAGGACAGCCGCAGCCCCGACGCTACCGCGTGCAGAAGGGCGATACGATTGTCAGTGTGGCCGGCGAGTACGGCATCTCTCCGGAGGCCCTCGCGCGCCTGAACCGCATTAGGACGAGCGGGAAGCTGAAAGTAGGTCGTACGATCAACCTTCCGGAGCAACAGGGCACGACAGTCGTTGCCGCCATTACTCCGGCTCCGCCGGCTCCGCCGCCGTCGCCTGTCACACTCGGCGCTTCCAGTGCTCCTCCGGCTGCGATGCCTAGCGTGCCGGCCACCACGCCGGGCGTAGCGGCCCCGTCTGCCGCCACGGACGGCATCTACATCGTGAAGCGCGGCGAGTCCCTGGCGGATATCGCGTCCAAGGTTGGCCTCACCGAAGGACAGCTGCTCTCGCTCAACAATATTCGCAATCGCGATTTCATCTTCGAAGGCCAGCAACTGGCGATCAAACCGGGCGTGCAACCGCCCGCGCAGCAGATTGCTTCGGCGACGGAGACCGGCGGCCGCAGCGGGGTCGTGGATCGGACGGGCGCCGCTGCCGTTGCGAGCGCGCCCACTGCATCGAACAACTCTGGGGGTCCCGTCGGAACGGGCGCCGTCTCCGTTGCCGTGGCGGAGGAGGAAAGCAAGGAGGACGTCGCCGCCGCTACCGCCGACAAGAAGACGCTCGCGCGTGCGGAGCGCTCGCAGCCGGTGTCGGCGGCGCAGGCTGAAGCCGTTGGACCGGCGCTGGGAGCGGTCGCTGACGACGCTCAGCAGAACGCTGACCCCACCGACTACTCGGTCGCGAAGGACGACACCGTCGTTGTGGCGACCGCGGAGACGTTAGGGCACTACGCGGACTGGTTGCGAGTGTCGGCGGTGCATCTGCGACAGCTGAATAAACTGGGTTACGGCAAGCCGGTGATTGTCGGCCGCAAGGTCCACCTGGATTTCCACCGGGTGACGCATGAAGAGTTCGAGCAAAAGCGGCGTGAGTATCACCAGACGCTGCAGGCGAGCTATTTCGCGTCCCATCGCATCGTCGGTACCGAGGTCTACATCGCCAGGCGTGGGGATTCCATGTGGAACATCACCCAGCGCTTCGCGCAATTACCGGTGTGGCTGATCCAGCAGTACAACCCTGACCTGGACCTGGCGGATCTTCATCCCGGTACACAGATCGTGATGCCGCGAGTCGAGCCCGTCGTCGCCGGTGGAGGAGAGTAGTCGCGGGGCCACCGGCATGCTTTTCGGCAGCCAATCGACTAGTGGCTGCCGAATTCCTTCAGGGGGATGAGATCTTTGCCCTCGACCGTGAACCGTTCGGGTGCCCCGTTCGGCCCGTGCGTTTCGAGGGAGACACTTTTGGCGTCCGCGAGACAGTCCAGGCTGGTCTTTGGAAGTTGGAAGTACCACTGCATGTTCCACGGCACGGGTGGCGAGTACGGAGCGCTCGACAGGCCGATATGTGAGATGTCGCTGTCGAGCGGCGACAGGGTCAGGGCATGACCATCGCAAATGAGCTGGGGCTGGAGATTCGCGCCCTGGATCGAAGGCGCCGACATCCAGAGATAAAGCGCGCGGGCACCCATCCGATTCGTCTCGAACGGCGCGATGAAAGCGAACGGATTACCCGTGGGTCCAGCAGCCCCTTCCCCGACGAGCTCCACCGGCTTA
>DATMQL010000317.1:0-4007 GCA_035566815.1 Steroidobacteraceae bacterium | reverse complement strand
GCTGTTCAATGTCGCGATCCAGGCGGGCGCCATTCTGGCGATCGTGCTCATTTATTGGCGGCGGCTGGTGGCGCTGTTGACACGTTTCGACCAGCCGGAGAACCGCGACTACCTGTTCAAGCTCACCGCGGCTTTTCTCATCACGGCCATCCTCGGGTTCGCGGTAACCAAGGCCGGCTTCAAGCTGCCTGAAAAGGTGCTGCCTATCGCGATAGCGGAACTCGTCGGCGGCATCCTGATCCTGGTCATTGAAGCCTACGTGGCCAAAAAACCGCCGCTCGCCACGGTGACCTGGCAGGTCGCCATCTGGGTAGGGCTATGTCAGATTCTCGCGGGCGTTTTCCCGGGTACCTCGCGCTCCGCGGCGACGATTTTCGCCGCCATGCTGGCGGGCCTCACCCTGCGTCCCGCGGCGACGGAGTTCGCTTTCCTGGTCGGCATCCCCACCATGTTCGCAGCTACCGCGTATGAATTTCTGAAGACGCGCCACGCCGGCGACGGGCCGGAGGATTGGAACGCGCTGGCCATCGGCTTCGTCGTTTCCGGCATCGTTGCCTTCATCGCGGTCAAGTGGCTGCTGCGTTACGTGCAGTCGCATCGCTTCACGCTGTTCGCGTGGTATCGCATTGTGTTGGGTGTCGTGCTGATGGGGCTGGCGACGGCGGGGATCGTGAGCTGAAGAGATCGTCACCGCGGCTCGGGTCGCCGGGCCGCTAATCCCCATCGGCAACGGTCATTTCGAGGCCGTGATGGCGGACCTCGTGAAGGAGGTCCGCACCATGATTTCCGGCTGGAACCCTCGGGTAGGCGCCTAGCGCAGCGGGATGATCAGGATCCCGTTGCCGCGCCGAACCTCCAGCACCAACACCGGGTTGCCCTTGGCACGCTCGCGCAGCTGCTGAAGGTTGGTCACCCGGCCGCGATTCGCACCGACGATCACGTCGTTGTTCCGCAGGCCCGACTGCGCGGCCGCGCTGCCCGGCTCGACGCTCTTCACGAGCGCTCCGCCGCGATCGGGTGCATCGGCCAGCGTGGCACCTTCGAAGGCCTTGTGTATGCTTTCCGCCGGCCCCGGCTGTGTCGCCGCCGTGGTGTCGGCAATAATGGCGGTGACCTTCACCGGCTTGCCATCACGTAACAGTCCGATCTCGACTTTGTCACCCACCCGCATCAGGCCGATGCTGTTGCGGAGCTCACTGTTGGATTTCACCGGCTGTCCGTTCACGGACGTGATGACGTCGCCGGTATGAATGCCCGCCTTCTCGGCTGGCGAGCCATCGACGACCTGTGAGACGAGGGCGCCCAGGGCGTTGGGAAGCCCGAGCGAGTGCGCGATATCCGGGGTGACCGTATACATGCTCACGCCCAGCTGCCCGCGCTTCACGGACCCGTACTTGATGAGCTGGTCCATGACGCTGTGGGCCATATTGACCGGAATTGCAAAGCCGATGCCGATGTTGCCGCCGCTGCGGGAGAGAATCGCGGTGTTGATCCCTATCAGCTCACCCCGCAGGTTCACCAGCGCCCCGCCTGAGTTACCCGGGTTGATGGAGGCATCGGTCTGGATGAAATCCTCGTAGCCGTCGGGGTTGATTCCCGAGCGCGACAGGCCACTGATGATTCCGGAAGTGACCGTATGCTGCAGGCCAAAGGGATTGCCGATGGCCAGCACGAAATCACCTACCTCGACCTTGGCCGAGTCCCCGAGTCCGATCTGTACCAGGGTGCTCTCGCTTTTGACTTTCAGTACGGCGACGTCGGAGGGCTCGTCGCTGCCGACGACTTCGGCTTTCAGATCGCGGCCGTCCTGCAGGGTGACCGTGATTTCGCTCGCGTTCTCGACTACGTGAGCGTTGGTCACGATGTACCCGGCCTTGGCGTCGAAAATGACTCCCGAGCCGGCGCTCTGAAACGGGCGCTCCCGGGGGCCGCTGTCCGGGGGAACGTCGAAGAAGCGGCGGAAGAAAGGATCGTCGAGTAGCGGATTCTGCGGTCCCCGGTCGCGAATCGTGCCGCGCGTGGCGATGTTCACCACCGCAGGGGACACCTTCTTCACGATGGGTGACAAAGAAGGTACGGGCGTGTCGCCCACCATGGCCGGCATGGCGGCGGGAGCGGGCGGGGCTATCGCCGCGGTTGCAAGGATCGCGGCGAGAGCGAGGTCAGCACGTTTCATGGTGGATTCCGGTCGGACGATGCCGGGGAAGTTTCCGGGGCTATACCGATTCTACAGCGGTCGCGGAGGGGTGACGCTGTGCGTAATAACGCATTCCCGCCCAGTGAGGCCGACCATGCAGGGCCTCAGCTGCTAGCGAGACCCGGTGACAACCGATCGCGCAAAAGACGGCCGACCCGCTTACGCCCCGGATGTGGCGTGCGAGTCGGTCGTGCCTGTCCGGCGAGGACGAGCCAGCGCAATCGATGGCTGGCCTGCCCCCAACCGGTGGATGTCCCCGGGGGACTTCAGGCTGCTTCGACGGAGATGCGTCGCGGCTGGACCTGCGGGTGCTTGGGAATGCTGACTTCCAGCACGCCGTTGGTCTGCTTGGCCTTGATGGTTTCCGTGTTGGCGCTCTCGGGCAGAGTGAAGCGACGCAGGAACGAGCCGCTGGTGCGCTCGATACGCTCGTAGCCGCTCTTGTCCGACGCCTTCTTCTCCAGGCGGCGCTCGCCGCGGATCGTCAACACGCCGTTCTCGGCCGTGATGTCGATGTCCTTCGCCTCGACGCCAGGGACGTCAGCGAGTACGACGAAACGCTCGGCTTCCTCGTAGATATCCACGCGCGGAATCCACGCAACAGTCTGCGCAGTCGCGGTTTCCGGGGTGCCGGATGTTTTGTTGAAAGCCTGATCGAGCTGCCGCTGCAGGCGATTGACGAACGTCCAGGGCTCGTAGCTAACCAATGTCATGGTGCCTCCTATTCCAGTCTCTAGTGAATTGCGCGTAAGTGCGCATGACGGGGGATTTGCGGATGCGGCCTGGAGGTTTCAAGTGTTGTTGGTATGAAGATTCCAACATTGCGCGGCAACATGGGCGTTGGCCGAGGGGGCGTACGCATTTCTCGCGGCACAGCTTGCGAATCGGGGCCGCCATCCCTATCTTGCGGCTCCGCTTTCGGGGGGCCATTCTCGGGTGGCGCCCCTTTCAAGAGGCCCCGCCTTCGAAGAGCGCCTGCTGCGGTGCGCTTGCCTCGCGGTCAGCTCCGGCCAGACCTCGGCCTGTGAGAAGGCTGTGCACAAGCTGTGCACCGCTTGGGCACAATATATAGGGGTGGCCGCACCGTTCCCTAGCACAGCCCTTGACACCTGCAGGGTGGGGGTGGCGCGGCTTAAAATTCCATAGCTAGTTGTTTTTTATAGATATTTTCGGCGTTACAGAATCTGGCAGAAGATATTGACGTCGGCCATAAGCGTCACTAATCTTTTGACCCCGATACAAGATCTTGTGTTTCGCTGAAGCGATGCAATATCGCAGGTCGGGGGAGGTTTTCACGGCATGACCGGCGCGTCGAGCGTCCGATTCATCGTTCCGTGGAAATGGGGCCAGGGGAAAGACGAGCACAATACGCGGAGCGCCGCCCATCCATGAATACCGTCGTGAAGATCGAACCCAAGGACATCGATGCCGTTCCGTTTCAGGACGCGTCGCTGGACATCTGGGATAAAAAATACCGCCTTACCGCGAAAGATGGCACGCCCATCGATAAGTCGATGGACGACACTTATAAGCGTGTGGCGCGCGCGCTCGCCGATGTCGAGCGCGAGGACGTCCGCGACCATTGGTATGAGCGCTTCCTCTGGGCGCTGCGCCGCGGTGCCATTCCCGCGGGGCGAATCACCTCGAATGCGGGAGCACTCGAGCACAAGCCTGCCACCTCGACAATCAATTGCACCGTCTCGGGCGCAATCCATGACTCAATGGACAACATCCTGAGAAAGGTCCACGAGGCCGGGCTTACATTGAAGTCAGGCGCGGGCATCGGGTACTGCTTCTCGACGCTCCGCCC
>DATMQL010000316.1:0-2059 GCA_035566815.1 Steroidobacteraceae bacterium | reverse complement strand
TATGAACTCATTCGACACCCAACCCCGTCGCGACCTGACGCTGCTGCATGCCACATCACTTGTCGTAGGCATCACGATCGGAACGGGCATCTTTCTGAAGTCGGCCGTGATGGCGCAGGCCGTCGGAACTCCCCTGCTCGTCCTCGCGGCGTGGGTCGTAGCCGGCATTGTCGCGATGTTCGGAGCTTTGAGCTTCGCCGAGCTGGGCGCGCTGCTGCCTGACGCTGGTGGCGAGTATGTCTATCTCCGGGCGGCCTTCGGCGAGATACCGGCCTTTCTCTACGTCTTCAACAGCTTCCTCGTCGGCGGCGCCAGCATTTCGGCATACGGCGCCGCGGTCGCGATTTTCCTGTCGGACATTCATTCGCTCGGCGCCGTATGGTTCGAGCACACCATGCACATATTTGGCGCGAGCTACACCTTACAGCTCGGCATGCGCCAGGTCATTGCCGTAGGGGTCATCGCACTGTTTGGGCTCATCAACTGCGCGGGCGTGATTCTGGGTGGCCGGGTACAGACGATCCTCACCACCGCGAAGGTCGTGTCTATCCTGGGCGTGGCTGCGGGCGTCTTCCTGTTCAGCGGTACGCACGACTGGTCGAACTTCACGCCGACGGCGGGTGCCGCGAGTGGCGGGCTCAGCGGTTTCGGTGCAGCGATGTTCGCGGCTCTTTGGGCCTACAGTGGCTGGCAGTTCCTGCCCATGGCGGCGAGCGAGGTGCAACAGCCGGATCGAAATCTGCCGCGAGCGATCATCGGCGGCACCCTTCTCGTGCTGGCCATCTACATGCTCATCAACGTGGCCTATCTTTACGCGCTGCCGCTTTGGCAGGTGGCCACGTCAAACTCCACTGCCTACCCTGAAGCACCCTCGGTAGCCGCCCGCACGGTGCAGACGTTTCTTGGTGCAAAGGCCGCGCCTATCGCGGCACTCATATTCCTGGTGTCTTCCGTCGGGGCTCTCAACGGCACCATCCTGGCGCGCGCCCGGGTTCCCTACGCCGCCGCCCGGGATGGACTCTTTTTCGCACGATTCGGCCGACTCAGCCCGCACTCACGCGTGCCGGTCACGTCCATCGCCCTGATCAGCATCTGGGCGGCACTGCTGGCCGCCTCGGGCACCTTCGATCAGCTCACCAACATGGCAGTGCTGTCTTACGCCATCTTCTGGATTCCGGTCGTCCTGTCGGTCATCGTGCTGCGACGCAAGCTTCCTAACGCGCCACGTCCGTACCGCGTCAGGGGCTACCCGTTCGTACCCATACTCTTCGTGCTCGTCATGTGTTGGATCGTAGTCAACGCCTTCATGACCAGCCCGGTGGAGTCGGTGGCCACCCTGGTGCTCATCCTGATCGGTCTGCCCCTCTATCCCCTGTTCCACGGCAAGAGCACGGTCGGCAAAAGTCCGCCGCCGGCTCCCGAGCCGTCACACTGATTCGAGCTCCCAGAGCGTCAGTGGCGCGCCCTTGCGCAGCCAGAAGCCGGCGCCCGCCTCGGAAAAGTGCTGCCGGAGGCGTTTCCGGTACCAGTTTCCCGTGCGCAGCTTCACGTCGGAATCGGTGCGCTCGGTGTCGCAGTTGAATTCCCAATCGAGCTTGGTGAGCGCGCTGAAATACAGCACACCGCGGCAGAGCCGGGCGAAATTCTCGATCGCCAGCTCCGCGGTCCGTGGGTCGAGATATTGCAGAACGTCGTAACAGATCACGAGGTCGAAGGGGTTCGACGAGCGGAATTTCTCGATGTCACCGTGCTCCCAACCATAGCGCTCGCATAGATACTCGCTCGTCTCGAGGCCCGTGTAATGAGCGCGGGGCAGCCGGCGCAACAGCGGGGAGCGCAGCATGCCGGTGCCACAACCGGCGTCCAGGATGCGTCTGACCGGCAGCCCGGTATGTTCCACGAAGGCGGCGATGAGATGCCCCCTGGCTTTCATCTCGCGTTTAGTCGTGACTGCGGTTCGGGGGTCGTAGTAGAAACGTCGGTAGTAGTCTCGATCGAAAGGCATTGTCGGCGGACACTCGTCTTACGGGAACATCCGTAAGAGCGTACCACCGGGTAT
>DATMQL010000315.1:0-2840 GCA_035566815.1 Steroidobacteraceae bacterium | reverse complement strand
GCCGACTGGGCGATCCGATAAGGTGTTGCGCCCGCCGTCGGATGCAATCCGACGATGGTAGTGCCCAGGCCCTGGGTGTTGGTCGCGCCATCGTTGAAATTGCAGACGATCAGGTCGCCGGCAGTGATCAGTCCGGCTGTCACCGGGGCAATGGCCAGCCCATAGGGGTTGCCGCCCTTTTCTACAGGGTCGACGGTGGTGCCGATCTTGGTGATCCCCGCCACCGAGAGCGTGCTGAGGATGGACTGACTTACCGTGACCGTTGACGTCGTTGCGGAGGCGCTGCCGCCGGCCCCCGTGCACGACAGCGTGTAAGTCACTGTGCCGGTCGCCGTAGGCACGACTGTCACCGTTCCGCTCGTGGGCTGCGTACCGGTAAATGTTCCGCCCATGGTGCTCGACGTTGTTGCGGTGCACGTGCTTGCGTTGGTCGACGACCATGTCAGTTGCAACGATCGGCCAAAGGTGACGCTCGTAGCCTGGGCCGGTGCGGTAAACGCTACAGTCGGCATGGGGGTTGGTGGAGGCATCGGGGACATGGGTGCGCTGTAACCGCCGCCGCCGCCCCCGCAAGCGGCCAACACAACCGCACAAACACCCGGAACACACCGATACCCAGCGAATCCGCGCACACGCATCGCAGCTCTCCCCGTTACTTGCCTTAGTGCAAGTAAGTGCGGGCGTCGGCCGCTGCGGTTTCGGTTTGTTTTATATAACCGTGTTCCGGAACGGCGACCGGGTTACGGCGGAGGAACGGTCGCCGCGTATGGAACGGAGATGCTTCCGGTTTTCGATAGGCCCGAGTTGTTCATATAGCTGAATGACAACGTCAGCGTTCCCGAGTCGGCGACGGCCGGGGCGTACAGGGCGACAACTCGAAGCGTGCAATCAACTCGCGCGGTCGGGGTCGGCTACCGTCCCAGCTGGAAGCGCTCGAACGCGTGCAGCGCGTTCTCGATGGGCTTCTTGTGAGCCCGCGCCGAGCCTTTCCCCACCCAGGTCCACTTCTGCACCAGCAGTTTCTGGCGCACCCGATCGGTTTTCAGATCCAGGGCGGCGACGATCTGGTCCCCCAGGAGCACCGGGCAGGCGAAGTAGCCGAGTACCCGCTTCTCCTTGGGAACGTAGGCCTCGAAGCGGTGTTGGTAATCGAAGAACAGCTCCAGTCGCTTGCGCTGGATGATGAGCGGGTCGAAAGGGGAAAGGATGTGCACCCACTCGCCCGTCTCCCGGGGAACAGTCGCGAGTATCTCGGGCGTGACCCAGTGCTGCGTTTTGCCGCTGCCCTCGAATGCCACGGGCAGTAACTCCTTGCGGCGTGCCCTCGATTCGATGAGCCGCCGCACGGCCGGCTTGGCCGGGGCGTCCATGTAGCACGCGGAATCGACGCTCACCAGCCCCTGCGCCGCCAGGGCACGCTCCAGGATGTATTTCGTGGTCTCGGTCTTGCCCGCCGCGCGGGGTAGCCGCTGCCAACCGAAGTGCCGGGTGGTGAGCTCGTAAGTCTTCAACATTCCGGCGCGCTCGCTGATCGTGACCAGGCCCTTGTTGAAAGCGACCTGCAGCGTGCGCTTGGAGGGCTTGCGGCTCGCCCACTCGTGATTCTTCGCTACCAGCACGTCGTCATCGATATCGCGAATCGTGAGCGCGCCGTTCTTGCGGATGCGCGCCAGCATGCGGCGCACTTCTTCGTCTTTTGTGCCCCTGAGCCATGGGGTGTCGTTCTGCGCGTAGCTGCGCATATCGCGGACGTGGAAGCGGAAATCCGCGGTGGGCATGTAGGCGAGCGCATGCCCCCAGTACTCGAATACTGTTTTGTCGAGTGCCTGTGCCTGGTGCAGGTGCTCGCGCCGGTATTCGGGAATTCTCGTGTAGAGAATGTGGTGATGGCAACGCTCGATGACGTTGATGGTGTCGATCTGCACGTATCCCAGGTGCCGCACCACCGCCGGGGTCGCCAGCGGGCCGTTGCCGAACGGCGCCTGGGTGTCGAGCTTTTGGGCGTGCAGCCAGATGCGCCGCGCCTGCGCTTTGCTCAGCGTGATGGTGGAGTTCGGCATGGCTCCCGCAAGAATTCCAGAGGATCGCCGAAGAATACCTGACGTAGGGACGCCTTCGGCCGCTCCCGAAGCTCGAGGGGGAGAAAGCCGGTCTCATGGCCGGGGTAGAAAGCCATGAGACCGGTTTGGCTCCGGGAGCTCGCCTCAGTTGACGAGCGGGCCGAAATTGCAGCCCGCCGGCGCGTTCAGGGTCGTCGCGGCACCTATGATGAAAGTGCTGGGCGTGATCGCTCCGCTCTTCAATGGCGCCTTGTAGAAGGGGACGCTGAATGGCGTCGCAGAACTCGTTGCGGCGAGGTCGCCGAGGTTGTCGAAACACAGGCCGTTAGTGGCGTTCAGTGTCGGATTGCCCATGTCCATGGTGGTGTTGAGGGTCACGGCCGGCGCGGGAGTTCCGCTGGCCGTCAGGCTGGCTTTAGCAAATTCGACCAGGGAGAAGGTACCTCCGGCGTTGCTCGACCAGAGGTTCCCCATGGAATCGAAGGCCAGCTCCCAGGGGGCCTGGATCGAGTCCTGTCCGTTGTCAGTCCACCCCAGAGGTGAATTGCGAGGGGACATACTCCAGTACTGTGGTTCCGTTCGCGACCCACAGGCCCTTGCTGATGCCATTGTTGTGGTGCTTGCACGCCGCGAGCAGCATGCCGGCGCACAGCACCAACAACGCCACCCGGACCTCGCCCAGCCGACGAAAATTCTCTCCTGAAACGCGCATCGCGATATCTCCTGCCAAAGTCGTTGTATGAAGTGTCGGTTCCGCGGCGCCGAGCACATTCTAGGGAC
>DATMQL010000314.1:0-2195 GCA_035566815.1 Steroidobacteraceae bacterium | reverse complement strand
GATCCGCTGCCGCCGAGCGCCGCGGTTCCGCCGACCGTGAAGACGAACTGGTGCTCGGCATTGGTATAGAGCTGATATTGGGTGCCGATCACGAGATTGTCGAAGCCCGAGCGCGTGCCCCTGTTGGCGTCTTCGATGACGCGAAAGGTCTCGGTGAAGAACACCGCCCAGTCCTTGGTAACAAGCCTGCTGTAGGTGGTGGGAATGTCGAATTCGCGAGTGGTGGCGGTGTCAGGCAGCTTCACAAAATAGGGCGGATTGTAGAAGTCGGCCGGAGTGGGAACAGTGGTGGCCAAGGTTGAGGGGAAGTAGCGGTCTCCGACATAGGCAGCCCATCCTTCCGAGCATGTCGCGAGCAGGAGCAGAAAGCCGGGTATTACCGTACGCCAAGCAGTGCGAACCATCGCGCCCTCCTACTGTCTAGATACTACTACTCCACCTGTTGAGCGGCATCCCTGTCGGCCGCTACGATACGCCTGATCATCCGACGCCTCACGCCCCAATGCAAGTCGCCAAGATGCGATAGAGCGTTGACCTCGCCCATCAACTGCGGGTTGAACCGGCAAAACCTTAGCGCAAGACTGTCCACTCCCTACCGCAAACCGGGTATATGTAAGTTTTGCGGCCCAATATTTTGCGACCTGGCGACGACCGTTCTTCACGAGAACCGGTACGGGTCAATCTCGACCGAATTGGGCTGTCAGCGCCATGTCCGCTTTCCCCCCGATAGCGACCGAACTGCGGACATGGAGGCACTTCGGAAAAGTGCCAACAAGACTCATGCACCGCAGCATTACCAGCTTTATTCAATCACCTCGTCGGCGCGGGCGAGCAGCGAGGGTGGAATGGTGAGGCCGAGCGCTCTTGCGGTCTTGAGGTTAATCACCAGCTCGAACCGTGTCGCTTGCTCCACCGGCAGCTCACTCGGTCTGGTGCCGTCCAGAATCTTCGCGACCAGCTCGGCGGCCGAGGCTCCCATCTCGCGGAGGCTGGACCCGTATGACATGAGGCCGCCGGCGTCGACGAACTCACGGAACGCGAACATCGTGGGCAAGCGATTCGTCACCGCGAACTCCGCGATCTGCTTCCGCTCCGCTATGAGGATCGGGTCGGGGTAGACGAACAACGCGTCGGGGTGCTCCTTCGCGACCGCGCTCAAGGCGATCCTAAGATCCGACTCGCCCCAGGTCTGCAGGCGGTCCGCGGCCTGCACGTCGGTGACGTGGAGCTTGATCCCCAGGCGCGGAGCAGCGTCCTGCGTCAGTTTGAGCCCGGGCGGGGCGTCGTCCGGGTCGGACAGGTAGTCCACCCGGACCGCGTTCGGGACCACCTCTTTGAGCAACTCGAGCCTTTTCGGGCTCAGCTCCGTGGTCATGCAGGTCACTCCGGTAAGGTTGCCCTCTGGTCGCGCGAGCCGAGCGACATGCTCGAACGGGTCGCAAGAGTGGATCACCAGCGGCGTCTCCTTCACCGCGTCGCTGACGATCCGGCTCGCCTTCGTGCCGCCAGTGAAGATGACGTCGACGTGGAGGCGCTCTAACTCCGCTGCAAGTTCCGCCAATCGCTCGTATCCTCCGAACCGCGCTTCGATGACGAGGTTCTTTCCCTCAATGTAGCCGTGGTTGGCCAGCCGATCCAGAAGCGCGCGGCCCAACGGACCGCCTGGAAACGACGGCCGCGGAGCATTAGGCGGGAGAAGATTGGGCGGGAGGACAACCACCACGCCCACTCGATATACCTTTCCAGGTTTCTGCGCCCAGCTCTCTCTGGCGGCGACCGACGCGACGAAGATGCTGAGGGTCAGGGTCGCGATGAGCCACACCGTCTTGCGCTACATGATTGGTCTCCTTTCCTGCGCCGCGTGCTGACACGATGTCGGCTAAGTGCCATTAGCGGAAGTCGTGGTAATTCGATGACGTCGTCATTCGGGCAGCCCGGCTTGCCGCAATCCTTCTTCCAATCGCGAGAGGTCTTCGGCGCGCCTAAAAGGGCCCACCACGTCCTTAAGAGTGGAAACACGTAGCGCGGGATTGAGTTGCCGCATCCGAGCCACTGCCTTGTGTGCTTGCTCCGGCCGTCCGGCCATTGCGTTGCTTGCGGCGGCGATGCGTAATCCAGGTTGATGGTCCGGATTGTCCTGCAATGCCATTGCCGCCCACGATGCCGCCTCGTCATAGCGGCCCAGGAAGAAATAT
>DATMQL010000313.1:0-11785 GCA_035566815.1 Steroidobacteraceae bacterium | reverse complement strand
GCCTGGGTCTGAGCGACTTGCGCCACCGGGGTCTGGACGGGAGGCGCAGAGTTGTTGGCAGGCAGCGCGGCCGCAGGCGCTTGCGCGGGAGCCTCCGCACGGCGGGTGTCAATTGGGGCGCTGCGCGAAACAGCCGCGCTTGGCGGAGCAACCGGGGGTTGCCGTTCGACTCGGGTTTTAGCCGGGGGCGGAACGCGAGACGGGGCGGCAGCACTGGATGCTGACGCAGGTGGCGGTGACGCAGACGCCGCGACTGAATTCGCTGCAGGTGGTGTTGGCGCAGGTGGTGCTGCCGCAACCGATGTTGGCGCCGCTGCCGGCGGAGGCGATTCAGCGGGGGTCGACTCGGATGACTGCGAAGTGGCTGATGGAGGCTCGGTCGAGGCCGTCTCATCCGAACTCGGCGACGACGCGCGTGTCACCTGGGGTGTTGTCTCCAGGGGTACGGGGATAGGCGGGGGAACGAGCGCCGCGCTCGACGTGCCCTGATGGGGTATCAGACTCGGCACAACGAGGAATCCCACGATCGCCACTACCGCTACGCCCCCGAGAATGGCGGGCAATAACCACGACTTGGTCGCAGATTGTGTCGCCACCTTTGCGGCCGGGGCGGCCCTCGGTGAGGGGGTAGCCTTCGGCGCCGGCGCGGGCGCGGGCGCCGACGCGGGTGCAGGCGCTACGGAACTGGCGCCTTCTCTTCCTTTGGAGCTTTCTCGCAGACTGCGTTCCGCGGCCTGTTGCGCGGCATACGCCTGTACCTTTCGACGCACCCACTCGCCCGGACGCCGTGAGTCGAGCCCCGACAAGCGTCGATAGAGGTGATCGACCTCGGTCAACTCATTCTGGCTGGAGGATACTTCGTTCATGTCTTGTCGTTGAGAAGTTCACGCAGATTCAATCGCGCCTGGCGCAGATGTCCCTGGGCTGCATCGATGGTGACATCGGCTATCTCAGCGATCTCTCCGACACTCAACTGGCCTTCGATTTGCAGCAGGTAGGCCTCGCGCTGCTCCCGGGGCAATTGCCCTAGGGCCTGGGCGAGCGCGCCCGCCGGATCGCGAGCCGCGGCGGGCCCAGCGGCCGCAGCCTCCGGAGTCATTTGCGCCCCCGGGCCGTCCAACCATTGGGTCATCCGATCGTGCGCCAGGGTGAACAGCCGCGTCCTGACCCGTGTACTCGATTCGAGGCTCGCGGTATTTCGAGCCAGCGCGCACCAGACCTCCAGCAACAGGTCGTCGGCGGTGGCCTGATTACGCACATTGCGTTCGAGATAACGCCAGACGCCCAGCTCGTGCCGTTTGTAGAGCTGATCGAAAGCCGCCGCCTCGCCCCGCGCATAGCGCCCGATGAGTGCTTCGTCGCTGTCTTCCATAGAGGTCATCTGGGTCTTCGCTGTTGGGTTCATTATCGCAGCTATGCAACTGTTTTCTTGTTACTTTCGTCACGTATCATTTGGCCAAACACGGGCTAAAAGTCCCGGTGACCGACACGCGGCCATCGACCCACCCGCCCGGGTGGACCGTTGGCGTCAGGCGACACCTGTCGCTTAAAGGGAGGAGTGCCTCGATCCCGGTGCACAATGTCAGTGCAAAGGACGCAACGGGGAGAGCCGCTCGAAGGCCCCCTGGCGGACTCAAACCTTGTCAGGTTTCGCCACTGTTTTGTCGTTTCCCTGCAGCCGCGCGGCCAGGTGTATCGCCCGGCGCACCCGGGTGTAGGTGCCGCAGCGGCAGATGTTGGTGACCCCCATGTCGATTTCGGCATCGGTGGGATTCGGCTTGTCGCCGAGCAGCGCCACGGTCGCCAGGATCATCCCGGATTGACAGTAGCCGCACTGGGGTACCCTTTCCGCGATCCAGGCCTGCTGTACCGGATGACTCTTGTCCTTGGACAGCCCCTCTATGGTGACCACCGCCTGGCCAGCCACGGCGCTCACCGGGACGACACAGCTGCGCACGGCCTTGCCGTTCAGCAGCACCGAGCAGGCTCCGCACAGGCCCAGCCCGCAGCCGAACTTGGTTCCCGTGAGGGCCAGCTCATCCCGTAACACCCACAGCAGGGGTGTATCCGCATCCACCTCGACACTGTGCTCCGATCCGTTGATATTGAGAGTGAACATGTCAGGTTCTCACGGCCCGGTAGGAAAACGAATTTCGCGACAGCGGCAGTGACCTTACCCGGGTGCCCGTCGCGGCATAGATTGCATTGGCGAGAGACGGGGCAATGGGTCCCGTGCCAGGCTCACCCACGCCACCGGGGGCGGCAGTGCTCGGCACGATGTAACTTTCGACTTTCGGCATTTCCAGTAACGCCAGCATGGGGTAATCGTTGAAGTTGGTCTGCGTGACCGCCCCGTTTTTCAACGTGATTTCCCCGCGCAACACGGCGGTGAGCCCGTACACCATGCCGCCCTCGAGCTGCGCCTTGATGTTGTCCGGGTGAACGGCGACCCCGCAATCGATTGCCTGGATCACCCGGTGCACCGTCACCACGTTGTCGTGCACCGACACTTCGACGACGGTCCCGATAAAGCTGCCGAAGGCGCTGAAGGCCGAGATGCCAAAAGCGTGTCCCGCGGGGGGGTGCTGCCAATTGGCTTTTTCCGCCAGGAGATCCAGGACCGCGAGCTGGCGCGGCGCGCCCTCCCGGTCGTGTTGTAGCATCGCGCGTCGAAACTGGTAGGGATCCCGTCCGGCACTGCGCGCGAGCTCATCTATGAAGCCCTCGAACATGAACGGATTGTGCGAGTGGTTGACCGAGCGCCAGAATCCGAAGCGGACCCCGAGGTCCTTATTCAGCCCCGTGACCCGGAAGTTGGGGATCTGGTAGTTCGCGTCGGCGACCGCTTCGACGAAGAAGGGTGGACCACCGGGCCGGCCGAAGGAAGGCGCCGAGGCACTCACCACCTTGCACTCCAGGGCGATGAGCTTGCCCGCTGCGTCCAAGCCGCCGCGAAAGCGGATGGCCGCAGCCGGCCGGTAGAAGTCATGTTGAATGTCTTCCTCCCGACTCCAGATGAGCTTCACCGGTCTGCCGTTGGTAGTTTTGGCCGCGATCACCGCCTGCGTCACGAAGTCGGCCTCACCCCGCCGGCCAAAGCCTCCACCCAGGTATTGCACGTGAACCTTCACGCGGGCGGGCGGAATGCCGAGCGCTTTCGCGGCACCCGCCTGCGCCGCCTGGGGATTCTGGGTACCGCACCAAACTTCGCAGCCCTCGTCAGTCACCCGAGCCGTGCAGTTCATCGGCTCCATGCAGGCATGCGCCAGGTAGGGAACTTCGTAGGTCGCCTCCACGCGCTTCGCGGCACTCGCCAGGGCGGCCTCCACATCGCCGTCATTGCGAGCCACGATACCCGGCTCGTCGAAGCCGGCGCGCAGTTGCTGCGAAACCTTCTCACTGTCGAGACCCGCAAGAGGACCGGGATCGTAGTCCACGCGAACTCGTGCGAGCGCCTTGCGTGCCTGCCAATAGGAAGTCGCAACAACGATCACCCCGTCTTCGATCGGGATGGTGGCTTTGAACGCCGGCATGCTCCGGCAATCGCCGTCGTCGAAGGATTTGAGTTTGCCACCGAAGGTCGGCGAGGTTTTGACCGCGGCGTACAACATGTCAGGCAGCGACACATCGATACCGAATCGGGCGCTGCCATCGACTTTGCTCGGAATGTCGACGCGCGGCTGATGGGAACCGATCACGGTGTACTGCGCGACGGTCTTCAGCGGCGGGTCCTGCGGAATCGGCATGTTGGCCGCGAGGCGGGCCACACTGCCGAACGAGCATTTACGACCGCTGGGCACATGCAGGACGAGGCTGTCGTCCACACTGCATTCGTTGGCCGAGACCTTCCAGGTATGCGCCGCTGCCTGCAACAGCATGATCCGCGCGGCCGCACCGATTCGCCGCAGCTCGGTATACCACCCGCGAACCGAAAAACTGCCCACCGTGGCCTGCAGACCGAACAGCGGGTTGTTATAGATCGCCGCGGCGGGGGCGTCGGCGACTCCCAGCCGATCCCAACTTCCTCCCAACTCTTCCATGATGATCATCGGCAGGGCGGTATGGCCGCCCTGCCCCATCTCCACCGCGGGAGTGATGATGATGATGCCATCGTCCTCGCCGATCTGCAGGAAAGCCGATGGGGTCCTCGGCGCGTGCGGCGCGGCCGGCGACAACCGGGCCGTTTCCTGGGCTGGCAGATCGAGGCTGAGCGCGAGACCACCCACGGTGGTGGCAGCCGCGCAAACGAACTCTCGACGGGTGATATAAACCATTAGCGCCTCACGCCGTGCGTTGGGACGTGTTCAATCGATGGTACACGGGTACGCCGCGGGAATCTAAGGGCGCTGGGGGCCGGGATCGTGATTTTCGAGCCGCAGCCGGGTACCGCCGGTTTCCGGGTCCTTGTACTCGCGATTCGAGTCACAAACGTACTCGAGCATCTTGTAGTGCGGCAGGCGCCTGTACGCCCAGGCGAAGCTCCAGGGTTGGGTGAGGTACACCGGGTCCTCGACCGTGATGCGGTCTTCGAAGAAATCCGGTGTCAGCAGCCGGATACGCTCGTGGATCCGCATCTGGTCGCTGTGCGGCACGCCGCGGAAGCGAACCTTCTCCTTGATTCCGACAGTATCGATGAGGAGCGTGTCGCCCTGCCAATGGCCGACCGAGTGGCCCCAGTAACCCGGCTCCGCGTCTTCGACCGGGATCTGCTTTTCATTCAAGTAAACCCGCCGCACCTGGTTGTACGCCTCCTGCACGATCGTGACCTGCCCCGGAGTCTGCAGGACTTCCATCGGAAACATGGCCAGCATCATGGCCGGCATCCCGTCAGGCAAACACTTCACGTAATCGGTATAGAGCGGCTGGCCCCGGGCATCGGCCTCTTTCGCCGCCTTCTGCTGCGCCTCCCACGCGGGGAGATACTGCGCCTTCAAAGGCGGCGGCCCTACCGGCGGCGGTGGCGGCGGCAGTTTGGGATCCGGTGTCTCGTCCAACTGCGGATAACGATTCCACGTTCCTGTCAGGCCCCGATCGCCGGCCGCCGAGCCGGATGCCGCGAGGGCAACGAGGCTGCTTGTGACGATAGCGAGGGCGCCGAGAGCCCGCGCCAGAGCTTTCGCTCGTCGCGTTGAATAGCGCATGCGAGTGCTCCTACTGAATGTTGGGCTTGCCAGCCGGGCCGCCGTTGGAAAATACCCGCCCGTCGGCGAGCGTCAACTGTTTCAACAAACCACCTGGCTCGCCGGTCTTCAGCGGCGCAATGATCACCGTGATCTTGTCTCCCGGTTTGATCATGTTGAACTTCCAGCCCACCCGATTGAGGATGCCGGGGCTCGCACACTCCACCGTGTAACCCTTGGTCTCGCCCTGCTCGCTGGAGGCGAGCTCGATGTAGACGTGCGGGTTGTTCCAGTCGAAGCCCTTCACGGTACCCGCCACCTTGACCTGGTGGTCGCTGTCGTACATGGCGAACGAATGATGCGCAAACCCAACGCCCGCCCAGAGCAGACCGAGAGCTGCGCCAACTGACCACCGACCGCGTCGGATTGGACCCGACGTGGCGCCGATAAACTGTCTCATGACCCCCCCGTTTTTTAACACCGCCGGGACTGACGATGACACGTCCGAAGGCCGGGCGGCGGGTTCAGAGAATGCCCTGTCCTAAGCGTGGACGCGAATCGACGCCTGACGCGGTCAACCAGCGCGCCCAACCAACCTCAATCGTCGAGGGGAAAACGACACCGTATATCTGGAAATCGCAGGAAATCCCGATCCGCGGTATGCACGACAGCGCGGTGCGAGAGCGCCAGCGCCGCAATCTGCGCGTCCGTGACCAGGTTGCCAGCGGTCCCGCCAGCCGCTTCGAGCAGCGCTACCACCTGCTGCGCGTGATCGGCGGGGGCCTGTAGTACCTGGCTCACGCGCCTCGCAAGCCAAGAGCGCACGTGCCCCGCCGATTCGGCGAGTGTCAGCGGATTTGCGTAGATTCGCGCGTTAGTACTGATGCGCAAAAATGCGAAGAGCGTGGGATGCGTCAGCCCTACCGATTCCTGACCTGACAAACAAGCCTGCCACCACGAGCGCGCAGCATCGTGAAAAGGGCTATCGCTGTCGTAGGCGTACAGCAGCAGATTGGCGTCCGGAACGATCACGTCCGCTTGCGCGAAGGGGACTTTCCGGGACTCTTCGCCAAGCGACGGCTGAGCTCATCGAAACTCTCAGCTTCCAACTCATCGGACATCTGGTTCAGCCGTCCTGAGTCGATACCGGGGCGCAAACCCATTCGGCTCGCGCGCACCACGAAAGGCGCGTCCTCCGCACCGACCTGCGCATTCGCCAAGCCGCGGCGTATAGCCTGGTTCAAGGCTTCCTTGAAACTCTGTCGCGTTTGCTGCATTGCATCACGAAGCAGTTGTTCGACATCTGCATCGAGGGTGACGGTGGTTCGCATGACTGGCATCATGATAGCACCAAAATCTGCTGTCAAGATGCTACCCGGGCAATCCTGGAGCCGGAGCCGCCTCGGGTATAGTTCGAAAGATGAATCGAAACCCCGCCTCCACGGCAGCGGAAACCATCGTCAAGGCGGCCTGTCCCCACGACTGCCCCGATACCTGCGCGCTGGAGATCCATGTCAGGGACGGCGTTGCCGTGAAAGTCGCCGGAGCTGCCGCGCACGGACCGACGGCCGGCGTGTTGTGTACCAAAGTCGCGCGTTACACCGAGCGTACCTATCACCCCGATCGCGTCCTGTATCCGCTGCGACGGGTGGGCAAGAAGGGATCGGGTCACTTCGAGCGTACGACCTGGGAAAGCGCCATCGACGAAATTGCCCGCCGACTCCGCCCCATTGCCGCACGCGACCCCGAGCAGATCCTCCCCTACAGCTACGCCGGAACCATGGGCATCGTGCAAGGCGAAGCCATGGCCCAGCGCTTCTTCAACCGGCTCGGTGCGAGCAAGCTCGAATACACGATCTGCGCTTCCGCCGGCAGCGCCGGGCATCGGCTCACACTGGGTCCCGGCATCGGCATGGATGTTGAGTTGGTTGCGGACGCCAGGCTCATTGTGTTCTGGGGCGCCAACGCCATCACCTCGAGCGTGCATTTCTGGGCCCGCGCCCAGGAAGCCAAGCGCCTCGGCGCCACATTGGTGGCCATCGATCCATACCGGTCACTGACGGCCGAGAAGTGCCACCTGCACATCGCGCCGCTTCCGGGGACGGACGCCGCCCTCGCGTTAGGGCTCATGCACGTGCTCATCCGTGATGATCTGCTCGACCATGATTACATCGAACGGTACACCTTGGGTTTCGAAGAGCTCAAATCTCGAGCCGCGCAGTACCCGCCCGAAAGGGTCGCCAGGATATGCTCCATCAGCGTCGCGGAAATAGAGCAGCTCGCGCGACTGTATGGCACCTCGGGCCCCACGCTCATTCGCGTTAATTACGGGGTGCAGCGCGTGCGCGGCGGCGGCATGAGCGTGCGCAATATCGCCTGTCTGCCGGCACTTACCGGCGCTTTCCGTGACCCGGCTGGAGGCCTTTTGCTCTCGACGTCCGGTAACTTCGCGATCGACAAAAGCGCCTTGTGGCGGCCGGACCTCCTTTCGGGCAGGACTCCTCGAACACTCAACATGACGAGCATTGGCGAGGCGCTGCTGGAGGCCAAGCCGCCCGTCAACGCGTTGGTGGTCTACAACTCCAATCCCGTAGCGATCGCTCCCGATTCCCGACGGGTCGCCGCGGGCTTCGCCCGGGATGACCTGTTCACGGTAGTCCTCGAGCACTTCCAGACGGACACAGCCGACTATGCCGACCTGATTCTCCCGGCCACCACGCAGCTCGAGCATCTCGACGTGGTGCAGCCCTATGGGCACTACTACATGGTGGCCAACAACCCGGCGATCGAACCCCTGGGCGAGTCCAAGCCCAACTCCGAAATCTTCCGCCTCCTGGCCCGGGCGATGGGCTTTACGGACGAGTGCTTCTCGGACACGGACGAGCAACTCGCGCAGAGCGCCATCCGTCACGATTGGGACTTCTCAGAGGTACGCAAGCAGGGCTGGGCGCGCATCGGCAAAGCGAAAGGCACGGCGCGGTTCGCCGCGGGTGGATTTCCAACTCCCTCCGGAAAGGTCGAATTCCTGTCGACGACGGCGCGCGACCTGGGCCTCGATCCCCTGCCCGACTATCTGCCACCGCGGGAAGATACCCGCGGCGAGTTAGCCGCTCGCTATCCCCTCGCGATGATCTCCCCACCGGCACGCCATTTCCTCAACAGCACCTTCGTCAACGTGCAAAGCCTGCGCACCACTGAAGGCGAACCCTGGCTGGACATTCACCCAGAGGACGCCCGGGCGCGCGGCATCCTCGACGACAGCTACGTAAACGTATTCAACGAGCGGGGTAGCCTGAAACTGCGCGCAAGAGTGACCGACAGAGCACGCCCCGGCGTGGTCGTCGCACTCTCTATCTGGTGGAAGAAGCTGACGCCCGACGGCCGCAACGCCAATGAGTTGACGAGCGCTGCGCTCACCGACATCGGCGGCGGCGCGACGTTCTACGATTGCCTGGTGGAGGTGGCTGCAGTGGGTTGAATCACGGCGACACCCTGCGCAACGCGCGGCGCGCTCAGGCGTTTGCAAATCCCCTTAAGGCGGTCACCCAATTGACACGGGCGTAGGATTGGCGTCGAATCGTTTGCTGGCGCTCATCAACTACAATTACAGAGACCCGCCATGAACGTAGCCGCTCCCGCCTCCCGCGCACGTGACTCCAACCTGCTACTGATCGTTGTAGTCGCCGCACTCGCAACGGCGCTCGTCTGGTTCGTCGGTCGCAAAGCGCACTACCTAACGGACTACTCGCTTGCCTCCTACAGCGACTACTATTGGCCCCGCCGTGCGGGGCTCATCCTGCACCTCACCGGCGGGGTACTTGCCATCACGGCTGGCCTGGTACAGATCTGGCTCGGGCTGACGAACCGCATCAGCACCCTGCACCGCGTGCTCGGCAAGGTTTACGGTACCGGCGTACTGATCGGCAGCCTCGGCGGCTTCTACCTCGCGCTCACGATTCCCGCTCACCTGGCCTACAAATCCGGGTTGGTGGGGCTCAACTTCGCCTGGCTCCTCACCACGGGCATGGCCCTCTACGCGATTCGTGGGCGCCGCATCCAGCAACATCGCGAATGGATGTTACGAAGCTACACGGTGACGTTCGCGTTCGTCACTTATCGGCTGGGCTCCAGGTGGCTGAGTCCCTGGTTCCCGCTGCCAGACGACCCCGTGGCGACTGATTTGGACACACTGCTGGCATGGGCCTGCTGGGCCGTCCCGCTGCTGCTTGCGGAACCGCTCATCCAACTGCGCTCGATGCGACAGCTCGCACGCACAACGGCCCACTGAACTGGACGCGGTTGGCTCGCCGTAATGGCGAGCCGCCCTCAGACACTCGCCCGCGCCACATCGCGCTACAACTTTGCCACATGTGCGCCTGAAGGGGCTGAAGCGAGGGGCTTGCGCGCTGAGGATTTCGGTCACCCAGCAGTACGGGATCGGCCGCGAAACGTCCGACATCGATTTCCTCTCCGTAATAGCGCAGTCACCCGACGATCTCAAACAGCGATATTTTGAGGAACTACGCCCGTATCTGCTGAGTAAAGTAACTTGGCATGACAAAACTCTCGACCTTTGGCTCGAAATGGCTTGGCCGACTGAGTAGACAGACGGCACCGAACCCCAGAACGCCACGAGCGCTCCCTTCCACTGCGCAACGTGCTTCGGTAGGTATCAGCAGACGATACCCGGAGTGCAATTCCCCGCGACCCCATCGGTTCAGGTGTCGGAAATAGCCCCAGTCTGAGAGGCTGCAACTCGTCCGCATACCTCCAGGTGACCCCGCCGATGAAGACGATTGACGCTACCAGGAGTTCCGCCGGGCGCGACCCAAAGCTCCCCATTTTGAAGCGACGCGAACTCGAAGTTACGTTACGCGCTGGCGATATCGTCTTCACGCGCATCCCGTGGGCGCCGTTGCGCCAGATAGCAGACGCGACCGGGACATGGACCAACCACGTTGGCATCGTCGTCGGTTTTGCGCGTGGCCGGGCTCTGATCGCCGAGAGTCGCGTTCCGCTCTCATGTCGTACGAGATTCTCGAGTTTCGTGCGACGCTCTGCTGATGGACGAGTGGCCGTGCTGCGGTTGCCTCGGCCGCTCTCCGACGAAGAAATCCCTCGCCTACAGCAAGCAGCAAGACGCCGCATGGGACGGCTGTACGACACGGGCTTCAACCTGCGATCACGCCGCCAGTTTTGCTCCCGATTTGTCCGCGAAGTGCTGCAGGAATCAACAGGCGTCGAGGTTGGTGAAGTCACGACATTCCGCGAGATGCTCGAGCGCAAACCCGGAATAGACCTTCGGCTCTGGAAAGCCTGGTACTTCGGCCGTATTCCATGGCAGCGTGCCACGGTGACTCCGGAGAGCCTCTACGCCAGCCCCTCACTCATAGTTGTGTTTGATGGCACGGTGCGCCGCAGCTGGCGCACGGGGGGAATGCGGTCCTACCATCACTGACGCGGCATCTCCTCCGGCCCAGCGACGGCCTTTTCAATGCCGGGCGGGCCCGCTAGCCGCAGTATTCTCGCCTCGATCGCCAGTCAGGGTTTCGCGATCCGATCCAGCACGGCCACCGTATCGCCCGTCAGTTCCAGGTTGGCGGCCGCGAGATTTTCACGCAGATGTGAAACCGACGAGGTGCCGGGAATCAGCAGGATGTTGGGCGCGCGCTGGAGGAGCCAGGCGAGCGCCACCTGCATCGGCGTGGCACCGAGTCTTTTGGCAACATCGGAGAGTGCCGTCGACTGTAAAGGCGTGAAACCACCGAGCGGGAAGAACGGCACATAGGCAATGCCCGCCGCGCCGAGTTGGTCGATCAGTGCGTCATCGTGCCGATGAGCAAGATTGTAGTGGTTCTGTACACAGACAATGTTGGCGATGGCGCGTCCCGCCTCGACCTGCTTGGGCGTCACGTTACTCAGACCGATATGACGGACGAGTCCTTGACGCTGAAGCTTCGCAAGGGCGTTGAGCGGCTCCTCGATCGGGCCCTCGGCGGGACCATGAACATCGAACATAAAGCGCAGGTTGACGACATCAAGTGCGTCCAAACCCAGGTTGCGCAGGTTGTCGTGCACCGCGCTCGTCAGCTCGTCGGCCGAAAACGCCGGGTTCCAAGAGCCATCTGCGCCACGCCGCGCTCCGATCTTGGTGACGATTACCAGATCTTCGCGATACGGGTGTAGTGCTTCGCGGATGAGTTGATTCGTGACGTGCGGGCCGTAGAAATCGCTCGTGTCGATGTGATCGACCCCGCTCGCCACCACCTCGCGCAACACCGCGAGCGCGCCCGCGCGATCCTTCGGCGGCCCGAATACCCCAGGTCCGGCGAGCTGCATGGCGCCGTATCCCAGGCGCGTGACTGTGCGAGGACCGAGCTTGAACGTGCCGGCTTTGCTGATATTGACCACTGCCTTTCTCCTGTTGCGCAGGCATTGCCTGCTCACCGTCGATCCCGGGCACGGCTGCCCGCCTTTGCCCGTGCGACGCATGCGTCGCACCCTTGGGGGAACCATGGGACTGAAGTGTAGAGACAGGGACCGGGCCAACCGAAGACCGTTCACTGCACCCTGAGGGCATCTCGCTGCATACGGACCGCGGTGGGCGGTGAGGTGGCGTAGAGTGGCGTGCATGAGCGCAGACACCCCTGTGAGCATGAGATCAG
>DATMQL010000312.1:0-4359 GCA_035566815.1 Steroidobacteraceae bacterium | reverse complement strand
TAGGCGGTGGGACCCAGAGCGGCCCCCTGCTCACTCACAATACTCAGGGCGAGCAACATCTACAGGCCCTCCCCTGCGCCCACCGTAGCCCACTCCGCAGTGGCCCAATGACCCGTCAGCATCGCAACGAATGAGGGCGCCTGCGGCAATCCCCGTGTAGCAAGCCAACTGGGAGCCAGGGCGCTCGAGCCCTGGGTCCACCAGATCGAAAGCGGCTGCAACGCGCGGCTCAACTCGCGAGACGCGAAGGCATTCACAGCAGTCTGCAAGGAGTCCGCGCTAGCCAGCGGAAACTGCCAGCGCGCAAAAACGCCCGGAAACTCGCTATCGCGCAGTTGCCCTACGATGTGTGAGGACTCGCCACGGCCGTCCCTATCCAGCCGCTCGCGCAGCAGGGCGATTCGCTCATCGAAAGTATCGAAGTCGAGGGCTTGCGCCTCGAGGGCCTCGAGCACCAGGGATTCCGCGGATTCGAACCAATCCTTATTCCCGCAGGCCAGCCCCAACGGGCAATCATCCGCGGCCAGTTGCGCCAGCACCGTCAACGGGAAATAACGGCCGACCCGATCCACGCTCGGCACGAGAATGCCGGCGTAGGTGCCCTCGCCGCAGACTCCAGAAGCCAACACGAACCGCCACACCGGCGCGGTCAGATAGGTCTCCAGCCAGGCATCCCGTAACCGCTCGCGACTCTCGTGAATACATTCCTGCAGCCACGCATCCCACACGTCGACAAAGTCCTGCGGCGCGCGTCGTTGCAGAAAGTCACCTCTGCAAGGCAACTTTCCATAGAGACCGACTTCGGTAAGCGGGCGGCTCACGGTGCAATCCCGCAGTGAAATCCAGTGATCTCATCACGCACGAATGGATTGCGAATCGACGTCGCGTCGAGCAACACACGCATCGAGTGCGCGCCAGCGGCAAAAGTCACCTCCACCCGGGTGTCGGAATCCCGCTTGACCTGCGCCTGGTCGAGCGCGCGGAACCAGGCCCAAGGACCCTGTTTTACGAACCCGGGACCGCCGTTACCGCGCTCCTCGAAGGCCACGGCGGTCTGCCCGACGGCCCCGCCGGGCCACGTCATGGTCTTGCTCTGCACGGGACCGTGTCGATATTCGAAGGGCTGTCCGTCGAGATCGAGCGAGAAGCGCGTCGCGGCGGCATCGAGCGTATCAGGCGTCAGGTTGAAATGCGCCTCCGGTACCTGGGCGCCGGCCTTGAAGTATAGATCCCGGATGCGCTGTGCCTGCTCGAACTGTCGCAGCATCGATGCAGAACCGCCAATCGCCGAGGCACCTTCCCGCCAACGCCAGGGAGTGCGGGACACATCGACGAGTGCGGCGAGGTTGTCACGGAAGAACGATTCGAACACGCCTCCGTAGCCGAACACGTGACCGAAGTCAGCGAGCGGTACGTCATTCATGCTGGCACGTACTAGTGGGTAACGGCCATCGACGAGTTCGCGACACTCGCGCGCAACCTGCTCCTCATAACGTCGAGACAACTCGTCGCGCGCCTGCCCCACGGTGAACGACGTACCCTTCGCGCCGATCTGGGCCACCATCGTGCCAACGGGCGGAGGCAGCAGTTTCGCCTGCTCCTGCAAACTCTGCAGCGCGCCGGACTGTCCGGATTTCGAGAGCGCATCGAGAGCGCTCACGGTACCGAGACCGCCACCTACGGCCTGAAGTTGCTTATAGGTCTGGCCCAGAGAGGCCAACAAGGCGTCGATCGGGGCGGCACCGGGCGGCCCCTGCGTGAGCGCGCGAATGGACTCGAAATGCTTTGCAACCGCGGTGCCCGGAGCGTCTGTCCCCGGCGGCGGTGCGCCGAGCACACTGGAGAGTTGTGCTGCCTTTGCGGACAACGCAGCGCCGGCAGCCTGTAACGCGCCGGTGGCCCCCGCAGGATCGGGTGCCGGCGCGAGCAGGTCGGTGTTGGTCCCCACCGCCACGAGATAGCCCTTCAGCGGAGACGCCGGACTGGACAGAACGCCGAGCAATTCAGCGAGCGCACGCCCATCCGCCGCCGGCCGCAGCTTCACGTCCTGCAGAACGGCGTCCCAAACACGAATGTAGTCCTGCTCATACAAGTTGAGCATCTGAAAGGTCAGTGCGCCACTGTTGCGCACGTCGAGCAGACTGCCGCCGAACACCCAGGTGTCCGCGGCGAATTGCTCCATCACCTTGTACTTGCCCGTTGTGTTGATCTCCCGAAACACGTCGCGCGTGTAGAGAGCGGGCACCGGGTTGGAAAGAGGCGCGCCGCTGGCTCGGACCAGAACCTGGTCGGCACCGGGGCCGGACGCCAGATCCAATCTGAGCGCCCGCTTGGTGTCGGTCGCGTACTCCAATCTCAGACGGCTATACATCAGCACCGGCAATGACGCGGTCCGCAGCGCGGAGCGCGCCTGCTCCACGAGTTCGCCATTCGGGGGTATCGAGCTCACACTATCCTTGGTCGCCAGCAGCTGCGTGAAATGCGCGCCGAGGCGTTGGTGCGTAGCCTCATCGCTTGGATAAAGGCGCTGCAGCTCGACTTCCGTGAGAAACCGCAGTTGCTCGGGATCCCGATGTCCGCTGTCCCCGAGCATCAGGTAACCCTTGAGGTATTCGTAGAGTCTGTCGGGGGCCGCGACGCTGGAACGGATTTGCGTCGAGAACTGCGAAGCCAACACCGGCAACAGCACACCGTTGAGCTCGCGCAGATAAGCATCGTGCGCCGCCTCACCTAGCGCGCCACCACGATACAAACCCATGCGCATACGCCAGGGAATATGGCCATCGTATTGGTTCGCGGTATCCGAGACCGCTCGCAGAGCGTCGAGCCGCGGCAGAAGCGCTTCGGGCGGCAACGCCGCCGCGCCGACGAGAGGTCGTGTCGCATCGAGCAACTTCGCGCCCGCACCCACTTGGTCAATATAGCTGGCGTTGGCCTGATAGCTGACCGCGAAGCCGAGCACACCGAGCACGAGAATCGCGGCACACGCCAGGTAAGCCGCGCTCCCCAATACAATCTTCAGGAACTGCAGGCGTCGGTTGATTCCCGCCAACCCCGATTCCCTGAAAACGACGTTCTTCAGCAACCTCTCGATGAAATACGCCTTACCGCGGCCGGCAGCGGCGGGCGCTACATGACTCGTGACACCGAAGGCGCGCGCGACGGCACCGAGCACCCGATCCACGGGTGTGCCTTCCTGCGTGCCGCTCGTGAAGTACACACCCCGCAGGAGAATCTGGTTGTCGAAACCTGTCGTGGTGAACACCCGCTTCAGCAAATCGTTCAACAGCGGTCCAACAGCCGCCATCTGCTGGGGAAACGCCAGGATGGTCACGCGGCGGCGCGTATCACGCTCGCGCTCCATGCGACCGAGCACGTGCTGCTGCAGTCGTTCCAGCAGACGGGAAAACTCCTTCTCGAACAGCTCCGGTGCCCGGCCTGACTCGGTGGATTCGATGGGAAACGTGGTTCCCCACACCTGCCCACGCGCGTCCTGCCCGAGATCGTCAAAGAATTCCGCGAACCCCGCGACGAGATCGCACTTCGTCACGAGCACATAAACCGGTACGGCAATGCGCAGCGTCTGGGAAATCTCGTCAAGTCGCGTGCGGATCGCAGTTACATGCCGCTCGCGCTCCTTGTCATCCGCGGTGAGCAGATCCGACGCGCTCATCGCAACGATCACACCATTGATGGGCTGGCGGCCGCGGAATTTCCGCAGCAGTTGCAGGAACGCGACCCATCCGGCGCCATCGGCGCTGGCATTCGAATCCTGGGTCGTATAACGGCCGGCGGTGTCGAGCAGAATCGCCTTGTCCGTGAACCACCAGTCGCAGTTGCGTGTGCCACCGACACCGCGCAACGCGTCCTTACCGAACTGCTGCGCCAACGGGAAATTCAAGCCTGAGTTGGCGAGGACAGTGGTCTTACCCGATCCCGGCGGACCGATGATCACGTACCAGGGCAATTCGTATAAGTTCGCGCTGCCCTTGCGCTTGGATTTCTTGAGCGCCTCGACAGCGTCCTCGAACCGCTTGCGCAACTGGGCCGCATCGGCGCCACCCGCCCGGCCCGCGGCGGGAGTCCGGTTGCCGGCCGCAGCCGCAGTGCCTCCTGGGGCAGAATCACCCTCTGCCTCACTCCCTCCTTGCCCAACAACTTCCGTGGCGATCTTATTGCTGGCCTGCGAGCTGCGCAGCTGGCGCAGCGTCATCACGATCGCCCAGATGGCCACCAGCACGAGAATCGCAACCAGCCGTCCCACCACCCCCTCGAGCGGCTTGTGGTCGGCGAAAGCGAAGTACGGACCGGCGAACCACAGCAGCACCGCGAGCAGTGCGAGGCCGATCAGACCCAGGA
>DATMQL010000311.1:0-2770 GCA_035566815.1 Steroidobacteraceae bacterium | reverse complement strand
GCACTGCTCCCCGGGCGGGAGCCTAGCTCCGCTAAGTGGTACAACGCGAATTTATTTCCTCAAGGTGGGGGCGGCGGTCAGTCGCGCTGCGTTGCGCCAACGCGGGAAGGCCGGGTCAACTTTCACCCGGTTCGGAAGGAGGTCACCATCGGGATTCAATCGGTTCCAGCGGAACCCCTCAACTGCCGTGCTCACGGCACGGCCAGGCCGTGTCGAATTCCACACCGCGATTAAAGGAGTGGTACTGTTGGACATGGCTGGGAAAAAAAGAAAAGCGCCTGCCAGTCGCCGCTCACCCGGTCGCGGTGCGCCACACGTGCGCAAACCAGAGAGCTCGCGCCTACCCCCGCAAACACCCCGTGAGCCTTTGGACGAAGACCGCAGCCGTGAGCGCCTGCAGCGCACGCTCGTCAAAACCGTCATGGCGCTCCCCCTGCTGGACAAGATTAACGCCGAGAACGGTCGGGGCTCATCGCCCGACGGCCCAACGGAATACGAAGTCATTATTGACGTCCATCTGGACTTCCCCGCGGGGCGCAAGGAGGCACGCGAATGGATACAGGATGCCCTGGCCGCCCTGCTCAGGTCCGATCGCAAGGATCCGCGCCTGAAGCCCGGGAAGAATGAAGATCAGCCGCAGTATGTTTTCGCGCGCCTGACCGCGGATACGATGCTCAATCTGGTCACTTGCGACGGCCTTTCCCGCGAGTCGCTCGAGAAAGAGGCCACGCGACTGCGGCTCTCCGGCGGGCTGCCGGCCAAGTCGGTGCCGAATTCCTGGCCGCTCACGGGCGGCATGCCGCGCGCGATTTACCAGATCTGGGAAGACTTCAAGGTCATTCCGCTGATCTCTACGTCGATCTCGACGGTTAAGGCGGACGCCGCGCAGGCCGCCTTCAAGGCGGCCGGAAAAGACATCGTGTGGGCGGTGATCGATTCGGGTGTAGACGGCAATCACCCGCATTTCGCCAAGCACGGCAACCTGAAAGGCACCGTCGAAGGGTGGCATCGAGATTTCACGGGTGAGAATCCAGGGAAGGATGCTGTTGCCGCGCTACGCGACGACTACGGACACGGCACTCACGTCGCGGGAATCATCGCCGGTGAGATACCCCGAGCCGACAATGGCCCTAGTAGCAATCCCGGCATCTGCGCGTACACGCGCTTCCTGGAGCCCGACGCCGCGCCGGGCGAGCGCGAGGTCGCTGTCAAACCCGTGACGATCGAGTCGATCAGCGGGATGGCGCCTCGAGCCGGCCTCGTCAGCCTGAAGGTGTTGGATCACTTAGGCCGTGGCAATGTCAGCAACATTATCGCCGCGCTGACCTGGGTGCAGGAAATCAACGGTTACGGACGGCGAATCCGGATCCACGGAGTCAATCTTTCGGTGGGCTACCCGTTCGACCCCGAGTGGTTCGCCTGCGGTCAAAGTCAGCTTTGTGTCGAGGTAGACCGGCTCGTCCGGTCGGGGGTCGCGGTTGTCGTCGCGGCCGGCAACTCGGGCTATGGCACGCTTGCGGTCGAGTCGCTCGGCGCGCGCAAGGCTGGGTTGCCCCTGACAATCAACGATCCCGGCAACGCCGAACTGGCGATTACGGTCGGCTCGACGCATCGGGAAATGCCGCACATCTACGGCGTCTCGTACTTCTCAGGTAAAGGCCCGACCGGCGACGGGCGCCTCAAGCCCGACCTGCTGGCACCCGGCGAGAAGGTTCTGTCGTGCGCGGCTGGGAAGCTGCTGCAGGACGTACAGGCGAAACTGCCGCCTGGAAGCAACACTCCGAACTACATCGAATATACGGGGACCAGCATGGCGGCGCCGCACGTGTCCGGTTGCGTCGCCGCCTTCTTGTCGGTGAAGCGCGAATTCATAGGTAGGCCTGAGCGGGTCAAGGAGGTCTTTCTGAAGACTGCCACCGATCTGGGCCGCGAGCGTACCTTTCAGGGTGCGGGGCTCGTCGATCTGATGCGAGCCATTCAACACGTGTAGAGGTTTCCATGGTCGCTGTACCCGGGTTTGCCTATTTTCCGGTCGAATTCGACAAACTGGGGCGGCCTGCGGCATTCGGGAATGCGCAAGTTCGCGCGCTCGAGGCTGCACTGGGTCATGATGAGCCGACGGATCTCATCGTCATCTCGCACGGCTGGAACAACGACATGGCCGAGGCGGAAGCGTTGTACCAGGAGCTTTTGGCCAACATGCGCGGCCTGCTGGAGGGTGGCAAGTGCCCGGCCCTGCGCGATCGCACGTTCGCCGTACTGGGTGTTCTGTGGCCCTCGAAGAAGTTCGCGGACCAGGAGCTCATTCCGGGCCAGGCCGCCGGAGTCGGCAACACGATCGCGCTCGAGTCCGTGCGTAGTCAGCTCGATGACCTCCGGGGTGCGTTCGACGCTGACACCGCGGATGAGAGCCTGACGGAGTTGCAGCTACTCCTACCGAAACTCGAGGACAGCGACCCGGCGGGTAGACGGTTCGTCGAGCTGTGTCGGACCTTGATACGGACGAAGTCAGCCGATGATGAGGCACAGAGCGAGTCTTTCTTCGGTCTCGATTCGCTCGATGTTTATAGGCGGTTGCAACTGCCTGCCTCGTTTACCTCTATCAATACGCCGGCTGTTGAAGAAGAAGGCGGAGCCCTCGGGGTGGGAGAGCCTCAAAGTAACGCGGAGGGTCTCGGTGAGTTCTTCAGTGGCTCGCTCTCCGCGGCGCGAAATATACTCAACTATACGACGTACTATCAAATGAAGGAGCGCGCGGGGGTCGTCGGCG
>DATMQL010000310.1:0-3526 GCA_035566815.1 Steroidobacteraceae bacterium | reverse complement strand
CGATGGCAACAGGAAGGTCGTTTCGGACAGGTTGAACTGCAGGGCCAGCGCCTGCATCGTTGCCGCGTCGAGAGATGCGCCGCTCTGGAAGACACACAGGGGGTTGCCACTGAAGCGATCGTCACCCCGGGTGAACACGTTGACGATGTGATAGGTGAGCGTCGTCATGGCTACAACTCGAGGCAACTTCGGTACCGCAGTGTAGCTGGGAGCCTGTCTGAGTAGTGATCGCCGTAGCGAGGGGTGCGACGCGTGCGTCGCACGGGCTGCCCGCGAGGGCTGCCCCGGACCGCCTGTGAGCGCGCGGAGCGCGCGCAACAGCCGGCCAGCTCGAGCAGCTTTCTGCGATCGTTTTCCGCGCATAGCGTGGACTATGTAAGGGAAACGATCGCAGAAAGATGCCGAGCTGGGGCGGCCGCAGTAGGCGAGCATTGCTCACACAGGCCCCTAGGGTAAGATGCCCGATCCGGTATAATGCAGCGTATCCCGAGGCACGAGGAAGGTACTGCCGTGCGTACGGTGTGCACTTGAGCGTGCGCGACAGTGGCGGAATTGGTAGACGCGCTGGTTTTAGATGCCAGTGGTAACCCCGTGAGGGTTCGAGTCCCTCCTGTCGCACCAGAGTGCTCGTAGTAGACCCCCCAGAAAGCACCGCCCGCGAAGCGGATTACTCTTAGGTTCGAGGATTCAAGAAATGCAGGTATCACTGTCCGCCACCGGCGGGCTCGAGCGTCGGCTCGAAGTGGCCGTCCCCGCCACGGAAATCGCCTCCGAGGTCGAGCAGCGGCTGAAACAGATTTCCCGTACTGCCCGCCTGAAGGGCTTCCGTCCTGGAAAGGCCCCGTACGCGGTGGTCCGGAAGCAGTTCGGCGACCAGGTGCACACCGAGGTCGTGAGCGATCTGATGCGCAGCTCGTTCGCGCAGGCGCTCAGCCAGGAAAAGCTGACGCCCGCGGCGAACCCGCGCATCGAGCCGTTGGCGATGGGGCCTGGCTCGGATCTCAAGTACGCGGCTGTGTTCGAGGTGATGCCCGAGGTCAAAGTGGCGGCCGTGGATGGCATCGCGGTCGAGCGCCCTGCGGCCTCGGTCACCGAAGCTGATATCGACGCCATGCTCGAGAGCATGCGGCGCCAGCGGCCGGTGTTTACCGCGGTCGAGCGTCCTGCGCAGGATACCGATCGTGTGGTCATCGACTACGTGGGCCGCATCGGCGGCAAGCCATTCGATGGCAGCGATGGAACCGATATCAATGTCATCATCGGCTCGAAGCAGTCCATGCCCGAGCTCGAGGAGGGCCTCAGAGGCGCGACCGCCGGCGAGAACCGCACGATCAGCGTGCCCTTTCCCGCGGAGCACCCGAACAAAACCGTCGCCGGCCAGGCCGCGGAGCTGCAAGTCACCATAAAGAGGGTCGAGGAGCAGTCTCTTCCGGCGGTGGACGAGGAGTTCGGTCGCGCGTACGGTGTCGAAGAGGGTGGCGTGGAGGCGTTGCGGGCGGAGGTCCGCAAGAGCATGGAGCGAGAACTCTCGGATGTGATCCGTAACCGCGTTCGCGGGCAGGTGCTCGATGCACTCTATCGCCAGAATCCAGTCGACGTTCCCCGTGCGCTACTTGAAGAGCAGGTGCAACAGCTCCAGATTGATACGGCACGGCGCATGGGAGTCAAGGATGCCAGCCAGATCCCGGCGCGCGAGCCTTTCGAAGAGCCGGCACGCCGGCGGGTGGCCCTCGGATTGCTGATGAGCCAGATCGTTCAGGCGGAACAGATCAAATTGGATCGCGAGCGGGTGCAAACGCGTTTAGGTGATCTCGTCGCCGGCTATCCGGAGCCGCAGCAGGAAGAGGCGCGCCGCGCCTACCTGCAGAATCAGGACGCGATGCGGCAAATAGAGTCCGCGGCACTCGAGGACCAGGTGGTCGAATGGGTGCTGGGACGGGCGAACATAACCGACAAGCCGATGACCTTCAAAGAGATCACCGGCTTCGGTCAGGAACAGGCGGCTTAATTATGAAAGAACACGCATTGAATCTCGTCCCGATGGTCGTCGAGCAGACGGCACGCGGTGAGCGGGCTTATGACATCTACTCGCGCCTTCTCAAAGAGCGCGTGATTTTCATCGTTGGACCGATCGACGACTACATGGCGAATATTGTCGTGGCGCAGATGCTGTTCCTGGAATCGGAGAACCCCGATAAGGATGTCGCGCTGTACATCAATTCGCCTGGCGGTGTCGTGACCGCGGGCTTGGCTATTTATGACACGATGCAATTCATCAAGCCGGACGTGAGCACGATTTGCGTCGGCCAGGCGGCCAGCATGGGCGCCGTGTTGCTCGCGGGCGGGCAGGCGGGCAAGCGCTTCGCCCTGCCGCATGCGCGGGTGATGATTCACCAGCCGTTGGGCGGCTTCCAGGGGCAGGCGGCGGATATGGAAATCCACGCGAAGGAAATGCTCGAGACGCGTGACCGGTTGAACAAAATCCTGGCTAAGCACACCGGCCAGAGCGTCGAACGCATCAAGCACGACACGGACCGCGACCGGTTCATGGACTGGAACGAGGCGCAGCGCTACGGTCTGATCGATAAAGTGCTCGAAAAGCGGGGTGAGGTGCCCTTGGCCGCAACCGTGCCTGGAAAACAGACGTAACTGCCCATAGTTCATCTGAACTACGGTCACAATCTGCAAATAGTGAACTCCGTCCTACAACTCCTATCCACACAACGACTTAGCCGTGTACCGGCGCTTTGCGTAGCGGCCGGACACCGTGCTATAAGAACCTGCGCCCCCTCCTTCAGCGGGTCTACTGATGGGGTGCGAGTTCATGAGGGCCTTCGATGACTGAAGATGCACGCGGCCGCCACGATGACGGAAAGCTTCTGTACTGCTCCTTCTGCGGAAAGAGCCAGCACGAAGTCCGCAAGCTCATCGCCGGTCCTTCGGTGTTCGTTTGCGATGAGTGCGTGGAACTCTGCAACGACATCATCCGTGAGGAGCTAGAGGATCGCGCCGAACGTGCGCGCGACAAACTCCCGAAGCCCCACGAGATCAAGAAAGTTCTCGATGAGTATGTCATCGGCCAGGAACGCGCCAAGAAGGTGCTCTCGGTCGCTGTCTACAATCATTACAAGCGCCTGCAGACGCGTACCGCCGGCACGCGCTCGAAGGACGACGTTGAGATCGCGAAAAGCAACATTCTGCTGATCGGCCCGACGGGCTGCGGTAAGACGCTGCTCGCCGAGACGCTCGCGCGCCTGTTGAATGTTCCGTTCACGATCGCCGACGCGACCACGCTTACCGAAGCGGGTTACGTGGGTGAGGATGTCGAGAACATCATCCAGAAGCTGCTGCAGAAGTGCGACTACGACGTCGAGAAGGCGCAGACGGGCATCGTCTACATCGATGAGATCGACAAGATCTCGCGCAAGTCGGACAACCCGTCGATCACCCGTGACGTCTCCGGTGAAGGTGTGCAGCAGGCGCTGCTGAAGCTCATCGAAGGCACGATCGCTTCCGTTCCGCCGCA
>DATMQL010000309.1:0-12580 GCA_035566815.1 Steroidobacteraceae bacterium | reverse complement strand
GGCCGCCGACGGTAAGAGCTCGATTTCGTACGAGGACTATGCGATCGCCATGCTCGACGAGATCGAGAGCCCGAAACATGTCTGCGGTCGGTTCACTGTGGGTTATTAACACCGAGGCAATCAACGATTTCCCGTGGCACGCCGATGAGGTGTCGTTACAACCCACCGGCGCCGCTCTGCCACTGCGTTGGATGTTCAAGCCCAACGGCTGGGCGCCGGAATCGCTCAGGACGGGGCGTTGGCCGGCGCTGCTTCCCCGGCGAAGCGGTGCATCCGGGCGACCAGCTCGGGCGGAATCTCGGTAGCCCGCGAGGTGTCGGAGGAAATGAAAACCAACACCTGCCTGACCCGCATGCGCAGCTCGCCACCGAGGGAGGCCTCGATGCGCAGCTCACAGGAGGTGCGCCCCACTTTCACGGTCCAGAGATTGAAGGTGAGCCGGTCGCCATAACGGGTCGGCTTGATGAAGTCGACCGTGAAGTGCACCGACGGCGTCAGCAACTGTTTGTGATGGAACAGGCCCGGCGCGCTCGCCGACAGCCCCTCCTCGAACCAGTCCTCGACAAAGTCGCTGATCATCTCGAAATAACGCGGGTAGAACACCCAGCCGGCGGCATCGCAATGCCCGAACCGGACGAGAATCTCACGTTGAAATGCCGCCATGTCGCTCTCTCGTGCGCCACGCAAGTCGTGCTGGCCGGCAGATTACCCGAAATGATCGCCCGCCATCGCCGTACCGCCGTTCTTTCGGGGACCGCAGGCAGTGGCACGGGGCCCGTCGACCAGGGGGGCGCGCGCAAGACGGCACATGCCCTTCGAGGTTAGCAGCCTGTCTGATCAATGATCGCCGTAGCGAGGCCGCCCCTCATCGAGCAGCTTTCTGCGATCGTTTCCCGCGCATAGCCGACGCATATGTAAGGGAAACGATCGCAGAAAGATGCCGATGAGGGGCGGCCGCAGTAGGCGAGCATTGGTCAGACAGGCTGCTGAACTCAAGTGCTTAGGAAATCAGGAAAAACGGGCCGTTCATGCTGATCAAATGCGTCGTCTACGAAAATGGCAGAAAGGTCGCGGAAATTCCGGCTTCCGATATTCACAGCTACGTCTGCCGGCCGGGCTGCTTCGTCTGGGTGGCGATGCGAGACCGCGATATCGCGCTCCTGGAAGAAATGCGCGAGCAATTTGCCTTACATCCCCTGGCCGTGGAGGACGCGCAGCAGGGGCATCAGCGGCCGAAGATCGAGGAATACGGCGACTGCCTGTTCGCCGTGTTGCACATGGTCGAGCCGTGCATGCCGGACCTGCGGGTCGGAGAGGTCGATATTTTCGCGGGGCCGAATTACGTCCTCTCGGTACGCAGCGGCGTCGAGAAGGGATTCGACGACGTGCGCGCACGGTGCGAAGCCGAGCCGGAATTACTCAGTCACGGATCCTGCTATGTGCTCTACGCTTTGATGGATGCTGTCGTCGACCGCTACTTCCCGATCCTCGATCAGCTCGAAGACCAGCTGGAGGAAATCGAGAAACGGATCTTCACCGTGGACGGTGACCCGCGCACCAACATCAAGGCGCTGTATGAGCTCAAGCAGCGCCTCATGACACTCAAGCACGCCGTCGCGCCATTGCTCGAAGGTGTATCGAACCTCTCCGGGGCGCGCGTCCCGGCGCGGGTCGCCGGCCTGCGGGAGTATTTTCGCGACATCTACGACCATCTGCAGCGGCTCAACCAGACCATAGAATCCAACCGGGACACGGTCACGTCGGCCACTTCGGTGAACCTGTCGATGATAGCGATGCAGGAAAACGAGACCATGAAACGCCTCACCGCGTATGCGGCGCTCGTGGCCATTCCCACTCTCATCGCCGGCATCTATGGCATGAATTTCACCGACATGCCCGAGCTGCACTGGCGCTACGGTTACCCGGTCTGCGTGGGCGTCATGGTTGCGATCGACGGCTATCTGTTTTACCTGCTCCGCAAATCCAAATGGCTGTAGGGATGCAGGACAAGTACACGTCATTCGCGGCACTCGAAGCCGGAGGAGAGATTGCCGGCAGGGACTACAACACGATGGTGCGCAAGCGCCCGCAGTCGGGGGTGCTCATTGTCGCGCCCCATGGCGGCAACATCGAAATCGGCACCACGGAGCTCGCGGACCTCATCGCCGGAACCGAGTACAGCCTGTTTGCCTTCAACGGCCTGAAAATCCGCGGCCGCAATCGCGACCTGCACATCACCAGTCACAACTTCGATCACCCCGAGTGCGTCGCTCTCGCCGCACACCACCCGATAGTGCTCGCCGTACATGGGTGCAAAGGCGACTCATCACAGATCTACGTCGGCGGCCTCGACGACGAGCTGGCGACACTGCTCACGGAACGCCTCATAGCAGCCGGCCTCCCCGCTACCGCGACCGGCCATAAGTATCCCGGTCGAAATCCTCTCAACATCTGCAACCGTGGAGCCCGCGCCCGGGGCGCGCAATTGGAATTCACGCTCGACCTGCGCGAGGAGCCGTCCTCGCGGGCGAACATAGCGCCGATCGTGCGAGGCGCGGTGATGGAATTCGTGCGATTCTCCGGGCTGCCATAGCACACATTCACAGCGGAGTGCGACCATGAAAAGCGAACCTTGGCCGGAGTTGCCACTCGAGCAGTGGCGCGACACTTACGCGACCTTGCACATGTGGACGCAGATCGTGGGGAAAATCTGCCTGGCGCTGACGCCGCGGGTAAACCACTTCTGGAACATCGCCTTCGTGGTCACATCGCGGGGAGTCGCCACTCCCGCCATGCCTTACGGCGCAGGCCACACCCTCAACATGACTTTCGACTTCATCAGGCATGAGTTGGTGGCACGGTGCTCGGATGGAGGCGCACGCAGTATCCCGCTGTCGGCGCGCTCCGTCGCCGTGTTCTATCGTGACACCCTGCAGATGCTCCACGAGTTGGGTGTCGATGTGAAAATCTGGACGATGCCGGTCGAAGTCCCCGACCCGGTCCGCTTCGAGCTCGATACCGGGCACGCCACCTACGACCCCGTCTACGCCCAGCGCTTCTGGCAGATACTGCTGCGGGTTGCGCACGTCATGCAGGAGTTCAGGGCGGGATTTGTCGGCAAATGCAGCCCGGTGCATTTCTTCTGGGGCAGTTTCGACCTGGCCGTCACGCGCTTCTCCGGGCGCAGGGCGCCTGCGCGCGCCGGCGCCGACCCCATCACGCTGGAAGCCTATTCACATGAAGTGATCAGCCATGGCTTCTGGCCCGGGAGCGGGGCGATTCAAACGGCCGCTTTCTACGCCTACGCGGCACCCGAGCCGCCGGGATTCAAAGAAGCGCGCGTTCTGCCAGCGGAAGCAGCCTACAACCGCGATCTGTCGGAATTCATCCTGCCGTATGACGCGGTACGCTCGCAATCCAACCCCGCGGAAGCGCTCGAAAGCTTTCTGCGAAGCACGTACGAGGCGGGCGCCAGGCTGGCGCAATGGGATCGCGGCAGCCTGGAGCGAGCGCCGTCTACCTGATCATCTCTACTTGATCGTCGCCGCGACTTCGCCCGTGCCTTTGTCGCGAGTCAGAACAGGGTCGCGCGTCAGCACCGGCTGGTCGCGGTAGATCTCGGGAAACACGCGCTTCAGATTCTCGATCTTCGGCAGGTCGTTGTAGACGATGTAGGGTTGGTGCGGGTTGTGAACCAGGTAGTCCTGGTGATAACCCTCGGCCGGATAGAAGCCCTTCAGGGGATCGACCCGCGTGACCACCGGGCGTTTGAAGGTGTGCGCCTGTTGCAGTTGCTGGATGTAGGCCGTCGCGATCTTCTGTTGCGTCGCGTCCGCATAGAAGATCGACGAGCGGTATTGCGTGCCCTGGTCGGGTCCCTGCCGATCCAACTCGGTGGGATCGTGGGCTACCGAGAAGAACACCCGCAGAATCTCGCCGTAAGAGACTTCCGCCGGATCGAAAGTCACCTGGATGGACTCGGCGTGACCGGTGGTTCCGCTGCTCACGGTCTCATACCGGGCTGTCGACGCCGCCCCGCCAGAGTAGCCGGCCAACACTCGCCGGACACCCTTCACGTGTTCGAACACACCCTGCGTACCCCAGAAGCAACCGCCCGCCAGCACAGCGGTCTGCAACGGACCGGGCGCCTGCGGATTGTCCAATGCCGGCCCCGGTATCAGGGCGGCCCCTTGCGCCACATGCAACCCGCCCAGGCTCAGGAGGCCCACCGCGCAGGTCACGGCGAGTATCGCCCCCACCCCACCCAACATTCTGCTTCGCTTCAGTTTCACGACCAGCCTCGCTTTCCGGGTATAGGTACCGCGATTCAGTCCACGCCCACCATCACGCTCGACGCCTTTATCACGGCGTAGGCGTTACCGCCTTCTCTCAGGCCGAGATTCTTCACAGCGTCGATGGTAATGATCGACACAATGGTGATTCCAGGAGCAACCTCAATAGTCACTTCCGCATTCACCGCCCCCATATCGATCTTGCGGATCGTTCCGGGGAGAGTATTACGCGCGCTCAGTTTCATGGTTCGCTCCGACACGGCAGAGAGGCTATATCACTGTGGATACTACGCCTGCGCAGCGCGCCAGGCCATCAGGCGTTCCCGCAGCAGCGCGTTCGCGGGTTCCGCGTAATAACGAGCCACCGCTCCTGCCAGCAGCACCGACGCTATGACAAAGAGCGCGAACATCGGCAGCTTGTACACATAGGGCATCGTTCCCTTCGGGATCACGTTGCGCAGGACGGCCAGCACAATCCCATGAAACAAGTAGACCTCGTAGCTCTGCCTTCCCATGAAACACATCAACCTGACCGGTGCAGACCGCGATTTATTGCCGGGGGCGTCGAAGGACCGGATCAGGAGTACGCCCGTGCTCAGTGCAATCACCGAAAAGCCAAACACCTCGTGCCCATCAATACCCAGAAAGTACGTCACGACGAGCACGCAGCACGTTGTGCCAGAACGTCAACACCGACAACGTCACTATCACGAAGAATGAGCCTGGCAGGGGTTGCCCGGCGAGACTGTTGCTGAACGACGGAATGCCCAACAAACCCAACGGCACGATGATGAGCAGCGCGAGCAACAACGGCGGAACGATGCGCGCGAAGCGGAACGCGTAGAACTGCTGCAGGTTGACATCGGGCAGCTGCCCGTAGCGGATGAGATTGCTCGACGTGATGAGAAAGCCGGAGATCACGAAGAACATGGTGACGCCGTAGTTGCCGTTGTCGACCGCAGCCCTGACCCATCCAGCGGGGAACAGCGCCGCCAGGGGACTCTGAACGAGATCGTAGGTCAGTGAGAAATGCAGCAGCAGGACGCTGCAGATCGCCACGCCCCGAAGGAAATCGATGCGGCTGCTGCGCGTCGCGGACGTCGACAATGAAGACTCCCCCAAACCGCGACCTGGAGCGCGCCGGCAGGCACCGTGCCATAAATCCCACCCAGGAGCCTGTCTGAGTCATGCTCGCCTACTGCGGCCGCCCCAGCTCGGCATCTTTCTGCGATCGTTTCCCTTACATATGCGTTGGCTATGCGCGGGAAACGATCGCAGAAAGCTGCTCGAGCTGGATCGCCCTCGCTACGGCGATCATGACTCAGACAGGCTCCTCCGGAAAGACCGTTCGCAGCGTGGCGTCGAGCTGCGGTTGAGCAGCGCTTCGCCACGCTTCTGGCACACTGCCCCGATGCGAATAGCCATCCGAAGTCCCCTCTGCGCCCTGGTATTGCTGTTAGTGACGGCGCTCGCGGCCCCTTGGGCACGGGCGGAAACGGTGCTCATCACCGGCTCGAACCAGGGCATCGGTCTCGAGTTCGCCAAGGAATATGCCGCGAAGGGTTGGACGGTCATCGCCACACACCGGCGCGACACGACGCCGAACGAGCTGGCGATACTCCAACAGCAGTATCCCACCAGGGTGCGCGTTGAGCGTATGGACGTCACCGACCCCGTGCAGATCAAGGCCCTGGCGCTCAAACTCAAGGGCCAGCCGATCGACGTGCTGTTGAATAACGCCGCGCTGATCCGGTTCGGACCCATCGCCTCCGATCGACGCGGTAGTGCGGGGCAGTTGTTCGGCACGCTCGATTACGACCAACTGGATCAATTCATTCACACCAACGTCGCGGGACCGCTGCGGGTCACCGAGGCCTTCATCGACAACGTCCGGGCGAGCAGGCAGAAAAAAATCATTGCCATCAGCTCGGCGGCCGGCATGGTCTCGGTGCCGCCGCGCTCCGCCGATCACTACGGGTACCGGATCAGCAAGGCCGCGCTCAACAGCGCCATGCGACTGCTGGCTGTGCAGTTCAAGGACGAGGGTATCATTGTCGCCTTCTTTCACCCCGGTGGTGTGCAGGTCGAAAGCCTCGGCGACCTGAAGCTACCGGGCTTCGTACCCCCGTCGGAGGCGGTGGGTAAGATGATCGTCACCATCGACGGGCTCACGCTGAAAGACAGCGGCCGCTTCCTGCAGACCGACGGCAGGGATCAGCCCTGGTAAGCGCGCCTAGGAGCCTGTCTGACTAATGCTCGCCTACTGCGGCCGCCCCAGATCGGCATCTTTCTGCGGTCGTTTCCCTTACATATGCGTTAGCTATGCGCGGGAAACGATCGTGGAAAGCTGCCGGGCCGCGCAGGCTCGATCTGGGTCGCCCTCGCTACGGCGATCATTAGTCAGACAGGCTCCTCACTCTCCGGGTGTCACGACATAACGCACGAAGTCGTCGGCCGGCGAGAAAGTGTCATAAAGACGCCGCGCGGTGGTGTTGTTGCCGCGGGTGTGCCAATACAGCGTCGCCCAGCCGTGCTGGCGGGCGAGCACCACCAGGTCCTGCAGCAGCATGCGTCCCACGCCATGGCCTCTCATGGCGGCGTCAACAAACAGGTCTTCGAGATAGCAGATTGGCGTCGTGGCCCAGGTAGTTTCATGCAGCACCGAGTTTGAGAACCCGACCACGCGTCCGTCGGCTTCAGCGACCCTGCCCAGGATCGGGGCCGCCGGATCCAGGATCCGCCGCCAGGTTGCTTGAGTAATCGACTCGGGGATTTTCGCTTCGTAGAAGGCGTTGTAACCAGCCCATAGCTCACGCCACCTCGGCTCGTCCGCATAGGTAGCCGCTCTAACGTTGATCATAAGAACGCCTGGTGTGGCCGGCCGGGCACCGGCGGCACATCATAGTGCGTTCGTTACGCGCCAGACTACATTGCCGACATCGTCGGCCACGAGCAATGCCCCCGACTTGTCGACAGCAACTCCCACCGGCCGCCCGAATGCGTTGCCGTCCTCGCTGACGAAAGCCGACAGGATGTCCTCCGGAGGACCCGCCGGTTGGCCATTGGCGAAGGGGACGAAGATGACCTTGTAACCACTACGTGGTTTGCGATTCCACGAGCCATGTTGCCCAATGAATGTGCCCCCGGAATAGTGCGCGGAAAACAGCTTGCCCTCGTAGAACACCAGGCCCAGCGACGCCGTGTGAGAGCCGAGCGCATAGTCGGGAACAATTGCCTGGGCAACCAGCGCGTCGTTCTGCTCCTTGACCCGTGGGTCGAGATGACGCCCGTAGTAGCTGTAGGGCCACCCGTAGAAGCCACCATCGCGGACCGATGTCATGTAGTCGGGCACGAGATCGTTGCCGAGCTCGTCGCGCTCATTGACCGCCGTCCACAGAGCGCCGGACTGGGGATTCCAGCCCAGGCCATTCGGGTTGCGCAGCCCGGTGGCAAAGGGCCGCGCAAGGCCGCTCGCGGGATCGATCTCGATGATGCGGGCCCGCCCTTCCTCCGCTGCCAGGCCGTTCTCGCCGACGTTGCTATTGGAACCAACAGTCACATACAGGCGCGTGCCGTCACGACTCGCGATGACGTTCTTCGTCCAGTGATGGTTGATCGGACCCGCGGGCAGAGCGGCGATCTTCACCCCCGCTCCCGCCAGCTGAGTGTCACCCTCATGATAGGTGAAGCGCAGCAGCGAGTCGGTGTCGGCAACGTAGAAGTCGTGACGGACGAGTACCATGCCGAACGGGGATTTCAATCCCTGCAGGAAGGTGGTGCGCGTCACAGCACCGCCGGCTCCGTTCACGCCGCGTAGCAGTGTTATGCGATTCGGGCTGGGCACTCCGGCACCCGCCTTCGCCATGAACTTATGCATAAACCAACTGCGAACACCCTTGCCGTCGTCGGGCCTGTCCGGCGGCGCGTTGCTCTCCGCGACGAGCACATCGCCATTGGGCAACACATACAGCCAGCGGGGATGGTCGAGACCGCTTGCGTAGGGCGCGACCGCAAATCCCGACGCGGCCACCGGCATTTTCCCCGGCGGCCAGCCCTTTGCCGGCGCGACATAGACAGTTGGAACGAGTGAATGGTGCGGGTCGGGCAACTGCACCCCGGCGCCGGAGCCAAATTGTTCCGGCGCCCGCGATGTCCCCGCGCACGCCAGCAGCCCGAGCGCCGGCACAGCCAGGAACAGAAAGTGCAATCTCATAACTCCACCGCCATAACCGGTATGTTGAAAGCGATAGAGCAATCGATGTGCCGCGCCTCACGCGGCTCGTCGAGATCTCAGGCGGTAACGAGCTTTAGCAGAGTGATTTCGGACGGCGCGCCAAACCGATTGGGAGGACCCCAGTAACCGGTGCCGCGGCTGATGTAGACCCAGAGGTTATTCAACCGATGCAGGCCGGCCGTGAAAGGCTGCTGGAGCCGTACGAACAGATTCCACGGCCAGAACTGCCCACCGTGCGTATGCCCCGAAAGCTGGAGGTCGAAACCCGCGCTGGCCGCCGCGGAGGCGGAACGCGGCTGATGAGCGAGCAGGATTCTCGCTGCCGCATCGGCCGGCGCACCCCAGAGCGCGGCCACGGGGTCGCTGCGCTGCTCGGGATTGAAATGATGCGCGCTGTAGTCCGTTACCCCGGCGACTACCAGGGGCGCGCCTCCGTGCCGAACGACTACGTGCTCATTCAAAAGCACGCGCAGTCCCAATCGCGTGAACTCCGCCGTCCACGCACGCTCCCCCGAGTAGTACTCATGGTTTCCCGTCACCAGAAACGTGCCATGGCGCGAGCTCAGTCTTCCAAGCGGGGCGATGTGGCGCGAGAGATCGGGTACCGAGCCGTCCACCAGGTCACCCGTGACCGCGATGAGATCCGCATCGAGACCATTCACGGCATCGACGATTGCGTCGACGTACTGCTGCTTAATCTGCGAACCGACGTGAACGTCGCTGATCTGGGCGATAGAGAACCCGTGTAGCGCCGGCGGCAGGTTCGCCAAAGGCACCTCGACGCTCACAATGCGGGCGCGGCGGCGCGCCCCTGCGAAACCGACCACCGTGACAAATGCGGCCAATCCGACCACCAGTTGCGCGGTCCACGCCATGAGCAGGTGTACATGCCGCACCGGCAACGCGACAATGGCGACCAGCAGGACCAGGTCGCGCAGCAGAGTAAAGACGAATAGAGACGAGAACAGGCTCATGGCGAGCAGCCCCAAGGCCGCCACGCGATCAGCGACCGTCCGGGACTGCATCGAGCGGGACATCAGGCCCGCCAGCATGAGCACACACGAGACGACCAGCAGCAGCGCCCCCCCGACCCTGAGCCCCGGACTCGAGGCCAGGTCGGGCAGCAGGCGCACCCCGATGTACAGGTGCAAAAGACCCAATATGATCACAGGCATGAGGCGGCGCATTCGCATTGATATTGGAGCACCACCCCAGGGCTTCAACGACGCCGTGGCGAATTACCGCTGATGTCTAGCCCAAGCCTCGCCCCGACGGCAGCCGTCCCGCATGCCGACGGCCTTCCCATTCCACGCCGTTACTGGGCGGTGGCGGCGATCGTCCTGGCCATCACCATGTCCGTGCTGGACAGCACCATCGTGAACGTCGCCCTTCCCTCGCTGGCGCACGACTTCCATACCAGCGATGCCGCCTCGATCTGGGTGATCAATTCCTACCAGGTTGCAATCCTCATCGGGCTGCTGCCGCTCGCATCACTGGGTGAGATCGTGGGTTATCGACGGGTGTCGCACTGGGGTATCGGCGTTTTCACGGCTGCATCGCTCGCATGCGCACTGGCTCCTACCCTCGGCACTCTCAGCATCGCGCGTGTCGTACAAGGTCTGGGAGCCGCCGGAATCATGAGCGTAAATTCCGCGTTGGTGCGCTTCACATATCCCCAGCGAATGTTAGGACGTGCAATCGGAATCAACGCCTTCGCTGTTGCCGTCGCCGCGGCAATCGGCCCCACGGTCGCTTCGGCGATCCTGGCGATCGCCCAGTGGCGCTGGTTGTTTGCAGTCAACGTTCCGATTGGAGCCATCACGATTATCATTGCCCTGTACTCGCTGCCCGAGACGGATCGCTCGTCACGAAAGCTGAACTACGCCGGAGTGGCCCTGCAGGCGGGGACATTCGCTCTGCTCATCGGCGGTCTGCAATCTCTGGCGCAGGACGCGGCGACTCCCGTGGCCTGCGCGGAAATCGCCGGCGGCTGCATTCTCGGAGCGATTCTGGTGCGGCATGAAATCAACCGCGCCGCGCCACTCATTCCGTTCGATCTGCTGCGCGTGCGGTTGTTTTCGTTGTCGGTGGCCACCTCCGTGTGCTCATTCATGGCGCAGATGGCGGGCCTCGTGGCATTACCGTTCGAGATTCAGCGTGTCGGGCACAGCGCGGCCGAGACAGGGTTATTGATGACGCCCTGGCCCGTCGGAGTTGCGTTGGCCGCGCCTATCGCCGGTCGTCTCGCCGATCGCTATCCCGCCGGGATCCTGGGAAGCCTGGGACTGGTTGCCATGGCTTCGGGCCTGACGCTGCTCGCCCTGTTTCCGCGCGATGGCGCGCCGGCGGATCTCATCTGGCGCATGGCCCTGTGCGGGTTGGGATTCGGCTTCTTTCAAGCACCCAACAACAGAACGCTCATAGGCTCGGCGCCACGCGCACGCGCGGGGGCAGCGGGCGGCATGCTCGCGACGGCGCGACTGTTGGGACAAACACTCGGCGCGGCCGGAGTAGCCATCCTGTTTCGCGCCTATCCGGGCAAAGGCTCGAATCTGACGTTGGCCGTGGCGGCCGGAATCGCACTCACGGCAGCGGTAGTGAGTGTCTCTCGCCTGGCGGGCAGCGCCGGAGGGTCGATCGCGAAGCCGAGCGTGCCGGCATGATTGCCGAAGACGTGCGGATCCTCCAGGACGGCAGCGTCGTGACCGGCGTTGTCGGGAAACACCGGGTTTACATTCGTCGGCTGAGGGGCGTCGGGGGAAGTTGGAAGATCGAGGGTGAGTGCAATTGCAGTGAGCGGAGCCCCTGCGCGCATGTGGCAGCGGTGTTGATTGCCGCGGAGAGCAGAGCCGCGGGGACAGGGGGTGTGGGTCGGGGCGCCGGTATTGGCGTGGGTGGCGCCGGTGGCGGGGCTGCCGGAGCGGGCGGGGTCGGTGCTGGATCATGGGCGCACCGCTCTGGCGCTGGCGCAACCCGGGGTGCGCCTACCACGCAGCAACACCTTCTATATCTGCTGAGCAAGACCCCCCACGGGCTCCGAGTCTCAGCGTGGGTGGGTCAGAGCGCACCTGCGACGGGCCGAACCGCCGCCGACACTGTCAGCCCCTTTACCATTAGATCCTCCCTCGGCGACGCTGACTTTCCCCGTTACGTCGAGCGCAACGACAAAGAGATCCTCAGAGCACTGGGTACCGCCGGCACTCAGGCGCGTCCGGACCTTGGCGATGCCTGGGACATCAGCGGAGAGACTGCCAACACCCTGGTTCGCCAGATCGTCACCACAGGCCGCGCCTTCTGGCAATCCCTGGGTGGACAGGTGTTACGCGCGGGCAAAATCCGACAACTCCCGTTCGCATGGCAAGCATCACCCAATGGGGACCAGGAACTTCGCTGTGGCGCCGGCGCGTCGGTCGATGTATTTCTCGGCATCGAGCCGGCGATGTACATCGACTCAGGGACCGCCGAGGTGGGCCCCCTGGAGTCGGTACAGCCCCTGAGCCTGGTGCGGCGCTATTGGCAACAGTCTCCGATCACACCGGAAGAAGTTGGCGCAACCAACGAGCGGATCGCCCGTGACGGCCCGTTCCCTACTCTGCAGGTGTTTCCCGTCCACAAACACTCGCTGTCGACTCTGACGGCACGACTGGCCTTGCTGCCAGGCCCGCGGGCCACACTCTATTTCATCTACAACGGACTGCCGGTTGACAGTGACAGGTTGCAGGACGAAAGCGCCACAGTCCGCCAGATGATGGACGGCGCGTTGTACGAGCTCCCTCGCGACCGCGGCCTCGAGCGGCAGTGGCGCACGCGACTCGCGCAACTGCTTCCGACCGCTACCGCCAACCGCGAGGTCTGGTTGGACTTCATGTTGGAGGCAATCCCGGCGCTGCAGGCCGAGGGGTGGGAAGTTCTGGTCGCCGCTGAATTCCCCTATCGCATCGCCAGGGCGGATGACTGGTATGGCGACCTGGAATCGGATCGTCGGCAGGGATGGTTCAACCTGCGTCTGGGTGTGGTCGTAGACGGACAGCATGTCAACCTGCTCCCTGCCCTC
>DATMQL010000308.1:0-12031 GCA_035566815.1 Steroidobacteraceae bacterium | reverse complement strand
TACATCGAGCCGCACCTGATGAGCATCGTGGAGGCGGTTTTCGACCGGAACCCCGCCACACGCCTGGATGCCCAACTGCGGACCGAGCGGATTACCAGCAATATGCACCATGTCGCGAACGAGGCGCGCACCATCGAGGCGCGACTCGCGAAATCCGACTGGGTCGTCGGCGAGAGCTTCTCCGCCGTCGATATGGTGATATTCCCGGGAATTCAGCTGCTGCGGCGGGCGCTCGAGCGTCCGGAAGCGCGTGAGCTTTCCTCACGTTTCCTGCCGGTCGAAGTGAATTATCCGGCGCTCGGCCGTTGGCTCGCGCGCGTCGAAAGTCTGCCCAATTACGAGCGGACCTATCCGCCGCACTGGCGCCGCTGATTGTTTAGCCGCTACTGGCGGCTGCTAGAAAACTGCAAAAACGTCTAACTTCAACCGCGTCGGTGGCGGCGCGGGAAAGCGATTGATACCCTCCCGCCTTTGGCGGGCGTCACATGACGGGCTGCCGGTGTCTGAACGTCTGGAGCATCATGAGCAATCACTCGGTACATGTCGATTTCCCAGGGCGAATTCTCTTCATCGGGTTTGGCAGCATCGGTCAGGGTGTCTTGCCACTCATCCTGCGGCATATCGGCATCGCACCGGAGCGGATCACGATCGTCACGGCGGAGGAGCGCGGTCACGACGAGGCCACCCAGTACGGCGTGAAGTTCATCAAGGAGCGGCTGACACGCGAGAACTATCGTCGCGTGCTGAACCCGCTGCTCGGGCGTGGCGATTTCCTGGTCAATGTCTCGGTCGAAGTGTCGAGCCTTGCATTGGTGAAGCTGTGTTGGGAAAAGGGCGCGATGTACCTCGATACGTGCATCGAGCCCTGGCCGGGGGGTTACACCGATCCGACCGTGCCGGCCGCCCGCCGCACCAACTATGCGCTGCGCGAGGAGGCACTCGCTTTACGCCCCGGCAACGCCCGTGCGCCGACTGCCGTGCTCACCCATGGTGCGAATCCAGGGTTGGTGTCCCATTTCGTCAAGCAGGCGCTACTCAACATCGCCGCCGACACGCAGGTCGATGCAGGCAACCCAACTACGCGCGGCGACTGGGGCGACCTCGCGCACCGGCTCGGCATCAAGGTCATGCACATCGCCGAGCGCGACACGCAAACGACCAACGTTCCGAAGGAAGTTGGCGAGTTCGTCAACACCTGGTCGATCGACGGCTTCGTGGGCGAGGGCTCGCAGCCGGCCGAGATGGGTTGGGGCACTCATGAGCGTAACTTCCCCCGCGACGGTAAGCGGCACGACTTCGGCTGCATGGCGGCGATTTACCTGATGCAGCCGGGCGCCGGAACGCGTGTACGCACGTGGACTCCGCGCGCGGGTCATTTCACGGGCTTTTGCATCACGCACAGCGAAGCGATCTCACTCGCCGATTACTACACCGTGCGCGACGGAGCGCAGGTGGTTCATCGGCCGACGGTGCACTACGCATACCACCCGTGTGATTCGGCCATCATGTCCATTCATGAGCTCGTGGGACGCAACTATGTGCAACAGGAGCGCCAGCGCATCCTGATGGACGACATCACGAAGGGCATCGATGAGCTCGGCGTCCTGCTCGCGGGCCACAAGAAAAATGCCTACTGGTTCGGCTCGCAGCTCTCGACCGAAGAGGCGCGCAAGCTCGCTCCCTACAACAACGCCACCAGCCTGCAGGTGACGTCGGCTCTTCTGTCAGGTGTTGTCTGGGCGATGGAAAATCCCAACTGCGGCGTCATCGAGCCGGACGAGATGGATTTCCGCCGCAGCATCGACATCTGCACGCCCTACCTCGGGCCGGTCGTGGGGCAATACACCGACTGGACCCCGCTGCACGAGCGCGAGCGTTTGTTTCCCGAAGACCTCGACAAGAGCGATCCCTGGCAGTTCAAGAATGTCCGGGTGCTCTGGTAGATGGGCCTGCGCGGCCCGGCCTGCGCGGCCCGGCCTGCGCGGCCCGGCCGAAAGTCGCCTGGCGGCGCTTTCGGCGGACGGGCGTTAGCGTCCTACTCTGGCCGCAGCTACGCGCCCCGAGGCAAAAGCGTGGTTTTGCCGGGGGCGCCTAGCCGGCTAGTCAGCTAGTGGTCCGCGCATACTCGATCGCCACAATGATGAACTTCCGGGCCCCGCCCGGCAGTTCCACCGTCACCTCGTCGTCGAGCGCCTTACGCAACAGCGCCCGCCCGAGCGGCGAATCCATGCTGATGTAGTCGGGGGCGAGATCGAATTCGTCCGGGCCGACAATGCGGTAGCGGGACTCCTGCCCATCGTCGGACTCGAGCGAGACCCAGGCGCCAAAAAACACCCGTCGCGGATCTGAAGGCGGCTGGTCGACGGTCACCATGCCGTCGAGGCGCTTGCGCAGAAAACGCACACGACTGTCGATTTCGCGCAAACGGCGTTTGCCGTAGATGTAGTCGGCATTCTCCGAACGATCCCCTTGCGCCGCAGCTTCCGACACCGCCTGGGTCACCTTGGGCCGCTCGACTTTCCACAGCTCATCCAGCTCTTCCCGCAGGCGCCGTGCGCCCTCGGCGGTGATGTACTGCGAGCCCGGCTGCTGCGGCGGTCGAAAGCGTGACATTTTTAGGGTCCATGGGCAGAAAGTCGCCGCGGGTGCCTAGCCCCGGGCGTGCCCTGCGGCGCTTTCAGTGAGAATTTTTTCATCTGTTCCCGGTTGATTATGTCGCAACGCGCTTTACAAAAAAGCCCGATGTTCTGTGGATCGTTTCACGGACGTTCCGGGCCTGCAGCCATAATCTTTCACCGTGGCTACCAAGTATTACACGCACTTCGTCACGGGCTCCGACGCTCACCAGGCGGCAGCGGCCGCAAATGAGTGGAGCGGCGTGGTCGAGTTGCGGCACCCGTTGGAAAACGTGCGTGGAACGCGCGAGCTGCGCTCGCTGTTGGCACAAAGTTTCGACCTGGACTCGGATGACATCAAGATACTGCACTGGGCCAGACTGCACTGATTATCCCCTAGCGGACTTCCTTCCCTTCATCGAAAGTCCGCCTTTTAAAACCCGGAGCTCGCGCTCTGGGTTTTTTTTATGGTCCATTGGCAGAAAGACGCCTGCGGCGCTTTCTGCGAGCGCGCCTAGAGAGCGATCCACCCGCGGGCAAAAAGCGTGGTTTTTGCCCGCGAACAGCGGGCCTGTTGGGAGCTAGAGCGTTATCGACGTCACTTCGTTCCTACGCCTCAGGAGCCTCTGAGCAACCGCCGCTCAGACGTCCTTCTAGGCGGCGTTGATGTCGGTGTTGCGCAGGGCGCGGATGACCATGGTGTCGGCCGAGTCGCGCGCGTTTCCAACCTGCATGTCCCGTGGGGCGGCGCGCATCAGCTGCTCGAACTCGTCGGCCGGGACCGGCGGACTGCAGTGGAATCCCTGGTATTGATCGCAGCCCAGGCCACGCAGAAACGTCAGCTGCTCGGCTGTTTCGACGCCTTCGGCGATCACTTTCAGATGGAGGCTGTGGGCAAGTGAGACGATGGCGCGCACGATCTCGGCGTCGTCGCGACTCGCCGCCACCTCACGAATGAACGATCGGTCGATCTTGAGCTTGTCGAGCGGCAGCCGCCGCAGGTAGCTCAAACTCGAGTAGCCGGTGCCGAAGTCGTCGACCGAGATCCGCACGCCGAGGTCGCTCAACTGCCGCAGCACCTGGATCGAGCTCTCCGCATCGTGCATCACCGCGCTTTCCGTGAGCTCGAGCTCGAGATACCCCGCGTCGAGACGGGCCGCGGCGAGAGCCTCGCGCACCGTCGTCACCAGGCTCTTTTGTTTGAATTGCTGAGCCGACAGGTTGACGGCGATGCGCAGCGGTTGCATCCCGCTGGTTTGCCACGCACGGGCCTGCCGGCAGGCCTCGAAAAGCACCCACTCGCCGATGGGTACGATGAGGCCTGTTTCCTCCGCGATGGGAATAAAACCGCTCGGCGCCGTGAGGCCGCGCTTCGGATGGCGCCAACGGATGAGCGCCTCGGCGCTGTCGATACGACCGCTGCTCACCTCCACCTTGGGCTGATAATGCAGCTCGAACTCACCTCCCTGCACGAGTGCCCGCCGCAGCCCGCTCTCGATCTCGAGCCGCTCGCGCGCGAAAGCGTTCATGACGGGGGCAAAGAATTGGAATGCGCTGCGTCCGTTTTTCTTGGCGTGATACATCGCGGCGTCCGCGTGCTGCAGCAAAGTCTCCGCGTCGACACCGTCCTCGGGGAACACACTGATGCCGATACTCGCGGAAATCTGCACTTCCAGTCCTGACAGGGTCACGGGCTGGGCCATGCCCGCGAGGACTTTGCTGGCCACACTCTCCGCATCGTGCGGCCCCGAGATCTCATTCAGCACCAGGACGAACTCGTCGCCGCCGAGCCGCGCCAGCGTATCGGCCTTGCGCAGCTGCTGGCGCAGCCGACTGGCCATTTCCTTCAGCAGGTCGTCGCCGGCGATGTGCCCGAGCGAGTCATTGATTGACTTGAAGCGGTCGAGGTCGACGACCATGACCGCGAAGCCGCGCGAGTAACGCTCGCTCTGCGCGGTAGCCTGCGCGAGGCGGTCGGCTAGCAGCACCCGGTTAGGTAAACCGGTCAGGGCGTCATGCGTTGCGGCATGTTCGAGTTGGGCGTTGGCCTTCTCGAGCTGCGCGTTATGTTTGCGGGTGCGCGATTCGAGATGGCCGTCGTAAACGAGCAGAATGGTCGTGATGGCGAGCACGGCCATGGCGGGTACGGCGATGGTGAGCGCGAGCCAGCGTTGGTCGGTCGTTCCCGCGCCGATGCAAAAGGACCCCGGACTGAAGCGGGACGCCGCCATACCGGTGTAGTGCATCCCACTGATGGCGAGGCCCATGACGAACGCCGCGCCGATTCGCGCGAGGCGCATGAGTACGGAGTTACCCCGGCGGAGCCGGAAAAAAAGCCATAGGGCAGCGAACGAAGCGACGATAGCGATGCCTACCGATAGCAACAGCAGACCGGGCTCGTAAGTAATCATGGGCGTGATCTGGATCGCAGCCATGCCGACGTAATGCATGGCAGAGATACCGCTGCCGAGCAGCAGCGCGCCCAAGGAAAGGTGGACGAGACTGATCCGCTGCCGGTTGGCGACGCTCAAGGCGAACGCGGAAGTGATGATCGCAATGAACAGCGAGGTGATCGTGGTTGGTATGTCGTATGCGAGGGCGATCGGCAGCGAGAAGGCAAGCATGCCGATGAAATGCATAGACCAGATGCCGCTGCCCATCGCCAGCGCGCCACCAACGAGCCAGAGCTTCGACAGAATGCCGTCCGAACGGGCCACACGGGCGGACAGGCTCAGGGCGGTATGGGAAACGAAGATTGCTACGGCAACCGATAAGACGACGAGCCAGGGGCTATAGATGCCGACCAAAGTGCACATGCTCCGAGTAGGGCCACCACCCTGGCCGCCTCTTGGGACTATCGGCCCGGTTGCACCGAGACTTGAAGTCCGTCCCAGTCGGCCTGTGACGGAGTCCGCGAATTTCTTCGGGGAACGTATTAAGTCAACTCGGAGGGTCACATGAGCGCGCGTTCGGCAGGGCTCGTGCTGTGTGCCAGCTTGAGTCTCTCCGGCTGCGGCTACAGCTCACTTCAGCAGCAGGACGAGGACGTCAAAGCCTCGTGGTCGGAGGTCGTGAGTCTCTACCAGCGGCGGGCGGATCTGATCTCCGGCCTGGCAGCCACTTTGAAAGGCTTCGCCGACCCTTGCGCGCGCATTGCGCACTCAGACTCGGACCAGGGTGCTGCCTCGCGGCCCCACCCGTGCGACGCACGCGTCGCACCCTCGGAGCAGGAACTCATAGGTGCGACGCAAGCGAACGCCCGCACGGGCTCGATGCCGGCCGCCCCCGGAGTGCTCACCGATCCCGCGGCTTTCGCCAGCTACCAGGCGCTGCAGAAACAGCTCACCCAGTCACTGCGGAGTCTCATGGGTGTGAGTGCGAGCTACCCGCAGCTGCAGTCGGATGCCAATTTCCAGGACCTGCAGACGCAGCTTACAGAGACGGAAAGCAGCATCACCGCCGCACGCGACCACTACATGGCGGCGGTCCGGAATTTCAACTCTATGGTGCAGACATTCCCAACCGACGTAACGGCCCGCGTGTTTGATTTCCGGCCGCGGCCAAATCTCGCGGCAGCAGTGGAGAAATAGCCCCTCCGGCCGAGCTTCAGGACCAGCCCCCTGTAGCCGAACGCCGACATTCTGCTCACCGAGACCTAGGCGATGTCATAATTCGGACCATGAAGATCCCTCAGATTCGAGCCGCCGTAGCGGCCTGCCTGTGTACCCTCGCGACCGCATGCTCCCTCTTCAGTGGGGTGAAGCACTCCGAGCCCACTCCACCCCCGCCGCCGCCGCCAGCGCCCTCGGAGCCGGAGCCGGTCGCCACGCAGCGCTTCGAGGTCGCGCCGGACGAGGACGTGGTCGGCGTCGTGCAGATCGTCAAGAGCTCGAAGGAAGACACACTCACCGACATCGCGCGCCGCTTCAACGTGGGCTACGAGGAGATCCTGCGCGCAAATCCGAAAGTCGATCCCTGGTTGCCAGGGGCGGACCGGCCGATCGTGGTGCCCACGCAGTTCGTCATCCCGAACGCGCCGCGTACCGGCGTCGTCATCAACATCGCGGCCATGCGGCTGTTCTATTTCCCGCCGCACAAGTCGGGCGAGCCGCAGGTCGTGATCACTCATCCTATTGGCATCGGCAAGGTAGGCTGGGCGACGCCGGAAGGCGTGACCAAGATCGTGCGCCGCCAGGCGGATCCCACCTGGCGCGTCCCGGTTTCGGTCATCAAGGAGCATCGCGAGAACGGCGAGGAGCTCGAGAAAGTCATCGGCCCCGGTCCCGACAATCCGCTCGGTAAGTTTGCGTTCTACCTGCAGTGGCCCAGCTATCTCATTCACGGTACCAACAAGCCCGCGGGTGTGGGACTGCGCTCGAGTCACGGCTGTATCCGCCTGTATCCCGAGGACATCGCGCAGTTGTTCGACGCGGTGCCGGTCGGCACACAGGTCCGCGTCGTGAACCAGCCGTTCGTATTCGGCTGGCACGATGGCCAGCTCTACATGCAGGCCTTCGATGTGTTGGAGGACGACACCCGCGGTTGGAAGAAAGCGCCGAAGAAACTGTTGAGCCAATCGCTCGCGGCCAATCTGCAGAAACAGCTCAAGGCGCACAACGAGCAGGTGAACTGGGACGAGGTCACCGTGCTCTCGCACGACCCGCGCGGTGTGCCGGTCCCCATCTCTCGCGCCGATGTCAGCCTCGACCAGGTGCTGGCGTCCGCATCGAAAGTGCAGAACCATCTGCCGGACGGGTCGACCTGGGATGGCAAGTCCGACCTGCCGATGGACGAGGCGACTTTCCACCAGATGATTTCGGAGATCGAGCCCGGCTCTTCCGGAGGCGCGCCAGCCCCTGCGGGGGGCATGCCTCCTGCAGGGAGTGTTACCCCTGCGGGAAGCATTAACCCTGCTGCGGGGAGCTCCACCCCTGCGGGCAGCACGGCTCCCGTGCGGCCCGGCAGGACAACGACAGGCTCTCCGAGCGCCACTCCGACCACCAGCGCGCCGGCAGCCAAACCGCGCGCCGCTGGACCGCCGGTCACATCTGCGGCAGGCTCGCAGTCCAAGTCTACTGAGTAGTCCTTAATTCTTTTCGAGGTATCGAACGATGGCCGCGCTGTCCGAGTGGCTGCAAATCATGCTCGCCGAAATTGCCCGCAAGCGGGACGATGTCGAACTTGCTCGGGCAGAAGAAGCGCGGCGCGCCACCGAAGTGCAACCGAACCCGCCTTCTGAAAACACCGCGAAGGAGCCCCGCGAAGCCCGTAGCCGAGTTTCTCTCGAAGGCTGATCTCCACCAGGTCGGGATCGTATAGCGCCGCCTGTCATACAACGAAAGTGACGCCAAATAGAGACGACCACAAGATGTAGCTATGCTACAGTCCCGCGGGCTCAATGGGTGGGGATCCCGAGAGGCTCGAAGTGGCCGACAGCCGTGTTTCCGGCGCAGAACTCGCAGAACAAAGCCGAACAGCGGACGGTGCGATTGAACGTGTGTCCACGGGCATTGCCGCCTTCGTGGGGCGCGCGCTCAAGGGACCTGTCAATCAACCGGTGCCGGTCGCGAGCTTCGCGGAGTTCCAACAGATCTTTGGTGGCCTCTGGCAGCCCTCGACGCTGTCATATGCCCTCGAGCAATTCTTTGAGAACGGTGGCCGGCGCGCGTTAATCGTCCGCGTCGTCAACGGTGCCCGCCCTCCGACCATAACACTGCCTGCCTCCGGCGCAGCGTTGCGTTTGATCGCTCTCAACCCCGGCTCGCGCGAATACCTGCGCGCCTCGGTTGATTACGATGGCATCGGTGACGGCGAGCCAGATCGCTTCAACCTCGTCGTACAGCGGGTGCGCTCCGCCGCTTCCGAGCTGATCGAGGACCAGGAGATTTTCCGCCGCATTTCCATCCTGCCGGACTCGGGACGATTCGTGGTCGACGTGCTGTTGGAGTCGCGCCTCGTGCGGGTCGCCGGCCCGGCGCCTACCCGCCGTCCTGACCGGTCCGCCAGCGGATACGGTGGCGCCGCGATTGGCTATGCGGTGTCGAATCCGGACGGCGATGATGGCGGCCCGCTCACGGATTACGATGTCATCGGGTCCGCGATCGAGGGAACCGGGTTGTTTGCGCTGAATGGCGTCTCCCGTTTCAACATGCTGTGCATTCCTCCACTCACGCGGGACGGCGACCTGGGACTGAGCTCATTGCTCGTCGCCGCGAAGTTCTGCCGCGAGCGGCAGGCTCTGCTGCTCGTCGATCCTCCTTCGGCGTGGCTGTCCGCGCGGACGGCGCTAGATTCATTGCGCATCTGGCCGTTTCGCAGCGATAGCGCCGTCATGTTCTTCCCGCGGGTGCAGGCGTTTGATCGGCTGCGGGGCCGGGTAGAAACGTTCGCCTCCTGTGGCGCGGCCGCTGGAATGATCGCGCGCTCCGATGAAACATGGCCCGTCTGGGCGCCTGCTGAAAGCGACGAGGCCATTCTGCGGCCCGGACTGCGTCCGGCGGTCGCCGTGTCGGATGCGGATCGAGTCCGCCTCGCGCAAGCCGGCGTCAACACCCTACTTTCAGTGCGCTCGAGCGTACGCACCACCATAAGCCCGCGGACGCTGGCAGCCGGGGGTTGCGGCATCTCGGATTGGAAATATCTGTCCGCGCGTCGGCTCTCGCTGTTCATTGCCGCCAGCATCGAGCAGGGCACACGTTGGGTGGTGCTCGAGCACAATGGTCCGGCGACCTGGGAAAGGGCGCGGTTTCAGGCGGATTGCTTTCTCGAGGCGCTTGCCGAGCAGGGGGCGTTCATTGGAACTTCTCCCGACGAAAGTCATTTTGTCATCGGTGACGAGCGCGTGAATCGGCCGGCACTGGTTGCCGAGGGCAAGTTCAACCTGTTGTTCGGCTTCGCGACCAGCAAGCCGGGTGAATTCGATACGTGGCTGGTGACGCACCAGGCCGGCGCAAGCCGCGTTCGGCCAGTGTCGGTGAATCGCGCGACGACCTCGAAGCACCGGGTCGAGTGGGAGATCGAGACCTCGATATTGCGTGGTTAGGATCGGGCGCGGTTAGGATTTCAGACAAGGACATGGCGCCAGGGAAAAAGCGTCCGCGGCGCCGAGGGGCAGGAGACATGGCGAACGGATGCGGTCGTGTCATTGTCTTGTTGTCGTGTTTGTTGGGTGCCGCTCGCTCTGGTCAGCGCGCGACGTGCGTTCCAGCGGACTCTACGCGCACCGTAATCACCGCGCGGACGACCTCCGTCCCATTCCTGTCGACCGCACTCACCGGAACCGCAACGTTCTGGACTTCGCTCCATTCGGCCTTGTCGAGTCGGGCGGTGGCAGTGACATCCGACTCCGCCCGGCGGAGGTACTCGATCGTCATGCCGCGCGAATGCCAACTCATCATGGCCGGCAGGGTCACCTCCGTCACGGTGCTCGCGGCCAACTCGCATAGGGTCGCAATCGCCAGCGGGTGAACCGTATTCCTCTGCCCGCTGGTGCCACGCCGCCAGGGGATGTGCACGATGCAAAGCGCGGGGCGCAGCTCGATAAAATAAGGGTTGATGGAAGCGAAGTAGGGCGCTCGCCGACACAATGTCCGTGTGAAGAGCCAGCGACCGAAGCGTGACTGGGACCGTTTCTGCCAGGCGGCCAGGGTCGGGTTGATCGGGTTTGGCGCGCTCATGTCAAACGGCCGCCCGGCGTATCGGGGTCGCTGCCCAGCGCATCGGCGGCAGTGACAACGCTGACACGCGCCGCGCCCGAGTCACCCCCCGGCCCACGGGCGTCGCCGAACCCGCCGCCGCCCGGTGTCAGTATGGTCAACACGTCGCCCGCCTCCACTTTGAAACTCGCCGTTGCGCCAATGTCCTCCGTTCCGCCCGCCGCGCGCAACAGTCGCCCTTTGCCGACTTCACCCGGCGCGCCACCATCGAGCCCGAAGGGCGCGATACGACGGTGATTTGCCAGCAAAGCACCTGACAGCGGCGCCCGAAATTCGATCCGCCGCACGCTGCCGTTACCGCCCGCGTAGCGACCCGCGCCGCCGGAGCCGCGGCGGATCGAGAACTCCCGCAGCAGCACCGGAAATCTCGCTTCCAGAATCTCCGGATCCGTGAGTCGCGAGTTGGTCATGTGAGTCTGTACGGCGTCGCATCCCTCGAAACCCGGACCCGCGCCGGCGCCCCCGGCGATGGTTTCGTAATATTGCAGCCGCTGGTCGCCGAAAGTCAGGTTGTTCATGGTGCCTTGCGATGCAGCAAGCATGCCCAGCGCCCCATACAGCGCGTCGACAATGCACTGGGAGGTCTCCACGTTCCCTGCGGCGACCGCGGCTGGCGGCACGGGGTCTAGCATTGAGCCGCGCGGAATCGTGATCTCCAGCGGCTCGAGACAGCCCTCGTTGAGCGGGATAGGCCGATCGATGAGGGTGCGAAACACATACAACACGGCTGCCATGCAGACGGCGCGTGGGGCATTGAAGTTGTGTGGGTCCTGCGGCGAAGTGCCGGTGAAATCGACATGCACCCGCCTCGTGTGCGGGTCTATGTCGATGCGGACGACGATTGCCTGCCCGCTATCCATCTCGTAGCGGAACGAGCCGGGGCGCAGCTTTTCGATTGCCTCCCTCATGCAGGCGGCGGCGTTGTCTTGCACGTGACGCATGTAAGCGCGCACCGTTCCGAGGCCGTGCCGTTGCACGGCGCGTTCGATTTCCGCTATGCCCCGCGCGTTGGCCGCGAGCTGAGCTCGAAGATCCGCGACGTTCTGGTCGGGATTCCGCGCCGGGTAGCGCCCCGCCGCCAAGGTCTCGCGCAATTCGCGCTCGTGAAACTCGTTGGCGGTAACGAGTTGGAAGAGCTCGAAGAGGGCGCCTTCTTCCTCGATGGTGCGGCTGAACGGTGGCATCGAGCCCGGCGTGGTACCGCCAATATCGGCGTGATGCGCACGCGAGGCGACGAAGAAGTCGGGCGCCGCAGCGATTGCAGTCGCGCTGCCCGACGAATCCGGCCTGGCCGACGAGCCGATGCCAGCTGACGAGCCGATGCTCGCCGACGAGCCGATGCCGACTGACGTGTCGATGCTGGCCGACGACCCGATGCCGACTGACGCGTCGATGCTGGCCGACGAGCCGATGCCGACTGACGCGTCGATGCTGGCCGACGACCCGACGTCGCCTGACGCCTCCAGGAACACCGGCGCGACCACCGTCATGTCCGGCAAATGTGTCCCGCCATGGTACGGGCTGTTGATCAGCCACGAATCCCCCGGTCGCATCTGCCCGCGCCTCGCGTCAATAACGGCGCGCACGCTCGCCCCCATCGAGCCCAGGTGCACCGGCATATGCGGCGCGTTGGCCACCAACCCGCCGTCAGCATCGAACAGCGCGCACGAGTAATCGAGCCGCTCCTTGATGTTGACCGAT
>DATMQL010000307.1:0-2234 GCA_035566815.1 Steroidobacteraceae bacterium | reverse complement strand
CAGTCCCGCGGGCAACGCGATTCCACAGACGCTCCCGGTGGCCTGGTAGTCCTTCCAACCCGAACCGATGATATAGCCGCGTACCACCGCCTCGATCGGCAACGCCTTCAGACGTCGCACGATGCCGGCCCGCCCTTCCAGGGCCGCGAGCTCTGACGGGTCCTTGATGACACTGTCGAGCGACCGTGTGGTGAGGTGATTCGGCACGATGTGCCGCGTGCGTCCGAACCAGAAATTCGAGATCTGCTGCAGGACCCGGCCCTTGTTCGGAATGGGATCCGACATCACTACATCGAAGGCGGATATCCGGTCCGTGGTCACGATGAGCATCGCGTCCGCGTCCACGGCGTAGATGTCCCGTACCTTGCCTTCATGGATTTTTTCGAGTCCAGTCAAAGCAGTACGAAAGACAGTTGGCGGCTGCATGGGTGCGTCATTTTGGTGCAAACCGGGCGGAATCCCGGCGCTTGGTACTATAGCGAATGTGGCAAGAACTGCGGCTGATACGAGAGCTAGCGTGGCCGGCGCGACAAAAGCGGTCGTTGATGGAACGGTGATGGCGTAATGGCGATGAAATGGACGGGCAAGGTCGTAGGTGGCGCCCTGGGCCTGCTCACCCTCGGGCCTATCGGCCTCGCGGTGGGCGTAGTACTCGGCCACCAGTTTGACGAGCACAGCAGCGGCCTTCAGCCGGGGCCGCGTCTGAACTCGAGCGACAACCTCGCCGAGATCGGCGAGCGCTTCTTTCGCGCCACCTTCCGCATCATGGGTTACCTCGCCAAGGCCGACGGGCGCGTGTCGGAACGGGAGATTGCCGCGGCCCGTGGAGTCATGTCGGATCTGCGTCTGAATTCGCAGCAGGTGCAGGCGGCCATCGACTACTTCACCGCCGGCAAACACGGGAACTTCGACACCGCCGCCGAGTTGGGCGGTTTACGGCACGCCTGCCAGGGGCGTCCCGAGCTCCTGCGGGTGTTCCTCGAGATCCAGGTCCGGGCCGCGCTTGCGGGCAACAACATGGAAGGTCCGGTACGCGACCTGTTGACCCGGGTGGCCGGCCGGCTCGGCGTATCGCCGCTCGAGCTGGCGCAAATCGAAACGGTACTGCGCATCCGCAGCGGCAGTTTCCACCAGGGTCAAAGCCGGGGCGGCTACGCCCGCACCAACGGTGGCGCCGAGCAACTCGACCAGGCTTACAAGGTCCTCGAAACGACCCCGAGCGCGAGCAAGGACGAGATCGTCAAAGCCTACCGGCGCCAGCTCAGCCGCCACCACCCCGACAAACTCAAAGCCAACGGATTGCCGGAGTCCATGATCGAGCACGCCAAACAGCGCACCCAACTCATCATCGAGGCTTACGAGCTCATCCGCGAGCGCCGGGGAATATAGGGTCGGGCGGCGCGCGGCGACAGCGCCACCTGTCGCTTAGCGAGCGCACCAGCCCCGTCCGTTCAGCTCGTAACGCTACGCGCTGCCCACTCCTCGATCACCGTCTGAATCGCTTTGACACCATCCGTGAGTGCCGCCGGCCCCGGCTGCAAAATAATCGGCGACTTGATCTCCCTCACGAACCCGTCGCGCACCGCCGGTACCTCGGACCATCCCGGCCGCGCCACCACCTCGTGCGGTTGAAACTTCTTCCCACACCACGAGCCCAGAATAATATCCGGCGCCCTTCTCACGACCTCGGTCGGATCCGCGATGATCCGGTTCTTACCCAACGCCTGCACCGCGAGCTCTGGAAAACAATCCTCCCCGCCCGCCAGCTCGATGAGCTCGGACACCCAACGGATGCCCGAGATCTGTGGCTCATCCCACTCTTCGAAATACACCTTGGGCCGTCGCGGCAGCGCCGTGGCTCGCTCGCGTACTTGCGCCAGACCCGCCGTGAGTTGCCGGATGAGGTCGTGCGTCTTCGCCTCACAACCGACCATGCCGCCCAACGTGCGGATCATCCGCAGGATTTCTTCGATACTGCGGTGATTGAAAACATGCACCTCGATGCCCGCGCGCACGAGTTCGGCCGCGATGTCAGCCTGGAGATCCGAGAAGCCCAGTACCAGATCCGGCTTCAGCGCCACGATTCGATCGATCTTCGCGCTCGTGAACGCCGACACGCGGGGTTTTTCCTTGCGGGCGCGCGGCGGCCGCACGGTAAAGCCCGAGATCCCGACGATGCGCCAGTCCTCATCCAGCAGGTACAGGGTCTCGGTGGTTTCCTCGGTGAGACAGAC
>DATMQL010000306.1:0-8875 GCA_035566815.1 Steroidobacteraceae bacterium | reverse complement strand
GGCGGGTGTTCTCGCGGCACTTGTACTAGCCGCGGCGGCCGCCTACTTCCAGATCACGCGTTCACGCCACGAGCGCGCCGCACTGGAAGCGCAGGAACAGACGAAAGACATTCTGAAGACGGTGCGGGAAGGCTTCTTCCTGCTCGACGCCGACTACAACATCGGTTCGGTGTGGTCCGAGGCGCTCACCCGCATGTTCAGCCGCGAGGATTTCGCCGGCCTCGGCTTCGAGGACCTGCTGAAGGACCTCGTACCACCGAACACGCTGGCCACCGCGATGAAGTACATCAAGCTCCTGTGGGGTGAACGCGCCCACGAGAACCTGATGAAGAGCATCAATCCGCTGGGCCAGCTCGAGATTACGATGGACAACGGGCACGGCGGTAAGGAAACCCGTTACCTGCAGTTCGACTTCCACCGCGTTATGGGCCCCAAGGGCATCAAGCACGTGCTGTGCTCCGTCGGCGATATCACCTCCAGCGTTCTCCTCGCGAAGGAGCTGCAGGAGTCGCAGGAAAGCGCGAACGCGCAGCTGGACATGATGCTCGGCATGATGCACGTCGATCCGCTGCAGCTGAACTCGTTCCTGGACAGCACCGAGACCGGCCTGCAGCTCATCAACGCCATCCTGAAAGAGCCGGCGCGCACCGACGGGGAATTCCGCAAGAAGCTCAACGGCCTGTTCCGCGAACTGCACTCCATCAAGGGCGAGGCCTCGGCGCTCAACCTGATGAGCATCGCGCAGCGCGTGCATACCCTCGAGGACATGGTCAGCGAGCTGAAGAAGAAAGCGGAGCTCTCGGGCAACGACTTCCTGCCGATGGTGCTGAAGCTCGACGACCTGATGCAGCACTTACGCGGCGTGCGCGAGATGGCCTCGCGTCTCACAGCGCTCAAGGACACGGCTCCTGGCGCTGCTGCCGCGACGGCTGCCGCTACAGCCGCCCCCGCCCGGGCCGCCAAGCAGCAGGCCGCCGCGAACGAGCAGCGGGCGCACCAGAGGTCTGGCGACGATCTGTCGCCGACCCTCCACTCCATGGCGGAGCGCCTGGCGCACGATCATCACAAGCGCTTCAAGCTCACCATCTCGGGCTTCGCGGACGTCCCGCCGACATATGTTCCGACGATCAAGGACTGCGTGATCCAGATGCTGCGGAATTCGGCCGTGCATGGGATCGAGCCGAGCGACATCCGTAAGGCGAACACGAAGGAAGACGTGGGTGTGGTACGCGTCGACTTCCGGAAGTCGGGCGAAGGCTATGAACTCGTTTTCGAGGACGATGGCGCCGGGATCTCACCCGATACCCTCAAGTCCGCGGCAATTCGCAGGCATATCATTACCGAGGAAGAAGCCGCGGGCATGGACACACGTGCTGCGATGGCCCTGATTTTCCGCCCCGGGTTCTCAACCCAGGAGGAAGTGTCCATGGATGCCGGCCGCGGGGTCGGGATGGATGTGGTGGCACGGAGCGTCTACGCGCTTGGCGGCAAGATCGGCGTGAGCACGAACCCGGGTAAGTTCACCCGGTTCAAGATCGTCCTGCCAGCTGCTGAAGCGGCCAGCACGGCGGTGGCCTGATGCAGCAGTGCAATAAACCAGGTCTCCGGATCGGCGCGAAGCGCCGCTACGTTTCGCGGGTCGCTGCGACCCGCAGGACAGTTGCGCTTTAGCGCATGGACAAGAGTGAAGTGATGAGCGACAACGGAAAGACCAAGTCCTTCAAACTGATGATCGTGGACGATTCGAACATCATGCGGCGCCGCATCGAGCGCTCAAACCAGTTCGACGAGCTCGAGCTGGTCGGTACGGCGAGCAACGGCCTGGAAGCTCTCGAGATGTTCAAGAAGATGGACCCGGATGTGGTTACTATGGACCTCACAATGCCGCAGATGGACGGCATCGAGTGCATCTCCAAGCTGGTGGTCATGAAGCCTGCGGTACGGATCCTGGTGATCTCGGCCCTGGCCGACAAGGCGACGGCAGTGGAGGCAATGGAGAAAGGGGCGAACGGCTTTCTCAATAAACCGTTCACCGATCGGCAGCTAAACGAAGCCATCGCAGACCTCATGAGATAACCGATCCAAAGTGAGACCATGACAATGTTGCAGGAACAGGAGCTCAAAACCTTCGTCGAGGGGACGACGAACTACTTCGAGGTGGCCGCGCAACAGCCCGCTTCGATCGGATCGCCGTACCTCACCGAAACACCACCCTCGGTACACGACTACACGGGCATCATCAGCATTTCGGGCAAGCGCGAGGGTGTCGTGTACTTCACGGCCCCCAAGGCGATGCTCACCGTGCTGCTCATGAAAATGCAGGAAAACGACTTCAGCCACGAGACGATGCGCGATCTCGTCGGCGAAGTGGCCAACACGATCTCCGGTAACGCGCGCCGCGACTTCGGCCGCGATTTCGTGATTTCCGTGCCGAGCGTGCTGGCAGGCGAGCGCCCCGACATTCCGCAGAAGCCCGGCGCCCGCTCGTTCGTGATTCCGATCAACTGGCGCAGTCACTCTGCGAAGTTGATCGTCTCACTGACTTGATTGGCAGAAAGTCGCCTGCGGCGCTTTCTGCGAGCGCGCCTAGAGATGGATTCGGCCCGCGGGCAAAAAGCGTGGTTTTTGCCCGCGAACAACGGGCCGGTTAAGCGATAGGGCGTTTTTCGATGTCCACTTGTACGCTTTCATCAGCGCGCAGGCGATACCCGAGGCCGGCTTCCGTGACCAAGTAGCGGGGTTTGCGCGGGTCGGGCTCCAGCTTGTTGCGCAGATTCTTCACACACACCCGCAGACTGCGCGTGTCCCCCAGCCTCTCCGGTCCCCACACTTCGCGTACGAGTTGATTCTGGATCACTATCGAGCCCAGATGTCGCGCGAGGCATTCGAGCACCCGATATTCGAGGGGCGTCAGATGGATTTCGCCGTGGGGGCCACGGGTTTCCCGCCGCTCCAGGTCCACCTGGATATCACTCAGATGAAGTACGGACGACTGCTCGGCGCCGCGCACGTTGCGTCGTAATGCTGCCCGGACTCGGGCGAGCAGCTCCAGCGCGCTGAAGGGCTTCGTGACATAGTCGTCCGCGCCCGCATCCAGGGCGGCGATCTTCTGGTCCTCCATCGTCCGCGCCGACAACACGATGACGGGCACGGGCGACCAGGCACGCACTTTTCGGATGACCTTCAGACCATCGCCATCCGGGAGTCCCAGGTCGACGAGCAGCAGATCGGGCTTGTGACTACGCGCCTCGATCTCGGCCCGCATCGCCGTGTCAGCCTCTATGTAGCGATACCCCTCCGCCTCCAGCAGGACGCGTAATACGTTGCGGATCGCGGGCTCGTCCTCGATGACGAGAATCTGATGCATTGCCTGCGTCACGAGATGGGCTCCTCCGCCGGCAACGTGAAGTCGAAACGCGCACCCCCACCCTCACGGCGTTGCGCCTCAATTTCCCCGCCATGAGCATGAATGATGGCCTGGCAGATCGCCAGGCCGAGGCCCACGCCAACGACCGTTCCTTCATCGCTGCCGCGTTGAAACTTATCGAACAGCCGCTCGGGGTCGCCAACGGGGAGGCCCGGCCCTTCATCCTCCACGAGCACACGAACGTACATACCGTCCATCATCGCCGAGACGTAAACCCGAGTACCGGGCGGCGTGTACTTGGCAATGTTGTCGAAGAGGTTGGAGAACACCTGCACGATGAGATTCGCGTCCACGTGGACCGGCGGCAGATCGGCGGGGATTCGTGACTCCACCACGTGCCCCTTGAGCTTCGACTCCAGGTTCGTGAGGGCCGCCTCTACGAGGTCGTCGAGTGTCTGCCAATCCCGTCTCAGGACGATGTGTCCTGACTCGAAGCGCATGAGATCCAGCACGTTGGAGACCAGATCTGACATCTCGCGGGCCTTCGTCTCTACGGAGCGCGCCAAAGCCACGCGCGTGGCTTCATCGAGAGCCGAGCCATGTTGCGCGAGAGCACTGCCCGCGCCCGCGATCACCGAGAGAGGGGTGCGCAGGTCATGTGATATGGACGCCAATAGGGTGTTGCGCAGGCTCTCACGCTCGGCGTTGAGACGTGCCCCCTCGGCGGTCTCGGCCAGTTGCGCACGCTCGACTGCGAGGCCGATCTGCCCCGCGAAGGTCTCGAGCAGGTGTCGCTGTTCGGGCAGCAATATGCGCCGCTGATTGGAGGGTAGGACGGCAAGGACGCCGAGCGGCTTACCGCCCTCCTGTAACGGCACGTAGAGAGCCGGCGCAGCGGGCAACGTGTCGGTGCCGAGCCCGGCCTGGCGGCCGTGGTCGAGAACCCATTGCGCGACGGCCAGGTCCGCCCCATGCAGGGATTTCTCGAGCGGCGGATCGCGCGGATAGGTCAGCTTGCCCTCGTGATTCGGCAGGAGCACGACGGCCTGACATTGAAACACTTCGGCCACATGACTCACGGCGACGCGGGCCAGGCTCTCGATTCCCCGCGTCGCGACCAGCTCGCGGCTCATGGCATAGAGAAGCGCCGTACGCCGCTCGCGGGCGCCGGAGACACGAGTCTGTTGCCGCACGCTCGACATCAGGTTCGCGATCACCAGGGCGATGGTGAGCATGACCACGAAGGTCAACAGGTACTGGGCGTCGGTGACCGCAAATGAATAGCGCGGCGGGACGAAAAAGAAATCGAACGCGACGACATTCAGCGTAGCGGACAATATCGCAGGCGCGCGGCCGAGCCGCAGGCCGGCCACCGTGACTCCTAGCAGATAGACCATGACGAGATTCGAAAGCTCGAATCGCGGATACAGGGCGAATGCCACTGCGCTGCAGATCGCCGTGGTGACGAGCGCCCAGGCGTAGCGATCCCAGCGAATCTGTCTCGGAGCCTCATCGGGGAAGGAGACGCCGCCAGGCTTGCGGTGCGCCATCCGCTCCTCCGCCACGGCGATCGTCACAACATCGAACGTACGTGCGTGTCGAATCAGTTGTTGCGGGGTGGAAGGACGCAACCACGCGCGCCAACCGCGCGCCTTCGGTGCGCCGACGATTACACGCGTAGCGTTGCGTGTCTGCGCATATTCCAACAGGACCGCCGCCGCGGACGGCCCGTCGAGGGTGACCGTCTCGGCGCCGAGCGATTCGGCAAGCCTTAGAACATCTATGCGCCGGTTACGTTCGGCATCCGAAAGCCGAAGCAACTCAGGGGTCTCGACATACACGACCGTCCAGGCAGCATCGAGCGCATCCGCCATGCGTTTGCCCGCGCGCACGAGCTGCTCCGCCTGCTCGTCGGGTCCCACGGCAACCAACACACGATCGCCTGCGAGCCGGGTTCGCGCGCGATCGACTGGAAGAGCGCGCGCAGCTGCCTCGACACGGGCCGCGACCTTGCGCAATGCAAGTTCGCGCAAGGCCATGAGATTCGGGGTGCGGAAGAACCGCTCCACCGCAGTCGCCACCTCATCGGCGACGTAGACCTTCCCGGCGCGCAGCCGCGCCAACAGATCATCGGGCGGCAGGTCGATGAGCTCGATGTCAGTGGCTTCGTCGAAGATCTGATCGGGGAGCGTCTCGCGCTGGCGCACGCCCGTGATCTGATAGACGAGATCGTTGAGACTCTCGAGGTGCTGGACGTTGACAGTCGTCCAGACATTGATGCCGGCGTCGAGAAGCTCTTGAATATCCTGCCAGCGCTTGGGGTGCCGCGGAGCAGGCTCACCCGCGACGACGTTGGAGTGAGCGAACTCATCGACGATGAGAATGGCGGGATGCCGCTTCAGTGCGGCGTCGAGATCGAACTCGCGGCGCACAATTCCGCGATAGGTGACCGGCAGGAAGGGCAGTTGCTCCAGTCCTTCGAGCAGCCGCTCGGTGTCGGGCCGGCCGTGGGGCTCGACATACCCGACCACGATGTCAGTTCCACCCGCGCGCACGTTGTGTGCGGCCTCCAGCATGGCGTAGGTCTTGCCCACACCGGCGGAGGCACCAAAAAAAATGCGCAGCCGCCCACGCTTGGCGCGAGCCTCTTCGGCCTGGACGTGAGCGAGCAGCTGATCCGGATCGGGCCGCGTTTCGGCCATTAATGCTCTGTCAGGTTACTTCATGGCGTCCAGCGCCAGGTTGAGATCCAACACGTTGACGCGGGGTTCGCCCAGTATACCGAGCCAGCGGCCCCGCGAGTGAGCCGCTATGAGGGCCAGGACGGCCTGCGGCTGCAGGCCGCGCTCGCGCGCCACCCGTGGCGCCTGATAATACGCGGCCGCGAGACTGATGTCGGGATCGAGGCCGCTGCCGGAGGCCGTCACGAGATCGACGGGAATGGGGCTTTTGTTGGTCGGATCGGCGGCCCGGAGCGCGTCCATGCGGGACTTGATGCCATCGGTCAGCGCCGGGTTGAGCGGTCCGAGGTTCGAGCCGCCGGAAGCCAGGCCGTTATAAGGCTGCGGCGCCGTGGCTGAAGGACGGCTCCAGAAGTGCTTCGGGTCGCTGAAGCTCTGGCCGATGAGACGGGACCCCACGGCCTTGCCGTCGCGGATCAGGATGCTGCCGCCGGCCTTGCTGGGAAACACGGCCTGTGCGATGCCCGTGACGACCAGTGGATAGGCGACGCCGGTGATCAGGGTCAGTGCCACTAACAGGACGAGGGCCGGGCGAAACAGGGCAGTCATGATGTACTTACTCCAGGCAGCGGGCGGCGCCAGGTCTTCAGACCAGGTGGCCGGCGACTAGCGCCAGGTCGATGAGCTTGATCCCGGCGAACGGGATGAGGATGCCGCCCAGACCGTAGATGAGCAGGTTCCGGCGCAGCAGCAGCGCGGCGCCCAGCGCACGGTACTTCACTCCCTTCAGGGCCAAGGGGATCAGGACGACAATGATGAGGGCGTTGAAAATAACGGCCGACAGGATGGCCGAAAACGGGCTCGCCAGGTTCATCACGTTCAGCGCATTGAGTTGCGGATAGGTGGTGGCGAATGCCGCGGGGATGATTGCGAAATACTTCGCCAGGTCGTTGGCGATGCTGAAGGTCGTCAGCGAGCCGCGGGTCATCAGCATCTGCTTGCCCGTCTCCACCACCTCGATGAGCTTGGTGGGATTGGAGTCGAGGTCGACCATGTTGCCGGCCTCCTTGGCGGCCTGGGTACCGGTATTCATCGCCACGGCCACATCGGCCTGCGCAAGAGCCGGGGCATCGTTGGTACCGTCTCCGGTCATTGCGACGAGTCGACCTTGGGCCTGGTGGCTGCGAATGAGCGCGAGTTTGGCCTCCGGGGTGGCCTCGGCCAGAAAGTCATCAACGCCCGCCTCGGCCGCGATAGCCGCGGCAGTCAGTGGGTTGTCGCCGGTGATCATCACGGTCTTGATGCCCATGCGGCGCAGCTCGCCGAACCGCTCCTTGATGCCGCCTTTGACGATGTCCTTCAGCTCGATGATGCCGAGCACGCGGGGGCCGTCGCTGACCAACAGGGGCGTACTGCCGCGTCGGGCAACATCCTGCACGGCCGTCAGAATGCTCTTGGGAAATACCTGTCCCAACCCCTCGATGTGCTTCTGGATGGCCGCCGGAGCGCCCTTGCGGACCTGGCGCTCGCCGATGTCAACACCGCTCATGCGGGTGTGGGCGGAGAAGGGAACGAAGGTTGCGGCGAGTGAGCGCAGATCGCGCTCGCGCAGGTTGAAACGTTGTTTGGCGAGTACGACGACGCTGCGTCCCTCGGGAGTTTCGTCGGCGAGAGATGCCAGTTGTGCGGCGCTTGCCAACTCCTCTTCCGTTACGCCGGAGGCCGGTATGAAAGTGGCTGCCTGACGATTGCCGAGCGTAATGGTGCCGGTTTTATCCAACAGCAGCACGTCCACGTCACCAGCCGCCTCCACCGCGCGGCCGGATGTAGCAATCACATTCGCCTGCATCATGCGGCTCATGCCCGCCACACCGATCGCCGACAGAAGTCCGCCGATCGTCGTGGGGATGAGACATACCAACAAAGCAACGAGCGCTGTAATGGTGATCGGGGTGCCGAGCTTGGCAACTTCCACGCTGTAGAGCGAGTACGGCAGCAGTGTCACCGTGGCCAGGAGGAAGACGAGCGTGAGCGCCACGAGCAGGATGGTCAGCGCGATTTCGTTCGGGGTCTTTTGCCGCTTCGCCCCTTCCACCATGGCGATCATACGGTCGATGAAGGTCTCGCCGGGGTTCGCGGTAATCCGTACGATGATCCAGTCCGACAGTACGCGCGTGCCGCCGGTGACGGACGAGAAATCGCCGCCGGACTCGCGCACGACAGGAGCCGACTCACCCGTGATCGCGCTCTCGTCGACGGAGGCCGCGCCCTCGATGACTTCGCCGTCGCCCGGGATGTAGTCACTCGCCTCTACGAGCACGACATCGCCCTTGCGCAGCTGGTCGGCGCGGACGCGTGACTGCCGCGAACGGTCTGTCGGGTCGGCGAGTTTCTTGGCCGAGACGGTCTGCTTCAGGCCACGCAGCGCGGCCGCCTGCGCTTTGCTGCGGCCTTCGGCGAGCGCCTCCGCGAAATTGGCGAACAACACGGTGAACCAGAGCCAGATCGCGACATTCAGGATGAACCAGGAGGGGGCCTCACCCTGCCCTGCCAACGCCTGCACCTCCAATGCCGACACGATGATGCTGCCAATGTAGACGACAAACATCACGGGGTTGCGCCATTGCACGCGTGGATCGAGCTTGCGGAAGGCGTCGATGACCGCCGGGCCGACGAGTGCGCGATCGAACATCGACAGTTTGCTCGGAGTGGGCGCGCGCGGCACGGGGTTGGCGGCCGCGGGCGGACTCAAAGGGGAATTGCCCAATACCGGATTTTTTACGCTGTCAGCCATTTTCAACCGCCCCACATGACGAGGTGCTCGACG
>DATMQL010000305.1:0-13861 GCA_035566815.1 Steroidobacteraceae bacterium | reverse complement strand
CCGCGGGGCAACTTGTCGTGGACGCATCTGCCGCGCCGGCCGCGCGCGCCACTTTCGCGGACAGTGGCGCCGCTAAGGCTTCTTTCGCGCGGACAGCGGACCAGGTCGTCCCAGCCGCCGGGGGATCGATGTCCTCAATGGGGCCCGCGGGGTGTGCCTTTCGCTTCGGCGTCCCCCGGGCGTCGCAATTGGAGTTCTTCGGAGACGCTGAATACGCGCGTCTTTTCTCCGAATCGGTGGCTCGCCTGGAATCGCTCGGCGGGCGGCGCGTGGAGATCGATTTCGAGCCGTTTCTAGCTACCGCGCGGCTTTTGTATGAGGGCCCGTGGGTCGCCGAGCGCTACTGCGCCGTCGGCGACTTCCTCGAGCGTCAGCCTAATTCCCTGCACCCGGTGACGCGACAGATCATCTCTGGCGGCCGCGATGCGACAGCGGCGGATGCCTTTCGCGCGCAATACCGCCTGATGGAGTTACGGCACGCCGCTGAGCGGGGCTGGACGTCGATGGACGTGTTGGTCACGCCAACGGCGGGAACAATCTATCGCATCGACGCGGTGGAATCCGAACCCATCCGCCTCAACTCCAATCTCGGCTACTACACCAACTTCGTCAATCTGCTCGATCTCGCCGCAGTCGCCGTGCCCGCCGGATTCCGCGGCGACGGGCTGCCTTTCGGAGTGACGCTCGTTGGCCGCGCCGGCGCCGACGCGCACTTGCTGGCCTTGGCGGATCGTCTCCATCGCGCTGCTGATGTTCCGCTGGGCGCTCTTTCCGTTGCCATCCCGCCATCGGATGACACGGTCCGCATCAATTGGGGACCCGCGTTGCCCACAGCACTCAATGGCCCCGGAGCCTCATCCGTTTCCAACGCTGCATCGCCGTCAACCACGCCAGGCGGCGGCGTCACGCCCGGTACCCCCGCGACGCCCGGCACCCCCGCCGCGCTTGGCACCCTCGCCGCGTCCAGTACCTCTGAAGACCGTATTTCCGTCGCCGTCTGTGGCGCCCACATGGAAGGCTTGCCCCTCAACCAACAGCTCACGAGCCGGAACGCCACTCTCGTGACCCGCACCCGTACCGCGCCCAAATACAAATTTTACGCCCTGCCGGGTGGGCCACCTCATCGCCCTGGCCTCGTACGAGTCGCCACCGGAGGCGCCTCCGTCGAAGTCGAAGTCTGGTCGGTCCCGGCGTCCCATTTCGGCTCTTTCGTCGCGGGAATTCCAACTCCTCTCGGCATCGGCCGGGTCGAGTTGGAAAGCGGCGAGCAGGTGGTCGGCTTCCTCTGCGAGTCCTACGCTACGGCCACCGCCACCGATATCACCGCCCTCGGTGGCTGGAGACAGTATCTCGCGTCAGGACGCATCTCCTAGGCCGCCGACGCCGGGCTCCTGCTCCGCCGTCCTAGCCCGCCGACGCCGAGCTCCTGCTCCGCCGTCCTAGCCCGCCGACGCCGGGCTCCTGCTCCGCCGGGGCCGCCAGCTGATCCCCATGCAGCGCGCTCGAAATGGTCTCTGAATCGGCGAAATACGTCGCTTAATCAGCCATTTACGGCAGCAATGGGGCCTGCCATTTCGCATCCCGGCAGGGCACGCTGCGCCGATGCAAACCTCCCGCCCTGCCCACCGCTCCCGAAATTCTTGCATGCATATGCAACTGTATATACAGTACACCCCATGATCACCTGGGACGGACACAAACGTCTCAGGAACCTAGCCGATCACGGCGTCGACTTGGACGATCTGGATGGGTTCTTCGACGGTGAGTTGCTCACGATGGAAGACGTGCGTGAGGCTTACGGGGAGGTCCGATTTCAGAGCGTGGGCCTTTTCCAAGGAGTGCCGCTGTTTATCGTCTGGGCACCTCGTGGCGGTGACGACGTACCGCATGTTATTTCGGCTCGTAAGGCAGTGAAACATGAAGAGCAAGCGTGGCACTGGCGCTACTCCAAGCGCCCCTAAAGGCAAGACAGATTGGGCACGGCTGAAGTCGATGCCCGATGGTGACGTGCGATTTACCAAAGATGCGCCCCGTACGCTGCCGCAAGATTGGGCACGGGCCGTGGCGCATCGCGGTCTGCCGGTGCCGCCGCGTAAGCAACAGATCGCGTTACGCGTCGACGTCGACGTGTTGGAATGGTTCAAAGCCCAAGGAGAGGGCTATCAAACCCGCATGAACGCAGTCCTGCGCGAGTTCCGGGACGCCCACCTCGCGGCGGCCCAGCCGTAACCGGCGTCATTCAGCTCATCAAAACAACTCGATAGGATCGACATCCAGTGCCCATCGGACCCGTCGCGCGCTCTGCAGTTGCTCTACTGCAGGAAGCCACGAATCCAGAAAATGGTGCAGGCTGGAGCGGTCCGCACCCTCGATGAGAAGTTGCGCGTGGTAGCGGCCCGCGCGCTTTGACATTGCGGCGGGCACTGGTCCCAGCAGTTTCAGTCCTCGCGGAGGGTTGCCCGCCAGCTTGCGAGCCTCTGTCAGAAACTCGAGCGCGCTTGCGGCGGTCTTTGCGGAGTCACGGACCGCGGCAAGCCGGCTGAATGGAGGCCACGAAGCCTGCTCCCGCTCCGTGAGGGCCGTGCGCGCGAACCCGTCATACCCTTCCGACAGCAGACTCAGCAGCAATGGATGACCGGGAAACTCGGTTTGTATCAACACTTCACCGGGCTTCGTGCCGCGTCCCGCGCGTCCAGCAACCTGTACTATGGTTTGGGCGAGCCGCTCTGGTGCGCGGAAGTCGGTGCTGAACAATCCTTGATCGGCGTTGAGTACAACTACGAGCGTCACGTTAGGGAAGTCATGTCCCTTCGTTACCATTTGCGTCCCGACGAGGATGCGCGCTTCGCCGGATGACATGCGGCGCATGACTTCCTCCATGTCGCCGCGCCGACGTACGACGTCCCGATCCAGTCGTGCCAGTGTTACGCCCGGAAAAAGGCTGGCCAGCGATTCCTCGATGCGCTCAGTACCCTGGCCCACCGGTTTCACGGCAAACCCGCACTGCGGGCAGCGCGAAGGCAATTGCGTGTCGAATCCACAGTGGTGGCACCGAAGTCGTCCGGCGGAAAGGTGGACGGTCAATCGGGCGTCGCACTCTCCGCAGGGCGCGATCCAACCGCATGCCGTGCAAAGTAGAGTAGGTGCATAGCCACGCCGATTCAGGAATACCAGCACTTGGCCATCATCGCGGAGATGCCGTTCGATGGCCTGAATAGCGGGTGTTGATACACCTGCGTGCCCGGCGTTAGAACGGAGGTCTACAAGGGCCATGCGTGGAGGTTCGGCCTTCGCGGCCCGATAGGGTAATGAGAGGCGTACGTAGCGACCCCCAGCGACATTCTGCAGGGATTCCAGCGCGGGGGTCGCCGAGCCGAGTAGCACCGGTACGTCAGCTCGTTGAGCTCGCACCACCGCCAAGTCGCGTGCGGAGTAGCGAAAGCCACCCTCGTGTTGTTTGAAGGAGGAGTCATGCTCCTCGTCGACGATGATGATTCCGAGGTCGGGAACCGGTGCGAACACGGCCGAGCGCGTACCCAGCATAATCCGCGCGTGGCCGCTGAACGCCTGGCGCCACGCCGTGAGCCGCTCGCTGTCGGTCAGCGCGGAGTGCAACACAGCCATGGGCGTGTCGAAGCGATCGCGAAATCGACCGACGAGCTGCGGCGTAAGGCCGATCTCGGGCACCAATACCAGGGCGCGGCGTCCCTGTTGGAGAACTTGCTCCACCAGCCGCAGGTAGACCTCGGTCTTGCCGCTACCGGTGACGCCATGAAGGACGAAGGCGCCGAAGTGTCCCAAGGCTGCCCCGACGGCCTCGACAGCAACGCGCTGCTCGTCGCGAAGATCGGGCCCCGGAGTTCGGACGGCAAACCGCGCCTCGCCGCCAGCCAGCGCAACCTCCGCGGAGAGAACCCACCCGCGCGCCGCCAGAGATCGCGCGGCGTCGCGCCAGTTAGGCAGCGCCTCGTCGAGCACCACCGCCGAAACGCCGACACCCGCCGATGCGAAAGGCTCCTCATGCGCCGATGCCGAAGCGCCATCGCCCGCCGACGCGGATGGCTCCTCATGCGCCGATACTGAAGCGCCATCGCCCGCCAACGCGGATGGCTCCTCACCCGCCAACATCACGCCGCTCTCGCGCACGAGCGAGGACTCGGCATGCGCCGCCGCCCCACCCGCCACCAAATACCCTAACAACTCCCTCTGCTTAGGCGCCCGCCGAGGTTCCCCCCCCGTCCACGCCTCACGCCCATCCGGCGTCACGCTCCACCGCTCTTCGTGTGCCTCGGCCGCGGCCCCCATCCGCATCGCCTTCGGTAACGCCGTAGACAGCACCTCCCCGATGGGATGGTGGTAGTACTCTGCCGCCCACCGCAGCAGGGCGAGCGCTGAGGCATCGAGCACCGGCCGGGGGTCGAGCACTTCCAGGATCGGCTTCAGCCGCTCAGGCGGGACGTCCGAGGAGTCGGCCGCCTCCATCACGATTCCAATCAGCTTCTGCCGTCCAAACGGCACCCGCACCCGCATCCCCGGCTCGATCGGCGCACTCCAAAGGGTCGATTCAGGTGGCAAATAGTCGAACAGGCGCTTGAGCGGCGTGTCGAGCGCCACGCGGAAAACGCAGGCCGGGGTCATGGTCTAAAGGAAATCAAAGAGTTACGCGTGTGAAGGTGAGTCAACCCGAGTGCGAGCACGCGCGTTATACGGGGCATGTCGGAGTTTGCTACATTCGCGTCGCCTTATAGCATGCCGGTTGCATCACACGGCGACGTGGAACTGTCGGAATCGCTTACCAATGCCCGTTCCCGTGCGCTGAACCAGTTTCTGGCCGGCGTCGAGCTCAAGGCATTCAAAATCGCCCAAGCTGCGCTCCGACATGAGGACGACGCATTGGATGCCGTGCAGGATGCGATGCTGCAGCTGGCCCGCGCCTACGCGGATAAGCCGGCGGAGGAGTGGAAGCCGCTCTTCTATCGCATACTCGAGAACCGCATTCGTGACATGCAGCGCCGGCGAACCGTGCGCGGTCGAGTCATCGCCTGGATGCCGTTCCGCGGCGACGAGGAGGAGGACGAGCTAGACCCGATCGCGCTGGCGCCGAGTCCGGACCCGTCCCCGGTGAAGAAGCTCGAATTGGCTGAGGCCATGGGCGCGCTGGAAAAGGCCATCGCTGACCTTCCTCGGCGTCAGCAGCAGGTATTCATGCTGCGCACGCTCGAAGGTATGGACGTGGCGGAGACCGCAATTGCGATGGGCTGCTCCGAAGGCAGCGTAAAAACACATTATTTTCGCGCGCTTCAGGCGCTGCGGGAGCAACTCGGGGAATTGGTATGAGCGGGCAGGGCGGTGAACAGCTGACGGACTTCGAGCGGCTCTCGCGCCAAGCGCTTGAGGAAAGCGTCCTGCGCATCGACGGCCGCGTTCGCTCACGCCTTAACCAGGCGCGCCAGGCAGCGGTTGAAGCAGCGTCGGCACGACGCCGTCCGCTTTTCTCGCGTTTCTTTACTCTGGTCCCGACCGCGGGTGCCGCGGCGGCGGCCGTCCTTGTGACCGTGGTTCTCTGGCATCGCGGGCCGCAGATTGAGCTGCCTCCTGTGCCCGACAGCGTGCACCCGACGGACCTGGATCTTCTGTCGGACAGCGAAGGGCTCGATCTAGTGCAGGACGGAGACGGCTCCGGCTCGTTCTATGAATGGGCGGCAGAACCGACGGAGGCGGGCGGCAGCGAGACGGACACCTGATGTTGAACCGGCGCTCCCGGCTGGTGCTGGCCTTCGCCGTACTCACGGCCGGCTCCGGTGCCGTGCTCGCCGACGATCCCCCGCACCAGCCCAGCCCTCCGGCGCTCGACGACGAGCTGCTGGAGTTTCTGGGCAGTGTCGACCCCTCGTCGGATACGGTGGAGGCGGACGACGGCTCGTGGATCGAATATCTTTCGCAGACAGACATCGGCAAGGTGGCCAAACCAGGCAATCCAACGGTCATCGCGGCGAAACCCGCCACGCCTGCACCGAAGCCGAGCGCACCAGGGGCGAAACAAGATGAATAACAAACAACGCTCTGTGCTACTCGCACTGCTCCTTGCCGGCGCGGCGCCTGTATTCGCGCAGCAGGAGCCGGTTGCGCCTCCGCCGTCAGCTCCCCCTGCGGCGGCGAGTGCGCCCGCGGCGCCCGTGCAATGGTCGAGTCTGTCGCCCGACCAACAGAAACTCCTCTCGCGCTTTGGCAACCAGTGGAGCACTTTGCCGCCTGAAAGGCAGCAGGCGCTCGCGCGCGGCAGTCAGCGTTGGCTCGGGATGACGCCCGACCAGAAGAGTCTGGCACGCCAGCGTTTCGATCAGTGGCACGCCCTTCCCCCGGAACAGCGCCAGGCGTTGCGCGAGCGCTGGCAGAAATTTCAGTCACTGCCGCCCAATCAGCAGTCGGCCGTGCGTCAGAACTACCACAGGTTCCAACAATTGCCGCCTGGCCAGCGCCAGATGTTGCGCGAGCAGTGGCACAACGCCACCCCGGCACAGCGTCAGCAGATGTTAGAGCACAGCCGCGAGATGCGGGAGAAACGCATGCAACAGCGGATGCCGATGGCCAGGCCTCCCGCCAGACCGCCTCACTGAGCCGTCGGGCTGTCGGGCGCCACCGCGCAGGCTCATCCGGGCGCTAATGCCCACTCAATGCCCCGGAGCCGCCGCCGCTACCCGCGCCCGCACCGGTATCGTCACATTACAAACATCAACATGCCCCGCCGGCACCTTGAACCATTCCTCATGGCGGTTGCGGCGTGCGTCGATGTAGTCCGTGAAAGTCTGTGTGTCTGTCCGAAGTTCCTCCAGCGGCGTCCGTTGTGCTTCCGGCACATCCGCAGCCACCTTGAAGGACTTGATCGTTACCCGCTGCTCCGGCTTGTCGTAGAACCCCATCGCGCCGGTGCCTCGCGGGAGCGATGAAAGAAGCTCGATACCCTGCACGACCCGACCGAGCAACGTGACATTGCGATCGAGATGTCTAGGGGCATGACCGATGACAGCGTAGAGCTCGGTCCCGCCACCACTGTCTACGTCGTTGTCGCGCCCGGCGCCCACCATGCCATAACAATGGATGAGCCACGCGCGCCCGAGTTTTGGGTCGAGCGCGACCGGGAAGCCATCGGAAAATCCGACCTCGGGCGCATAAGTGTCGGGCTCGGCCAGCGGCATGAAAGACAGGCCGCGCGAGGTACGCTCGAATTCCGCCGCGACGTTGCGCTGCGCGTTGCCGATCGGCTTCTTGCTTTCCGGGTCGCCCCACTGTGCGACGTAGTTGTCCTGAACGCGCTCAATCCAGAGTCCATTGAAGTAACCCTGGCGCGCCAGCGTTTCAACATTCGCGACGTAATGCGGAGCGAACTGCGGTGCGAGCTCGATGATGACCCTCCCCGCCGGAAGTTCCATGTAGAGCGTGTTTTGCGGATCGATCAGCCGCCAGTCGGCGGGTGTTGATTCGGCCAAAACTTCCGCGGTGGTCAACGCCTTCCTGGTCGCTTGCCCGGTGGCGGCTGCAGGCGTGGGTGTTTCAGCGGCGCGCGGTGTCGACATACACGCGAACGCCGTAATCGCAACTGCCAACTGTCCCAGGACTGGCGCGCCCGGCCTCTTCAAGCATAACTTCTTCTTCATATTCCGACCGAGCGCCCCCGCCGTCACCCGACGGCCTTGATGGCCTGTATCAGCTCCGCTCCGGCTTTCTGCGCATCCCCATACAGCATGCGCGTGTTGTCGAGGTAGAACAGGGCGTTCTCGATACCCGAGAACCCCGCCCCCTGACCACGTTTGATCACGATGACATTCTTCGCCTTATCGGCGTTGAGAATGGGCATGCCGTAGATCGGGCTCGACTTGTCGGTGCGCGCGACGGGATTCACCACATCGTTCGCGCCGATGATGAGCGCGACGTCCGCTGTCTCGAACTCCGCATTGATCTCGTCCAGGTCGGAGATGAGATCGTACGGCACGCCGGCCTCCGCCAGCAGCACGTTCATGTGTCCCGGCATGCGCCCCGCGACGGGGTGAATCGCAAACTTGACGGTTACGCCACGATCGATCAGCAATTGGCACAGCTCCCAGATCTTGTGCTGCGCTTGGGCCACAGCCATGCCGTAGCCGGGCACTATGATCACCTTCTGCGCGAACGCCATCATGACGCCGACATCGGAAGCCTCGATCGGCTTCATGCTGCCGGTAACCGTTCCGGTTGCGGCACCGCCCGTGTCGCCGAAACCCGAGAACAGGACGTTGCCGAGTGAGCGGTTCATCGCTCGAGCCATCAACTGCGTCAGCAGGGTGCCGGCCGAGCCGACCACGGTGCCGGCAATGATCATCGCGGCATTGTTCAACACGAAGCCTTCGAATCCGACAGCGAGGCCGGTGAGGGCGTTGTAGAGCGAAATTACGACAGGCATGTCCGCGCCACCGATGGGCAGCGTCATCGTGAGCCCGAGGATCAACGCGAGCACGAAGAACGCGGTGACGACGGCCGGTGAGGCGTTGATGTGGAGCGCCACCAAACCGCCTAACACGAGGGCGGCCACGAGCAACAGCAGATTCAGAACCTGCTGGCCGCCGAAGCGCACGCTGCGTTTGATGAGCCCCTGCAGCTTGCCAAATGCAATCGCGCTGCCGCTGAACGATACGGCACCGATGATGCCGCCGACGACGGCGAGGATCGAAGTCGCGTAACTATCCATTTCACCACGGTAGAGCTCCACCGCTGCGATGGCAGCGGCGGCCCCACCGCCCATACCGTTATAGAGCGCGATCATCTGCGGCATGTCGGTGATGGCGACGCGCTTGCCGCTCCACCAGGCGAACCCACCGCCCACCAGGATGGCCGGAATGATCCACTCGTAGTTAGACATTCCCGGATAGGCGAATGTCACTGCGGTGGCGACCAACATGCCGGCCCCGGCCCACGTGATACCGCTGCGAGCGGTCACGGGAGAGCTCATGCGCTTCAGGCCGAGAATGAATAGCGCCGCGGTAATGAAATAACTCGCCTGGATGACCAGGTCACGGTACTCGTCGAACATTAATGCGCCCTCTTGCCGCCGCCGCTACGGGCACCGCTAGACTTGAACATTTCCAACATCCGCTCGGTGACGACGTAACCACCGACGGCGTTACCCGCAGCGAGCAGTACGCCGATGAAGCCGATGATCTTTTCCAGCGGCGTGTGCGCGCTTCCCAGCGCCACCATTGCGCCTACCAGCACGATGCCGTGTACGAAGTTCGATCCCGACATGAGGGGCGTGTGCAGGATCACCGGCACCCGCGAGATAACCTCGTAGCCGGTGAAAGCCGCGAGCATGAAAATATAGAGCGCAACCATTCCGGTCATGTGTGCTTTCCCCGCTTGATCAGCCTGCCAACGCCTTGGCGGTCGGCTCGTGTTTGATTTCCCCGCCGTGCGTGAGGCACGACTTCGCGAATACCTCGTCGTTCCAGTCGATCTTCAGCTCGCCTTTATCGAGGGCCGGCTTGAGAAAGTTCAGCAGGTTGCGCGCGTACATCTCGCTCGCGTTATAGGCGAGATCGCTGGCCAGATTGAGCGGCCCGATGATCTTCACGCCCTGGTGCTCGACGATTTCGCCCGCGCGCGTGAGCTCACAGTTACCGCCTTGCTCGGCGGCGATGTCGACCACGACCGAGCCGGGTCTCATGCGCTCTACGGCGGCGCGCGAGATGATCTTCGGCGCCGGCCGGCCCGGCACGGATGCGGTCGTCACGACGGCGTCCGCCGCTGCGATTCGCGAGTCGAGCACTTCCTGTTGCTTACTCTTTTCTTCGTCGGTGAGCTCGCGAGCGTACCCGCCCGTGCCGTCGGCACTGACCCCGGTGTCGACGAACTTCGCACCCAGGGACTTCACCTGTTCCTTGGTTGCGCTGCGCACGTCGTACGCTTCGACTACCGCTCCGAGGCGCCGCGCGGTCGCGATGGCCTGGAGTCCCGCGACTCCCGCCCCAATGATGAGAACCTGCGACGGGCGGATAGTCCCGGCGGCGGTGGTGAGCATCGGCATGAACTTCTGCAGATTGTCGGCGGCGATGAGCACAGCCTTGTAGCCGGCGATGGCCGCCTGCGACGACAGGGCATCCATCGACTGAGCTCGCGAGATACGGGGAATGAGCTCCACCGCGAAACTGGTGATCCCGCGCCCCTGCAGCGCTTTGACTTCCGCCTGCCGCGCGTGTGGCTGCATGAAGCCGATGACCACGGCTCCCGACTTCAGTCGCTGAATCTGGTCCACGGTGAGCGGCTGGACCGTCAGGACCACGTCCGACTGCTCCAGCACGGCGTCCGCCGAGTCCGCCCAGGTGACGTCCTTGTATGTGGAATCAGGGAATTGCGCCCGGGTGCCGGCCCCCCGCTCGACCAAAACCCGGGCTCCGGTCTGAGCGAGCTTCACGGCGACCTCCGGAACCACACTTACGCGCGTTTCTAGCGGCGCGCACTCTCGAAGCGCACCTATTGTGACTGGCATGCAAGGCCCTCATGGGAAGCATCGTGGCCGGTCGACCACGTTGTAGGAAATGTTTAATCGAATTAAGACGTTGCGTTGTTGAATTCTTGCACAAAAGTGCCTTATCTTACACCTGCCATGCTAGGTATCGACCTCGAACGCGCCGATCACGGCGACCAGGATGAACTGCGCATCGTCTCCACCCCGGCGGCGCGCGGGCTCTCTCAGCTCGTCCTTCGTACGGACATCGCGGGCATGCCCCTCGAGTGGATCGACTACAAGGAGGCCGCTCGCCTCTACCACCAGGAGCAGGTGGCCTATACGTGCGGCTCCATGTTGTACAAGTTGTACGGCGGGGTCAATGCAGTCACCGGGCGACGCACCATCCTCGAAGTCAACTCGATTGTCGCCACGATCGGACACACCGGCAATCCCGGCAACACCCGGCACGACTATGTGCCGCCGTTGAACAACCAGACGTTGTTCCGGCGCGACGCTTATCTGTGCATGTATTGCGCGATCCGCTTCCCTTCGCGGGAGCTGTCGCGCGATCACATCCGCCCCTTCAGCCAGGGCGGTGTTGATATCTGGACGAACGTCGTGACGGCGTGCCGCCGTTGCAACAACCAGAAGGCCTCGCGCACGCCCGAGCAGGCGAAAATGCAGCTCATCGCCGTGCCGTTCACGCCGACCTATGCGGAGTATATTTTCCTCAAAGGGCGCCGCGTGCTCGCCGACCAGATGGAGTACCTGCTGGCGCACTTCCCGCGCTCCAGCCCGCTACACGCGAGAATTCAGCGTTGGCTGGCGTAGGTACCGGACTTTGACTTATGTGACTTTTGCTTTTACCGTGCAGCGACTCGTGCGGTGGGCTAGCTCAAAAGTCACATAAGTCAATGTTCGGTACCTCCCGTTGATTTTTCTCGTCGACGCGTCCGTCTACGTTTTTCGCGCCTACCACTCGATGCTGCCTGACATGGTGGATCGGGACAGTAACCCGGTGCACGCCGTGTTTGGCTTCGCGCGTTTTCTGGGCGATCTCATCGAACGGGTCCGGCCGCGCTATGTTGCGGTCGCCTTCGATCAACGCGCGGCCAACTCCTACCGAAGCAGGATCTACCCGCCCTACAAGGCGAATCGCGAGCCGGCGCCTGTCGACCTGGCGCTGCAGTTTCAGCACTGCCGGGAGCTTTGCCGGCATCTCGGCCTGCCGGCCTTCGTAAGCCCGGAATACGAAGCGGACGACATCATCGGCACGCTCGGCTGTCTCATGCGTGAGGAGGGAATCCGCTCCGCGTTCATCACGCGCGATAAGGACCTTGCCCAACTCGTCCGCAGCGGCGATCTGTACTGGGATTTCGGCGCACGCGAGCAGTTCGGTTACCACGACATCGAGCGCCACTTCGGTGTCGCTCCAGAGCGCTTCGCTGATTACCTCGCACTCACGGGCGACGACTGCGACAACATTCCGGGCGTGCCGGGAATCGGTCACAAGACGGCCTCATCGCTGATGAAGTCGTTCGATTCGCTCGACGATCTTTACGCCAATCTCGGCCGCGTGGTGGGTCTGAAGTTACGTGGCGCGCGCACGCTGTGCGATCGTCTGCGCGAACATCGCGAGTCGGTGTTTCTAGCGCGAAAGCTCACGCACATCACGTGCGATATGCAACTCGGCGTCGATGTGGAAGGCTTGCGCCGCCGCCGGCCGGACGCGCCGGCGCTAACCGACCTTTACGACAGGCTCGGTTTCGGACCCTTCCTGCGCCGGCAGGGCGAGCGGCTGGCCCAGATTCCGATGAGTTAGTGGGGAGCCTGCCGACCGGCAGGCTCCCGCGATTCCCGTAAGACGCTCTCAGCGAGCCGTCGCGACCTGGCCTGTCACACAGCCGAGCGGCTCTCCGAAGCCGTCCGCCGCACGTGCCTCCAGAAAGACCTCCCTGCCATCGAGCGCCTGCGTGTCGATCCGGACGAGATGGCTCCCGTCAGGTTGTAACCGTGAGGTGTAGCGCGAAGCCGGAAGCTCGCGTTTTTCGGCGTCCGCCGCGATAACCTGCCGGTCCCGCGAGACACCAGGCACACGCAACAGCGCAAAGCGTGTGTCCGGCGCCAGGCGCAGGGCGGTGCAGTCGCCCGCGCCGCGAGTCGCCGCCGGAACGTTGAAAAACGCGGTCTGTGTCGAGTCGAGGTTGGGAGTCTGGGACTGATGGCCGAACCAACCGCCCGCCGTACCCAGTACTCCACCCACCACGAGGGAGGCGGCCATGCGCCAGCCTGCCGCCGCGTGGCCAACTCCTGCTGCGTGGAGGTTGCGACCGAGAACGGCCGGTACGCGCGCGGGGCGTACCCGGGTCGGCATGTTGACCTTGATGGCGCGCCAACTCTCGACATCCTCGATGCACTCGGTGCAACCCATCATGTGCATCTCGAAAGCTTCGAGCGTGCGCTCATCCAGCCCATCCGCCACATAGACGGCGGCTGTTTGTTTAGCCTTGAATTGTGCGTGATCCATGGTTCTCCCTACCCATGCGTCGAATGTGCGGAAGACGATTCACCGAGCGTCAGCCCGGCCTTCCGTAGAATGTCACCAAAGCGCTGTCGCGCACGCCATAAAACCTGATTGAACTGCATGTCTGTCAATTGCAATGACTCCCGAATGGCCGTGCGCGGCTCCTCGTGGAGGTAGAAGCGCTCGAGCACTTCACGATCGCGTTGTACCGGCAGATGATCCATCAGATCCCGCACGTGTTTGGCGAGTTGCTCGTGGTCGAGACGCTCTTCCAAAGAGAGCGCTTCGTCCTTGAGGTTCGTCAGGAGCTCACGGTCGTTCTCGTGACGGTGGGACAGTTCCCCACGCCAGTAGGCCGTCGCGAGCTTGCATGCCGTACGGTACAAATAACCTCCGAGATTGCCTGGATCATCCAAGCCCTCAGTGCGGATTTTCTTGATCGCCTGTAAAAAAGTGCGCTGTAGCAAATCGTCGGCTGCATCACGATCGATGCGTCTATGGTGGAATACCTGTAGCAAGGGCCGCCGATATCTCAGGTAAAGTTGATTTTGTAGCTCGCTACGCTCCGCGACGGCCTCTACGAGCGAGAAATCGCTACTCTCGTCACGGTCCAGCGCCTTCGCGGCGCTGGTCTCGCTCTGCTCGTCAGGTGCTTCGATGTAAGTCATGGACGTGCTTCCCGGTGCGCTTCTGGCTGACGACAGACGCTTGCGGAGCGGTGCTCCGTCGCGAGGACACAAGCGTCGGCCAACGGAACACCTTCCAGATAAGGTGGCCGTGAGCCCGGCTTTGAGTGGCGCGCCGTCTTCGACATACGCCCTTCTACGACCCCCGCCAGAAACTCGTCTGGGCTGAATTTA
>DATMQL010000304.1:0-3701 GCA_035566815.1 Steroidobacteraceae bacterium | reverse complement strand
TTGAAGCGCTCGAGCAGGGCGCTCAGGGGAAAGCCCACCCAGGGAATGACCATCGACCAGGCCTCGACGCAGCGGAAACGGTAAATGCGCTCTTCCAGGGGCTGCGATTTCAGCAGGTCCTCGAGCGCGAAGTTACCCTTCACCTCGGCTTCGCCGTCAACCGTGAGGGTCCAGGGCGTGGGTTTGAAGGAGCCCGCGTTCTTCTTCGGGTCCTCCTTGTCGGTGCCGAATTCGTAGTAGTTGTTGTAGCCCGTGATCTCGTCGTACTTGTTAGGAGTCTCGGTGACGCTGTAGCGCGCGTTGTGCGTGTACTGCAGGCGCCCGCCCGGAGGCTGCTCCGCCCGCGCCGTATTCAGCAGTGAGCTGGCGCCGGTCGCCATGACACCGGCAAAGAATGCGCGTCGGTTGAAAAACACCTCGCGCGGCGTGATATCTGAAGGTGCTATACGCGGAGTCTGCATGGGTATTAAGGGCTTCATGTACCGTTAGACCGGCGCAGCGCCGGAAAAATTGCACCCGGGAGGATCGGGTCAGGCCCAGTCGACACAGGTGACACCGAGGTCTTGCGCGGCGCGCCGGGCTCGCACCGACCCATTGACCAGAAATCCGTGAGTCGCGAGACGCAGATGGGGAAGGTCCGTGGAGGAGTTGCCGTAGGCCGTGGTATCGAGTCCGGGATGCCGCTCGCGCAGTGCGATGAAGCAGCGCGCTTTCTCTTCACCCTTGCGGTTGGGTGTTGTGAGCGCGCCGTCGAGGCGATCGCCGTCCCAACGCACACCGGTGCAGATGGATTCGTTGAAACCGAGCTCGCGGGCGATCGCGGGGACGTATAAGTCGGTGCTGGCGCTCATGAGGACCAGGTAGTCCCCGGCGCGGCGGTGCTCGGCGATTCGCTCCATTGCGTTGGCGAAAGTGCCACGAGAGGTGAGCGCGGGTACGAAGCGACGGGTCCAGGCGTCGATGTCGCTGCGACGACTGCCGCCGAGAGCCGCCTTGATGAAAGCCTCTTTGACCCGACCCTCGTCGGTGCGGCCGAGCAGATATTCAAAGGTTGGGGGCGCGACGGTAGCGAAGAGGGGCAGGCGCCAGGGCTTACGGCGGATGGTGAAGCCCATTGCGTAAGGCAACAGGGTGTCGTGACGTGTGACGGTCTCGTCGAGATCGAAAACAACGAGTTGGGATGGCATGGATACGTCGAGCGGGCCTGCGCTGTTGACGCAGGCCCTAGGATCGTGGTTTCAGTACGCTTGGCGTGCTTACGCTGCGGACTTTTGCGAAGCCAGCTGCCTCAGGACGTAGTGGAGGATGCCGCCATGGCGGAAGTACTCCCGCTCCTTCGGCGTGTCGATGCGGACGCGCACGGTGAACTCGATCGGCTTGCCGCTGGCCGGCTGCGCCGTCACTCTCACTTCCTTCGCATCGCCGCTGCCGAGGCCGGCAATGGAGAACACTTCCTTCCCCGTGAGGCCGAGCGACTGCGCATTCTGTCCCTGGTGGAACTGCAGCGGGACGACGCCCATGCCGATGAGGTTCGAGCGATGGATGCGCTCGAAGCTCTCGGCGATCACCGCCTTCACGCCGAGCAACATGGTGCCCTTCGCGGCCCAGTCGCGCGAGGAGCCGGTGCCATACTCGCGGCCGGCGAGAATGATCAGCGGCGTGTTCTCTTTCTTATAGCGCATGGCCGCGTCGTAGATCGAAAGCTGCTCGCCGCTCGGCAGATGCACGCTCACGCCTCCCTCGACACCCGGGACGAGGAGGTTGCGCAAGCGGATGTTGGCGAAGGTGCCGCGCATCATGACTTCATGATTGCCGCGCCGTGCGCCGTAGGAGTTGAAATCGACGGGCTGCACGCCTTGCTCAATGAGATAGCGGGCGGCCGGGCTGGTTTTCGAGATGTTACCCGCGGGCGAGATGTGGTCGGTCGTAACGGAGTCACCCAATACCGCCAGGGCGCGCGCGCCGCTGATGTCAGCGAGCGGGGCCGGCGTCATGGTCATGCCTTCGAAGTAAGGTGGGTTCTTCACATAGGTCGATTTCTCGTCCCACGTGTAGCGCTTACCGGCGGGCACCTTGATGCTGCTCCAGTTGCTGTCGCCGGTGAACACGCTCGCGTAGCTGTTGCGGAACATCTCGGAGCTGATGGACGTCAGGAGGATGTCCTGCACTTCCTTGTCGCTGGGCCAGATGTCGGCCAGGTAGACGGGCTTGCCGTCCTTGCCGGTGCCCAGCGGCTCCTTCGTGAGATCGATATCGAGCGAGCCGGCCAGCGCGTACGCGACGACCAGGGGCGGTGAGGCCAGGAAGTTCATCCGCACTTCGGGATGCACACGGCCCTCGAAGTTTCTGTTGCCGGAGAGCACCGAGCAGGCGGTGATATCGCCGGCCTTCACACCGGCGGAAATCTCCGGCTTCAACGGGCCGGAATTACCGATACAGGTCGTGCAGCCGTAACCCACGACGTCGAAGCCGACCGCTGCGAGGTCACCGAGCACGCCGGCCTTCTTGAAGTAGTCGGTTACCACCCGCGAGCCGGGCGCGAGACTGGTTTTCACCCACGGCTTGGCCTTCAGGCCTTTCTCGTTCGCCTTGCGGGCGAGCAACCCGGCGCCGAGCATGACGGAGGGGTTGGAGGTGTTGGTGCAGCTCGTGATGGCGGCGATGAGCACCGCTCCATCCTTGAGCTCGAAAGTCTTGCCATCGAGTGTTACGGACGCCGTGCCCTTCGCGGCAGGTGTCTTGACAGCGCGCTCCTCGGAGGATTTCTTCGCGTTGGTTTCGTAGACGCTCTTGGCGGTCTTCAGGGGCACGCGATCCTGCGGGCGGCGCGGGCCCGCGAGACTCGGCTCTACCGTGCCGAGATCGAGCTCGAGCACATCGGTGTACTCGGCGTCTTTCTGGCCCTGGTTGCGCCACATGCCCTGATGTTTGGCGTAGGCCGTGACGAGATCGATGCGCTCCCTGGAGCGCCCGGACAGTTCCAGGTAGCGGATCGTTTCCTCGTCGATCGGGAAGATGCCGCAGGTGCTGCCGTACTCAGGGGCCATGTTGGCAATCGTGGCGCGATCCGCCAGCGGCAGGTTCGCGAGGCCGTCGCCGAAGAACTCCACGAACTTGTCGACGACGCCTTTCTTGCGGAGCATCTCGGTGACGGTGAGCACCAGGTCGGTCGCGGTGGCGCCGGCCGGGAGCTTACCCTTCAGGCGGAATCCAATGACCTGCGGGATGAGCATGGTCACCGGCTGGCCGAGCATGGCGGCTTCGGCTTCGATGCCGCCGACGCCCCAACCGAGGACGCCGAGACCATTGACCATCGGCGTGTGGGAGTCAGTTCCGACCAGCGTGTCGGGGTATGCGAGCCCGTCGGTGTCGCGGAAGACGACTTGTGCGAGGTACTCGAGGTTGACCTGATGGCAGATGCCACGGTCGGGAGGGAACACCCGTAGGGTCTTGAACGCCTGTTGGGCCCAACGCAAGAACGTGTAACGCTCCTGGTTGCGTTCGAATTCGAGTTCCGCGTTGCGGGCCAGCGCGTCGGAGGACCCCGCGAAATCGGCGATGATCGAATGGTCGATCACGAGATCGACCGGGATGCCGGGCTCGACGGTCGCGCTGTGACCTCCGAGGCGCGCGACCGCGTCACGCAATGCGGCGAGGTCGGCAATCGCGGGGACGCCGGTGAGGTCTTGCATCAACACGCG
>DATMQL010000303.1:0-2316 GCA_035566815.1 Steroidobacteraceae bacterium | reverse complement strand
CTCTTCCACTGCGTCGAATAGTGCGCGCAGTCCGAAGGAGACATCGTGTATTCGGCCGTTTACGAAGAACGTCGGGGTGGCTCGTACGCCGCTGTGCTTGCCGCTCTCCATGTGCTCCCGAACCCGTTGCAGATAGATCTCGTCATCCATCTCCGCCGTATAGCGCGCCATGTCCAGGCCCAGCCGCTCCGCATCACTTTTCAGGTTCTGGGCTTTCAGGTGCGCCTGGTTCTCGAACAGGAGGTCGTGCATGGGCCAGAACTGCTGCTGTCCCGCGGCGGCTTCCGCGGCCTGGGCCGCCATCAGGGCGTGCGGATGGACTTCCGCGAGCGGAAAGTGTCGCCACACGTAGCAGACCCGCTCCTCGAAGCGCTCGAGCAGCAACTTGACCGCGGGAGCGGCCTGCTTGCAGTTCGGGCACTCGAAATCTCCATATTCCACCACCGTGACGGCAGCATGCGGCGGCCCCTGCATATGGTCGAAATTCTGGACCGCCGGGGTGAGCTGAAAGGGATGATCATTCATAGCAATGGTCTTTCATTGGAAGCCTGATGGATTGACCTTACTCGGCCAGAACCCGGTGCACCAGTTGGACGCAGGCGGAGCCCTCTCCCACCGCTGCCGCGACCCGCTTCACGCTGCCACAGCGCACGTCGCCCACCGCGAAGATCCGGGGCACTGTCGTCTCGAACATATACGGTTGTCTGGCGAGCGGCCACTCGCCTGCGGCAATCTCGTCCGCGTGCAGGTCGGTCCCGGTCCGCACGAAGCCTTTTTCATCCAATCCGAGGCAGCCTTCCAGCCAGTTCGTGTTGGGCACCGCGCCCGTCATGAGGAACACGTGCCGGATGGGATTCGTCTCGGTCCGGTTGTCCAGTGTGCAATGCCAGGTCACGTGTTCCAGGCGCGAATCTCCCTCCAGCGCGGTGATTTCGGTGCACGTCCGGAGAGTGATGTTCGGCGTGTCGTCTATGCGACGGACCAGGTAACGGGACATACTGTCGGCCAGGCCGTTCGAGCGTACGAGCAGGTGAACGTGCTTGCAGTTGCTTGCGAGAAATACCGCCGCCTGTCCCGCAGAGTTGCCCCCGCCGACGATTACGATGTCTTCATCCTTACACAACTGCGCTTCGATGTAAGTCGCGGCGTAGTAGATACCTACGCCGAGAAAGTGGTCGATGTTGGGTAATGCCAACTTTCGATACTCGACGCCGCTCGCCACGATGATGGCTCGGCCGCGCACGAGGTGGTCACCGGATAGCTCGATCTCAAAAGGCTTCGACTCGCAGCGCAGCCGGATCGCACTGTTGGCTATCGCCACTTCGGCGCCAAACTTCTGTGCCTGCACGAGCGCTCGTCCGGCCAGCGCCTGGCCTGAGATGCCCGTCGGAAAACCCAGGTAATTCTCGATCCGTGAGCTCGACCCCGCCTGCCCGCCGGGCGCGTTGGTTTCGAGCACGAGTACGTTGAGGCCTTCGGACGCGGCGTAGACGGCGGCGGCCAGCCCCGCCGGCCCCGCGCCGATGACAATGACGTCGCGGATGGTTTTGCAGTCAATCTGCGGGTTCATGCCGAGGCATTCCGCGAGCTCTGCATTGCTCGGATTTTTCGCCATGGTCTCGCCACGGCAGATCACCATCGGAATGTCTTCGACGGTGACGTGAAACCGATCGAGCAGCGCCTGCACACTGGGGTCGGTGTCGACATCCAGGTTCACGAACGGAAAAGCGTTCCGCGACAGGAATTGCTGGACGCGCAATGTGCCCGCCGAATGACGCGAGCCGATCAAAACTACATCGCCCTGTTGAGCGGCCACGAGCGCTACCCGACGCAGAATGAACGCGCGCATAAACAGCTCGCTCAGTCGCGCGTCAGTCTGCACTACTGTGCGCAACTGGTCGTCCGGAATCGCGAGCACCTCGCCGTCCGCCCGCGCGCGCGCCCGAACGAGGCTGCCGACACCGCGCAGAGTGCTCATCTCGCCGGTAAAACCACCCGGCTCGATGACAATGAGGAGTTGCTCACCCTGCATGGTCGGCCGCACGACCTCGATGCTGCCGGAGAGAACGACGAATAGCTTGCGGTGCCGCTCGCCGGGCTCTGCCAGGATCTGGCCCTTGTGGATGGCAATTCTTTTTCCGTGGGGGGTGAGCCGGGCGATCTGCGCGGGGGTCAGTGTCGGGAATGTTTGGTCCCGGCGCTCGCCGTACAGATTGGGGGGCGCGGCGCCCGGACCTGGGGTTTCTGTATTCACACTGCCTCCGGCTATCGTCAGCGGCAGGCTAGCGCGTCACAGGCTCTTCCACCAGCGGAAAG
>DATMQL010000302.1:0-3013 GCA_035566815.1 Steroidobacteraceae bacterium | reverse complement strand
TGATCAGTTCTTCTGCGGGGGAGGAAGGAGTGGGAAGCTAAGGGCCGTCCGCCGGCCGAAACGAGGTTCCGCGACAGGCAGGAGCTAACTTCAGAAAGCGCCGTCGACTCCACGGCGGCCAGTCGTTGCGGCCCTCGCGGGCCACTTGAGGCAGTGCCGCGGTCGCGGCAGCGCACTGCGGCAATCGTATCTCCTAGAGCACTAGTTGACAGCACTGTCGCGCGGGAGTAGAAACTAGTCCACTAGTTGTGAGTGGAGCTAAGAGCATGCGCATCGTATTGGCCGACCGCGAAGCGGACCTGATGGAGGTGCTCTGGGACGATGGCCCATCGACGGTCGCCGAAGTGCGCAAGCGGCTGAAGGTGAAACTGGCTTACAACACCGTACTGTCAATTCTGCGCACGCTCGAAACGAAGGGTTACGTCGGACACGAGGAAGAAGGTCGGGCACACCGTTACGTCGCTCGGGTCGCCCGGGACGCGGCCCGCCACAGCGCCTTGCGACAGCTGTCTGCCAAGCTGTTCAAAGGATCAGTCGAGCTGCTGATGACAAGCGCCGTCTCCGACCAGAAACTTTCCGACGAGGAAATCCGGCGTATCCGCGCGCTGCTCGACAAGCGAGCCCAAGGAGATAAGTCATGATCACTGGCCTCATGCTCTACGGTACGAAGGTCGCCCTATTGATCGGACTGGCCGCACTGGCGCTCGAACGCGTGGCAGCCTGGCGTGGAATTGCGCGACGCGGCCTCTGGGCGGGGGCCCTGGTGCTTTCGGTGGCATTGCCTGCGCTGGCGGTGCTGACGCCGAGGCAAGCGATAACACCGCCGGCGGTCCTGGCCAAGTCATCGCCTTCGTCGGCCGCAGCTCCGAACACCGTGGCCCAGGTACTTCGAGCGCCCGACGCAGTGACGTCTGTCGCAATCAAGTCACTGCCTCCGCAGCATCATTTGACCTGGCCGACCCGAGCGTCTATTGAGCAAGTCCTTCGCACGGTCTGGTTAGCGGCGTCCGTAGGATTGGTGACCTTCTACGCACTGTTGTGGCTGCGGTTGCGAGGGGCGGCGCGGGGCTGGCGGCGCGAACGGATCAATGACCAGGAGGTGTGGGTCACCGAGGCGCTGGGACCAGCCGTCTATGGCTTCGTCAAACCCATCATCCTGATGCCACAGTGGACGCTCGACGGCCCGAGGAGCACCCGGGCGGTGGTTCTGGCGCATGAGCAGCAACACATTGCCGCACGCGATCCCGCGCTGCTCTTGCTGGGACTGGTCTTGGTTGTCATCGCGCCGTGGAACTTACCGCTGTGGTGGCAGCTGCGGCGGCTTCGCTTTGCAATCGAGGTGGACTGCGACGCTCGAGTCTTGGGTCGCGGCGCGGAACCTAGGGCCTACGGTGAGGTGCTGTTGACCATTGGCGAGCGGCGCACCTTCACGCCGGTCGGAGCAATTGCCCTCACGGAACCGGCATCGCAACTACTGCGGCGAATACAGATCATGACCGCGCACCTGCCAAAGCGCGGTAGGAGGGCAATCGCGGCGGCGATCGGTGTTTCGTTGTCGTGCCTCGCGGTCGCCGCGGAGCTGCAGGCGCCGACACTTCGCGCCACGGTGGTCTCAGGGGAGGCCTCCGTGGGCGCGCTTCGTAAGCTGCCATTGGGTGAAGATCCGCGGATGGCTGAGGTGCGGAATCTGGTTCGAGTGACATATCCCGAATTGTTCAACGCCTCCGCCAGCCCCGGCGCGGTCTTGGTCACGCTCCTGATGAATCAGGACGGGTCTCTTTATAAGAGCTACAAGGAAAACATTGAACCCAGGCCGTGGATCGCCACCTCTTACCAGGCATTCGACGCTTTGGGTGTCGACTATGAGCATCGGGGCGACAGCGTGAAGGACCGGATGCAGGGTTGGCCGGCCGCGGGAAATCACGTCGACGTTAGGGCGTGGTACCTCAAGTGGCCTTCTGATCCCAGCCGCGATGTGGCGACGGTGCGCGCGAAGGTGAAGGCACGCTTCGCATCGCTTTTCGAGCCGATACATGCAAACGGCCTCAGGCGGGTGAGGGAAGGCTCCAACCTGCTAACTGTCTTCATGACGGAGGCCGGGGACATTGAACGTGCGAAGATATCGAACGAAGAGGGAGATCCCCAAACCTTGGCGACGCCAGATCCCTTCGTTGCAATGGGCATTGCGCGCGAGCGGATCGGGCCGATGGGTACCACCGAACTCTACGCCGGACATTTCAATGATGACCGCGACATGAAGAGTCTACGGGTGATCTACGCGTGGCCGCGCCGGCCAAATGAACCCGCACCGCAACCTGCGCTACCCGAGCAACCCGCCGCTGCCGGGGCGAACGATGACCCCGCGGTGAACCGCGCGATTGCCGAGCACTATTTCCCGGACCTTTATACCTATCCTACTGAGTGGCCGAGGGCAGACCCGTGGGTGCTTCTGGATCGTCAGGGGAAGGTCGTGAAGACAGGACGTCGGGTTGGTATGAGTGGCCGGGACCTTCATCTTTACTTGGAATCGCTATACCCCGGAATGCGGACCGATGGCTTCCAAGCCACCACCATCCGAGGTGAGCACGGCCAATGGGCCGACGTAAACTTTTTGTGGCTCGCAGCCGATTCGCCCGTCACCGATCCGTCGAAAGCGGATCTGTCGGGACGCGACGCCCTACTCCTCTACGCGGACGTCATCGGCGAGGGAATGACAAGACCGAGCGAATGGATGTCGTTGAAGGCCGGCTCACCAGCGGTCACCGTATGCTCACTCAAGAATCCATTCGGCGTGGTTCATGTTCAGGTCACGGCGGTTGAGATCGGGGCCGACACGGTCGATGTTCGTGTACGGGTTCAGCATGTACCGCTTCCGGCCACAGCTGAAATGCCGGATGCCCTCGAGACTGCCTGGTCGCCGGAATCGGCCCCCGTGCGTGCGCCCTACGGTGGGTCCGCGGATGTTCAGGTGACCGATCAGAACGGGAAGACCTGGAAGATTGTGCTGCACCCG